>NZ_JBFALF010000027.1:12562-146125 GCF_040656115.1 Nonomuraea sp. NPDC050202 | reverse complement strand
CCGAGCTCGAACGCTCCGCCGGCCGGGCCCAGGCCCGCGGCGGGGTCGCGGCGGCGGCCGCGTTCCTGGAGCGGGCGGCCGAGCTCACCCCCGACGCCGCCCGCCGCGGCGCCAGGGCGCTGGCGGCGGCCCGGGCCAAGCAACGGGCCGGCGGGTACGACGCCGCGCTCGAACTGCTGGACGCGGCGGAGCTCAGCCCCCTGGACGAACGCGAGCTCGCCCAGGCCGACCTGCTGCGCGGCCAGATCATGTTCGCATCCAGAAGCGCGGGCGCCGGCCTGCCGCTGCTGCTCAAGGCCGCCAAGCGGCTGGAGCCGCTGGACGCCGGGCTGGCCCGCGAGACCTACCGCGACGCGTTGTACGCGGCCTTCACCGCCGGCCGCCTGCCGAGCGGCGCCCAGCTCGCGGACGTGGCGGCGGCGGCGCTGGCCGCACCGCCGGGACCGCGCCCCGAGCGCAACGACCTGCTCATGACCGGCGTGGCGGCCATGGTCACCGAGGGGTACGCGGCAGGCATGCCGACGGTCCGGCAGGCCCTGGACGCATTCAGCACCGAAGAGATCTCCAGGGAGGAGGGCCTCGGCTGGCTCCCGCTCGCCTCCCGCATGGCCTTCAACGCCTGGGACTTCGACGGCTGGTCGACGCTCTCGGCGAAGCTGGTCGAGCTCGCGCGCGAAACGGGGGCCCTGTCGATCCTGCCGCCCGCTCTGCTGCTGCTCGTGCCGAACCGGGCCCATGCCGGCCAGCTCGCCGTCGCGGAATCGCTGGTCGCCGAGGCGGTGACGATCGGCGAGGCGACGGGCAGCCGCTTCTTCGCCCAGTACTGCGCCCTGGTGGTCGAGCCGTGGCGAGGCAGGGAAGCCGCCACCCGCCGGACGATCGAGGCGGTCACGCGCGACCTGGCCCTGCAAGGGGAGGGGAAGGTGCTGACCGCCACCCACTGGGCGAGCGCGGTGCTCTGCAACGGCCTGGGCCGCTACGAGGAGGCGTACGTCTCGGCCGAGCGCGGCTGCGAGCACCCGCAGGAGCTCGGGCTGGCCATCTCGTCCATGGTCGAGCTCGTCGAGGCCGCCACCCGGAGCGGACGCGCGGCCCGCGCCGTCGTCGCCGCCCGGCACCTCGACGAGATGGCCCAGGCCGCCGGCACCGACTGGGCCCTCGGCACCTCCGCGCTGGTGCGCGCCCAGGTGAGCGAGGGGCCGGCCGCCGACACCCTCTACCGCGAGGCGATCGAGCTGCTCGGCCGCACCGAGGTCGGCGTGGCCCGTGCCCGCAGCCGGCTGCTCTACGGGGAGTGGCTGCGCAGGGAGAACCGCCGCGCCGACGCGCGGGAGCAGCTGGGCGCCGCCTACGAGCTGCTCGGCCAGATGGGGGCCGAGGCGTTCGCGGAACGCGCCCGGCGCGAGCTGCAGGCCACCGGCGAGGCGGTACGCAAGCGCCCCGTCGAGGTGCGCACCACGCTCACCGCCCAGGAGGCGCAGATCGCGCAGTTAGCCGGCGACGGGCTGACGAACTCCGAGATCGGCGCCCAGCTCTTCATCAGCCCCCATACCGTCGAATGGCACCTGCGCAAGATCTTCGTCAAGCTCGGCATCGTCTCCCGCAAGCAGATCCGCGCCACGCTGCTCGAAGGCACGGACGAGCCGGCCTGACGCCCGCCGCCGGGTCACGCGCGGTGGCCGCCTCGACGGCGGTCACGGGCCCGGAGCAGGACCTTGACGAGCTCGCCCGCCCACAGGATGGCCGAGCCGACCGCCAGGCAGGCCAGCCACTGGCCGAAGCCGAGATCGGTGGTGGTGAAGAAGCCGTGCAGGGCGTCGACCTCGACGATGAGCAGCAGCAGGACGACGACCGCGAGGGTGGCGACCAGCGGGTTCGGGTGGAGCAGGGTCTCGCGGTGGAACAGGCTGCGGGTGGGGTGGCGGACGGTGAGCAGGTTGAACGCCTGGAAGAAGACGAACGTGACGAGCGCCATCGTGCCCGCGACACTGGCCTGACCTGCGGCGGCGGGGCCCGGCGCCCAGGCGAGGACGGCGGCGGTGCCGGTCGCCATGATCGTGCTGGTCAGCAGGATGCGCACGAGGCGTTCCCTGGTGAGGATGGGTTCGCGTGCCGGGCGGGGCGGCCGGCTCATCGCGTCCGGGCCGGCCGGGTCGACGCCGAGCGACATCGCGGGCGGGCCGTCCATCACGAGGTTGACGAAGAGGATCTGCAGGGCGGTGAACGGGGCGCCGCCGGCGAGGCCGGTCAGCGAGGTGATCAGGAACGTCAGCACGAAGCCGAGCGCGGTGGAGACCTGGAAACGGGTGAACTTGACGATGTTGTCGTAGATGCCGCGCCCTTCGCGGACGGCTCGCACGATGGTGGCGAAGTTGTCGTCGGTGAGCACCATGGTCGCCGCCTCCTTGGTCACCTCCGTCCCGGTCAGGCCCATGGCGACGCCGATGTCCGCCTTGCGCAGCGCGGGGGCGTCGTTGACCCCGTCGCCGGTCATCGCCACCACGTCGCCGCGGGCCTGCAGGGCGCCGACGATGCGGAGCTTGTGCTCGGGTGAGACCCGGGCGATGACGCCGATGCCGTCCAGGCCGCGGGCCAGGCCGGCGTCGTCGGTGAACCGGTCGAGCTCGGCGCCGGTGACGGCCCGGCCGGGGATGCCGAGGTCGCGGGCGATGGCCGCGGCCGTCACCGCGTGATCGCCGGTGATCATGCGGACGCGGATGCCCGCCTCGTGGCACTGCTCGATGGCCTGCCGCGCCTCCGGCCTCGGCGGGTCGACGATGCCGACCAGGGCGATCAGGACGATCCGGTCCAGCAAGTCCTTCTCGTCGCCGCCGCCGGTGGCGAAGCCGTCGTCGGCGAAGTCCTGGCGGGCCACGGCCAGCACCCGCCGGCCCTGCCCGGCCAGGGTCGCGTTCGCCTCGTCGTAGTGCCGCCGCTCCTGCGGGCCGAGCTCGGTGACGCCGTCCGGGCCCAGGTAGTGGGTGGCCCGGGCGGCCAGCACGTCCGGCGCGCCCTTGACGAAACAGCGCACGACCGGCCGGCCGTCGTCGCCGGTCCAGCGGTGGAAGGTGGCCATGAACTTGTGCTCCGCGTCGAACGGGACCTCCGCCAGGCGCGGGCGGCGCCGGCGCAGTGCCGTGACGTCGATGCCGCCCTTCTCGGCCAGCACGACCAGAGCGGCCTCGGTGGGGTCACCGACCACCGCCACCTCCTCGTCGTCGCGGAACACCGCGTCGCTGCACAGCGCCATCGCGATCAACGCCTCGTCCAGGGTGTCCGGGGGTGGGCGGCCGTCGGTGGAGCGGATGCGCCCGTCGAGGGCGTAACCGTGACCGGAGACGGTGAAGCGCCGCTGCGCGAGGAAGATCTCCCGGGCGGTCATCTGGTTGAGGGTCAGCGTGCCGGTCTTGTCGGTGCAGATCTGCGAGGTGCTGCCGAGGGTCTCCACCGAGGACAGCCGCTTGACGATGGCCCCGCGGCGGGCCAGCCGGTCGGTGCCCATGGCCAGGGTGAACGCGACCACCGCCGGCAGCCCTTCCGGGATGGCGGCCACGGCCAGCGAGACCGCGGTGACGAACAACACCCCGAACTCCTGCCCGCGCACCAGCCCGAGCACGACCACGACGGTCACCACCACGGCGGAGATGAGCGCCAGGGTCCTGCTGAGCGTGCTGATCTGCCGTTGTAACGGGGTCGGGGCGGGCTTGGCCGAGGCGAGCAGGCCGGCGATCCGCCCCGTCTCGGTCGCCATGCCGGTGGCCGTGACGAGCATCTCGCCCCGGCCGCGGGTGACCGAGGTGTTCATGAACAACGCGTTCGTACGGTCGGCCGGCGGCGCCCCCTCCTCGACGCGGGCGGTGGCGGACTTGGCGACCGGCTGTGCCTCCCCGGTGAGCTCCGACTCGCGCACCTCCAGGGCGGCCGCGGACAGCAGCCGCCCGTCAGCCGGCACCCGGTCCCCGGCCTCGACGACCACCACGTCACCGGGGACCAGCTCCGTGGCGTCCAGGCGGGCGAGCCGGCCGTCCCGCCGGACGGTCGCCACGGTGGAGGTCATCTTCCGCAGCGCCTCCAGCGAGGCCTCGGCCCGGGACTCCTGGACGAAGCCGATGGTGGCGTTCAGCAGCACGACCACGGCGATCGCGAGCGGGGTCTCCCACTCGCGCGAGATCAGCAGGCTGACCACGGCGGCGACCAGCAGGATCACGATCATCAGGTCCTGGAACTGGTGCAGGAAGGCCCGCCAGCGCGGTTCGCGGGCGGCCTCCCGCAGGCGGTTGGGGCCGTGACGGTCGAGCCGCCGCGCCGCCTCGCCTGCCGACAGGCCCTGCTCAGGGGCCGCCTGGAGCATGACGGCGACCTCGCCGGCCGGCAGCGCGTGCCACGGCGTGCGATCCGGTTCGATCATGTGGTCGTCCTCCGGTAGCCGCGTGGCCGTCTCCCCAGCCGGTGGTGTGGCGTCATGGTTTCGCTCACCCTCCTGAGACCGGACGGCCGCGCGGGATCGTGACAGGACTCCGCCGCGAACGCCGGTCCGGGCCGGTGCCGTCGGCCGGCGCCTGCCGCGGCCATTTCATCGCGAATGAAACTGTTTCGGGTGATAGGACGGCCGGTAGCATGACGTCATGACCGCCGACGTCCCTGACCGTGCCGCCACCTCGCGCGCGACCGCCCGCCCCGGCGACACCTCGCCCTTCGCCCTCGGGCTGCTGCTGCGTCAGGCGCACTGGCGCGCGGCCTCGGTGATGACGGAGGCGCTGCGGCCGCTCGGCATCGAGTTGCGGCACTTCGCCGTGCTGATCGTGCTGATGGACCGCGGGCCCACGGTGCAGCGGGACCTGGCGGCGGCGACGGGCTCGGACAAGGCGGGCGTCATGCGGGTCGTGGACGACCTGGAACGCAAGGGGCTGGCCGTGCGCAGGACGGTGCCGGGCGACCGGCGGGTGCGGGTGGTCGAGATCACGCCGCGCGGGGCCGAGCTCTTCGACGCGGCCCATGTGGCGGCGGAGCCGCAGGCCGCGCGCCTGGCCGCCGGGTTGGCCCCCGATGAGGCCGAGCAGTTGAAGGAACTGCTGACCCGGGTCGCCTACCCCGCCGGCGGCGACGCGTGAGCGTGCCCGCCGGGCGGTAGGCGGCGGCCCGCAGGGCGCCGGAAGTCCCACGTTTTACCGGCTCATGGCACCTTCATGACCTGAGATCGTATTGATTGATACAGTTACGTCTGATACGATCGAACTGTAAACAGATAGACACGGAGTGCAGGCAGGAGGTAACGATCATGAATGTCTACGAGGCAGTCACGAGCCGCCGGGCGGTACGCGGATTCACCGACCAGCCCGTCCCCATGGAGGTGCTGAAGCGCGTGCTGTCGGCCGCGGCCTGGGCCCCGTCCGGGTCGAACCTTCAGCCGTGGCACGTCTACGTGGTGACCGGCGAGCCGCTCGCCGAGATCAAGAGGCGCGCCGGCGAGCGGCTCGCCGCGGGCGACCCCTGGGACGAGCGCGAGTACGAGATGTACCCGGCCGACCTGAAGTCCCCGTACCGCGAGCGCCGGTCCGCCTTCGGCCGGGAGCGCTACGGCGCGCTCGGCATCGCACGCGAGGACTGGGAGGCGCGCCAGCGGGCCGCGGCGGGCAACTGGGAGTGCTTCGGCGCCCCCGCCGCCCTGTTCTGCTACATCGACCGCGACATGGGCCTGCCCCAGTGGGCCGACGTCGGCATGTACCTGCAGACCGTCATGCTGCTGCTCCGCGAGGAGGGGCTGCACAGCTGCCCGCAGATGTCCTGGTCGGTGTACCGCGAGACCGTCGCGGACGTCCTGCACCCGCCGGAAGGGCTCATGCTGTTCTGCGGCATGTCGATCGGGTTCGAGGACGTCAAGGCGGACTACAGCCGCACGGGGCGCGCGCCGCTCGACGAGACGGTCACGTTCGTCACCGGTGCCGGTCCCGCGGACGCGCACGACGTACCGGTGGTGTTCGCGCACCGCAACGGCTGCCGCCGCCCGGTGGCGGTCAGGCTCACGACCGGGCGGGCGCTGCGGAGAAACCGCACGCACACGCCGCCACGGTCGTTCCGTCCCTTCGGCAGGATCGCCGGCCGGCACCCCCGCGCCGGCGGGCCGCACTGGACCGTGGTCTGGCCCGGCGGTCGACTCCGCCTCGCGTGCACCTGGCGGGACACCTCGGCGGCCGGCGCGCCGCGGGACGCCTCCGCGATCGGCGTGCCGGCATCGTCCCGCTGCTGAACAAGCGGAGTGCTGCTCCGACGCCACATCACCTCACGGGGAGAGACATGACCGACCAGTTCCGCCTCGGCCACGACCTGACGATCGACCGGCTGGGGTTCGGCGCCATGCGCCTGTGCCAGAGCCACCCGGGCGGCCCCGCCCGGGACGCCGAGTCCGGGCGCGCCGTCCTGCGCCGCGCCGTCGAGCTCGGCGTGAACCACATCGACACCGCCGGCTTCTACCGCGCCCCGGACGGCTCGGCGAGCGCCAACGCCCTGATCCGCGAGGCCCTGGCCCCGTACCCGGGCACCCTGGTCATCGCCACCAAGGTCGGCCCGGTCTTCGGCCCCGGCGGCCCTCGCCAGGCCACCGCCGCCGAGCTCCGTCCCCAGGTCGAAGCCGATCTCCAGAGCCTGGGCCTGGACCGCCTCGACCTGGTCTACCTGCGCATCGGCAAGACCGACCCGCCGCACGGCGAGTCGCTCGCCGAGCGCTTCGAGGTGCTCGCCGCGCTGCGCGAGGAGGGCCTGATCCGCCACCTGGGCCTCAGCAACGTCGACACCGGCCACCTCGCCGAGGCCCGCACGATCGCTCCCGTCGCCGCCGTCCAGAACCACTTCCACATCGCCAACCGCGCCGAGACGGCCGTACTCGACGCCTGCGAGGAGGCCGGCATCGCGTTCGTGCCCTTCTTCCCCCTCGGCGGCGGCAGGGCCGACATCGACGACCCCGCCCTGGTCAAGGTCGCCGAACGGCACGGCGCCACCGCCCACCAGATCGCGCTGGCCTGGCTGCTGGCCGTGTCCCCCGCGACGCTGGCCATCCCGGGCACCGGCTCCGTGGCCCACCTGGAGCAGAACCTGGCCGCCCGGTCGATCGACCTCACCGAGGAGGACCTCGCCGACCTCGCGTGATCGCTCACGCCGGGGTCAGAGGAGTCCTGGGCCGCCGGTCCTGATGGTGGAACCGCAGGTACAGCCGCGCGGTGCCGTCGCTGTCATCGAGGGCGATCTCATCACACAGCCGGCGCATCAGGCGGCAGCCGGCGTCCTGCCCGGTGGCCGGGGCCGGCTCGCGGTCGGCGGCCCAGTACACCGTGGAGAGCACACCGGTCACGTCCACGAGCTCCAGGCTCACTCCATCCGGGTCGCTCCAGGCGATCAGAGTGCCGCCTCCGCCGTGCTCCAGCACCCTGGCGGCGGCCTCGCTCGCCGTGATCACCAGATCCATCAGGCGCCCGTCGGCCAGCCCGGCCCCGGTGCCGAAGGCCCGCACGGCCGCCCGCAGCGTAGCGAGATCATCCGAGATCGGCCAGGCCAGCCGGAAACCAGGCAACACGTCGATCGTCCCCTTCGGCAGCTCGTTCATCGACGAAACCCCTTCCCTGCGGGAGGCGCGGTACGCGCGCACCCCTGACCACCTGCGGCGACATCACGAGCGGCAGGGCATGTCACCCCCGGGCACGCTCCCGCCTCGGGCCCGCTTCCGGCTCGCTGCACGCGGCCGGATCGCGGAACCCGCGGCGTCCAGCGGAGGTCCACCAAACTGACCAACAGAACCAATTTGGTCAGTGAGTGCCGTATTCTGGTGGCGAGCCGAGGGATGGAGCCGTCATGACAGGCATGCGCAAGGGTGGCCGGGCGCTGGTGGTCGGGCTGGGGATCGCGGGCATCGCCACGGCGGTGCGACTGCGGCAGGTCGGGTGGGAGCCGGTGCTGGTGGAGCGGTCGGCCGGGCGACGGTCGAGCGGGTACTTCGTCATGCTGTTCGGCACCGGTGTCGCCTCCGCGCGGCGGCTGGGCGTGCTCGACGCGATCGGCGACCGCGGCGACGCGAACCTCACGATGTACGAGGTGGACCGGGCCGGGCGCCGCCGTCCGGGCATGAGCCCGGCCGCCCTGGCCGGCGGCCCTCGCCAGCTGCTGCGCGGCGATGTCGAGCGTGGCCTGTTCTCGTCGCTGCCGGACGACGTGGAGATCCGCTACTCCACCG
Source organism: Nonomuraea sp. NPDC050202 (assembly GCF_040656115.1). Taxonomy (NCBI): domain Bacteria; kingdom Bacillati; phylum Actinomycetota; class Actinomycetes; order Streptosporangiales; family Streptosporangiaceae; genus Nonomuraea; species Nonomuraea sp. NPDC050202. The sequence continues at coordinate 137,904 of NZ_JBFALF010000027.1, read as the reverse complement.
TGCCGGCCCACATCGTCCAGGACGCCTCAGGAGCGGAGGTGACGCTGCACGACACGGCGGCCGGCACCACCGTCACCGAGCGCTTCGACCTGGTGGTCGGCGCCGACGGCATGCGCTCGACGGTGCGCCGGTTGGCCTTCGGCCCCGAGGAGTTCCTGCATCCGCTGGACTACATGATCGGCGCGACCGTCCTGGACGCGCCGGTCGAGGGCTTCGCCCAGCACGAAGGGCTGGTGCTGGCCGAGCCGGGCCGCTCGGTGTGGACCTTCCCCTTCTCCGACCACGCCCCGGGCCTGCTGTTCTCCTACCGCACCGGCGACATCGACGCCGAGTTCGGCCGCCCGCCGATCGAGTCCGTCCGGGCCGCCTACGGTCCCGAGCCCACCGGCCCTCTGCTGGAGAGCCTGCTGGCGCGCTTCGAGCAGGCCCCGGAGTTCCTGTTCGACTCGGTTCACCAGGTCAAGATGCCGCGCTGGCACCGCGGCCGGGTCGTCCTGATGGGGGACGCCGCCTGGTGCCTGACGCTCTACTCGGGCATGGGCGCCTCCAGCGGCATCGCCGGCGGCGAGCTGCTCGGCACCATGCTGCGACGCCACGGCGACGACGTGCCCGGCGCGCTGCGGGACTGGGAGGCCCGGATGCGGCCGTTCATCGGCTACCAGCAGGACAACATCCTGTCGATGCGCCGCCTCTTCACCCCCGACGACCGCAAGGAGCAGCTTCTGCGTACCGGCATGCTGCGCCTGATGCGGGCCCCGGGCATCGGAAAGGCGATGGGCAGGATAATGGCCAAGGACATGCGGGCCAAGAACGTCGACGTCGCCGCTGCCTGACCCCGGGAGAGGACGGATTCCGTGAGCCAGTTGGTCGAACTCCACTCGCGCAAGGCTGCCCGCATCCTGGACAGCGCGCGCGGGCTGGTGCTCGACCACGGCGCGGGCAAGGTCACCGTGTCCGAGATCAGCCGGGCGGCCGGCGTCGGCAAGGGCACCGTCTACCTGTACTGGCCCAGCAAGGAAGATCTCATCCGCGGGTTGTTCGCCCGCGACATGCTGGCCCTGCTCGACGAGGGCATCGCCCGCATCAGCGCCGATCCTGCCACGGTCCGGCCGCGCCACCTGGCGCCGCTCGTCGTCCGTACCGGGCTGATACTGCCGCTGGGACGCCGCCTGCGCAGCGGGGACCCGGAGCTGCTGCGGCTGCTCCTGCAGGACCCCCGCGACCGCGAGCTGTACGCCCGCACCCGGCCGGCCGCCATGTGCAACGCGGTCATGCCGATCCTGCGCCGTCACGGCCTGATCCGCGACGACCGCCCGCTGCCCAGCCAGGCCTACGCCCTGCACGCCCTGCTCGACGGGTTCTCCACCGCCGTCTACCAGCCGGAGAGCGCCCCGGCCGGCGTCGGCGATCCGTACGCGGTGCTCGCCGACACCGTGGCGCTGCTGGTCGAACCGGCGGAGACGCCCGGGGAGGCGGCCGTCGAGGCGGCGGCCGAGGAGACCCTGGCGCTCTTCCGCGAGATCCGCGACGCGATCCTGGACCTCATCGACCGCAGCCAGACCGCCGCACCCTGACGCCCACCGGGCTCCCCGCCCACGGAGGCTACCGGGTCAGTGCGGCGTCGAGCCGGCCCGCCGCTCGGGGGTGAGCCGCACGAGTCACTGCCGGAGCGCGTCGCCGAGCGCCTCGGCGCTGGTCACGCCGGCGATCACCACGCCGTTCCCGAAGACGAACCTCGGCACGGTGGTGACGCCCTCCCGCCGCGCCGCGGCCACCAGCGCACGTACTTCGGCGTGTCCCTCCCCGGCGGCGAGGAAGGCCCGCGCCCGGCCGCCGTCCGAGCCGGCCCGCTCTGCCAGCTCGGCCAGCCGGGTGTGGTCGGCGACGTTCACGCCGTCGCGGAAGTACGCGTCGAAGAGGGCGGTCGCCAGCCTGGCCTGCACCTCGGCGCCCTGCTCGCGCAGGGCGAGCCACAGCAGCCGGTGCGCGGTCAGGGTGTTGACCGCCACCGCGCGGTCGAACCGGTACACGATCCCTTCACCGGCGCCGATCCGGGCCATCTCCGTGACCATCGCCCCGGCCTGTTCCGGACCGAACAACTCGGCCACCGTGTCCATCAGCGGCCGGGGCTCCTCGGGCGCGTCGGGCATGAGCTGGTACGGACGATGGACGAGCTCGACGTCCATGCCCGCCCCGGCCGCGGCCACCGCGCGGTGGAACTGGTGCGTGCCGAGGCGGCACCACGGGCAGGCGATATCGGCGTACACCTCTACCTTCATCCGGGTCCCTTCTCGTGGAGAGGATGCGTTGCAGAGCGCGTGGACCGGGCCGGCCCGGACCCGCGGCGACGGTTCAGCGCGACCGGGACCCGAGCAGAGCGTGGAGCTGCCGGGCCACGGGATCGTGCGGGCGGGCGGCGAAGGCGATGCGCAGCCAGCCGCCGGCGTCGGACCGGAGGAGATCGTCGCGGACGGACGGGTCGGCGCCGCGCTCCAGGAGCAGGCGCACCACGTGCGGACGGCCGCCCCGAACGGCCCAATGCAGGCCGGTCCGCCCCAGGTAGGGCGCGACGTCGGGATGCACGCCGCGATCGAGGAACCAGCGCACGACCTCGATCCGGCCGTGCTGGCAGGCGTGCACGAACGCCTCGCCCACGATCTCCTCCGGATCGTCGGCCGGCGGCAGCCGGGACGGGAAGCCCGAGCCGGTGTCGGCGAGATCGGGGCGCGCCCGCGCGGCGCCCGGCCGCAGGCCCCCGTCCGCGTCGAAGCAGGCCCGCACCAGATCCAGCCGGCCGCACGCGGCGTACGTCCACAGCGCCCGCGGGACGATCGCGTGCTCGGCGAGCAGGTCGACGATCTCCGTGTCGTCGTGGTGGATGGCGTTCTCCAGCGGGGTGACGCCCCAGGTCCGGACGCCGGGGTCGGCGCCGGCGTCGAGCAGCAGCCGCACGTACGCGACCCGGTTGGAGCGGGCCGCCCAGACGAGCGGGAGATCCAGGTCGGTGGCCCTGCCGAGCAGGACCTCGACCGCGGCGCGTGGCACGCCGAGCTCCCTGCCTAGCCGGACGCCGGGGATCGTCTCGGGGCGCGCGAGCATCTGCAGCAGGGTGTCGGCCTGCTCGGGGGTCAGACCGGCCAGCCGGGCGGTGTCGCCGGCCAGCAGGGCTTCGGCCTCGCGGTGCAGCCGCCGCCGCTGCTCCCGGCGTTCGCCGAGGTCGCGCCGGGACTTCTCGGTGAACGACACGAGCTCCTGCCAGGTCGGGAAGCCGAGCTCCCGCGCGATGACCAGCCGCGCGTCGCGAAGCTCGGTGGCCGCGGGCGAGGTCGCGGCGGCGTGCCGGGGCACGTACGCCCGCAGCCGTCGCAGCGCGCCGGGATCGCCGCGGCGCAGCTCGACGAGGAGCGCGCCGGCCATCGAGGCGTACAGGTCCGGCCTGATCCCCATGAGGCGGGAGACCGGCCGCTCCGCGCCGGCGCTGTGGCCTTCGCTGTGGCCCTCGACGTGGGCGCGGAACTCGGCCCAGGTCCGGAACCCGTGTTCCTGCGCGAGCACGAACTGGGCGTCGCCGAGCAGGAACCGCTCGGCGGCCCGATCGCCCAGCACGTCGGCGACCCTGGCTCCGGCGGCCGGGTCGCCCGCCGCGTACGCGTGCCGCAGGTGCTTGGCCTGCTTGCGGTAGTACTCCAGGTTCGGGCGGGCAGGCAGCTCGAAATGTCGATCGCGCATCGCAACCTCCTTCGTCGCCGAGGTCCGCTTGCCCGGCCGGAAAGAGGTTGGTCTCGTCCAGTGCGTGGATGTGCTGCTCGAGGTGGGAAAGTCCCTGCCCGCGGACTGGCAGCGCCCTCGCACGCTCCCTTCAGACTAGGGACCGGCCCCGCGTGAAGGCAACCGCTCCAGCGGCGCGGGAGGCCTCGGCGCCAAGACGTCCCGCGCGCCCGCCGATTCAGGCGTCGGGAGCGATCTCGCCCCCGATGCCCGTCTCGTTGCCGTCGGCGTCACGGAAGACCCACTTGCAGACGTTGCCGTGCTGCTCCTTGTCCACCGGCCGCAGCCCGCGCCCCGCGATCCGGTCCACCTCGGACGCCGGATCGTCCACCCAGATCATGCCCACGCCGCCTCCGGCGCGAGCGGCGTCCTCGATGACGTACACGTACCGGTCCTCGGCCAGCTGCCACACCGCTTCGACGTCGTTGGGCCAGAACGCCGGATCCTTGCCGAGAAGCCTGGTGTACCACTCCACGGCGCTCTTGCAGTCGCGGACAGGGATGCCCGCGAAGATCCCCACTGCCACTGTCGGATCTCCTCTCCGCCGGAGGCCGGCAGGTCCGGCTCCTTGAAGGAACAGACTCCGCGCGCCCCGCGAACTCATCGCGACCCGCGTCGGCGCGGCGGACCGCCTGACCCCGAGTCTGCAACGGCGCCGCCCGCTCCTTCCTGGAGGACGCGCCCGGTACCGACGATCAGAAGGCCGGCCTCGCCCGCCGCAACGGGGAACGCCTCACCGAGCGTCGCCCCGCCGACGTCGGCGACCGGCACCGCCCGGCCGCCCCGTGAGCTGCCGCCCGGCTGCGTCGCCCGGTCGTCCTGTGAGCTGCTGCCCGGCTGCGTCGCCCGGCCGTCCCGTGAGCTGCCACCCGGAGCGTGGCCGCCGCTTCGTCGCCGAGCGGACCGGTCACTTGCCCTGCGACTGACGCGCGGCCTGCGCGGCGACGCGGTCGATGGCCTTGACAGCGACCTCGGGCTGGTCGAGGTAGATGTAGTGGCCGCTGTTCGCGGCCGTGCTCAGCTTGCTGCCGCTGGACAGCGCGAGCCACTTGCGCTGGCCCGCGGCCCACGCCTGCTCCAGGCGCTTGCCGTACTTGGGGACGGCGGCGAGGTACGGCTTCCCGTGCTGGATCACCTCCACCGGGATGTCCCCGGCAGAACGCACCTTCCCGTCGGCGATGACGAGCTTCTCCGGGTTCTGGCCCTGGAACATCGCGAGGTTCTGCGCGCGCAACTCGGCCGCCGGGCCGGTGGCGGACTCGGGGATCGCCTTCGTGATGTCGTCCGCCATGGTGGGCGAGGTGGCGTCCATCAGGACCAGCCCCTTGACCCTGTCCTTGTGGTCGGGGGCGTACTGGGCGGCGAGCAGCCCGCCCAGCGAGTGCCCGGCCAGCACGACCGGCCTGTCACCGGCGACGCGGTCGAGCACCCCGGTCAGGATCTTGCCCGCGCCGGCGAAGTCCTGCGGGCCTTCCGGCTGGGCGCTCGCGCCCGCGCCGAGCCGGTCGTAGGAGCAGACCCGGTGCTGCTCGCTCAGCGTCTTCTGGAGGGCGGCCAGCTTGTCGAGCGCGTCACCACCTCCGTGCATCAGCATGATGACCGGCTCGCCCTTCGCCGGTTCACCCGAACAGGACACGTTCACCGACCGGCCCGCGACGTCGATCTTCTTGGTGCCGGAGATCGCGCCGGCGTCGGCCGTGCGCGTCGCGGGGGCGAGGGGGTCCCAGTTCTCCAGCGAATCGGCGCCGCAGCCGGTGACTCCGGCGCCGATCACGGTGCTGCACAGTGCGGCCACGACGCATGCCTTGTGCTTGCCGAGCACGATGTCCTCCAGGGAAAGAATGGGGTGGAGCTGATTGACCTGGTTGTAAGGGCCGGCGGCGGATGCGCGGCGGCCAGGTCGTAACGCTATGGAATCGGCGGTTTCGGAATCGTCACCATCCAGAGGACATTCGCGGGTAGCTCGCACGGGGGACAGGCTCCTGATCGGGGACGCCGGTACGACGTCGCCGAGCAACAGCGGCAACGAGCCCTGGCCGTGGGGTTCGGCGTCAGCGGCGTCGCATCGAGATGACCCACTTGCGGGCCACGAAGAGGCCGTCGGCCTGGGAGGTGGCGTACTGGGCCAGGCCGCCGAGGTGACCGCGGGCAGGTCGAAGCGCTCGGCGCAGGAGGGCGGAACGCCGAACCCGAAGACCTCGTCTCCCTCCGCGAACGTGCTGACGCCGGGGCCGAGCTCGGTGACGGTGCTGTCTTCCAGGAGACAGGCTGTCCGGACCGGCCTACACTGGCCAGCCTCAACACCGGCGTAACGTCTCAAGGGAGACAGGAGGCCCGAAATGTCGCGGGAGAACGTCCGGGTCCGGCGCACCCGCACGCTGCTCCGGCAGGCACTGGTCGAGCTCATCGAGGAGCACGGCTTCGAGCGGCTCACGGTCGGGCAGATCACCGAGCGGGCGATGGTGAGCAGGGCGGCCTTCTACCGCAACTACCGCGACAAGTACCAGCTCGTGGAGCAGATCTTCGACGAGGCCATGGCGGAACTGCTCGGCACCATGACCGACAGCCCCGACACGCCCGTGCTCGACCGGTGGACCGCGTTCTTCGAGCACATCGACCGCTACCACCGCCTCTACGGCGCGCTGCTGGGCAGCAACGGCAGCACCTGGTTCGCGCGCAGGATGCACGCCACGCTCGCCGGCATGACCGCCCAGCACGTGCCCCAGCAGCCGGGCGACCTGGTGCCGACACTGCTGGGCGGCATGTTCCTGCAAGCCATCACCTGGTGGCTGGAGACCGGCAGGCGGATCCCGGCAGGGGAGATCGCCATCCGGACGGCCGACTTCGCCCTGGCCCTCATCACCGAGGCCAACAGGAGCGGGCAGGGTGAGCCGCCACCGGGCCCGGCGGCGCCCGCGGCTCGCGGCGGTTGAAGAGGCGATCCGGCAGGGGGGAAGTCCGTTCCCGGCACCGCCCCGCCGGAGGCCCGGGCGGTGGTCCGGCGAGCCCTACGACCGGTGTTCCTGCGTGGTGAGGGCGTGGTGGCGGAAGTCCCTGGGAGCCATGCCGTACGCCGTACGGAAGGATCTGCTGAAGTCGGCGGGGTGGACGAACCCCCAGCGGCCGGCGACGGCGTGGATCGGCAGCGCGGAGAACGCCGGGTCGGCCAGGTCACGGCGGGCCCTCTCCAGGCGGCGGCCCTTGATCCAGGCGGCGACCGTTTCGCTCTGGTCCTGGAACAGCCGGTGCAGGTAGCTGAGCGAGATGTGGTGCGCGGCGGCGATGTCGCGCGGTGACAGGCAGGGGTCGCGCAGGTGGCTGAGGATGTAGGCCTGGATGCGGAGCGTGAGCCCGTGCCGGGGCCGGCCCGGGCCGGCGCCGCTCGACTCCTCGATCTCTCCGGCGAGGAAGGCGGTGGCGAGGTCGACGAGCGCCATGCCCATCCGCGACCGATCGGCGGACCCCAGCGCGCTCGTCCTGTCGGTCAGGGTGGCCGTGAAGTTCCGCAGGACGGCGCCGAGCCCGCTCGTGCCCCGCACGGACCGGCCGAGCACCCGGTCGAGGTCCGCCGCGCCGAACGGCAGCAGGGACTTGGGGAAGGCGAGGAGCAACATCTCGAACTCCTCGCGTTCCGCCGAGCCGGTGATCTCGCAGCCCTCCAGCCGCGCCATGTCGTGCGGGTACACCTCCCCGGCGGCCACCTTGGCCTCCCGCGCCCCCCAGGCGGCCCTGATCGTGCCGTGGGTGGGCATGACGATCTGGTACAGCTCGTCGTCCCAGACCTGATCCGCGCCGGTCCGCCGGCGTCGCAGCGTGACCGGGCTGACCGACTTGACCGCCACCTGCACCGCGCCGAGGTCCGCCCCGCGCCCGCCGGCCTGGAATGCGCGTTCGTGGTCGAAGTCCACTTCGAGGCCGCCCATCTGGCTGTTGAACAGGTCGAACGAATCCCCTGACGTCATCGATGCCTCTCCCCCCGGACATGCGGCGCCCACCATGATCCCCGGCCGGTCCGCTCGATGTCCATGGCGGGGAGTCGACGGCCACTTGACGGAGAATGCACGCGAAACGCGGTGCATCCGGTGGGCGGGCCCGCTGAACGCCCGCTTCGTCAGCGAGGTGCCGGCGCGGCCGGCGTGGTGCGGGTGCCGCTGCTGACGAGGAGCCCCTTCACGCCGCCGGATGCCGGCTCACCGCCTTCCGCCGGAACTCCTTCGGCGGCAGGCCGTACCTCGCTCTGAAGGCACGGCTGAAGTCGGCGGGGTTCGCGAAGCCCCAGCGCTCGGCGATGACGTACACCGGGAGGTCGAGTAGCGCAGGGTCGGTCAGGTCCTGCCTGGCCCGGTCCAGCCGCAGGCCCCGGATCCAGGCCGCCACCGTCGTCCCGGCGTCCTGGAACAGGCGGTGCAGGTAGCTGACCGAGATGTGGTGCGCCGCGGCCACCGACCTCGGGCCGAGCCCGTGGTCGGGCAGGTGCTCCTCGATGTAGGCGCGGATCCGCAGGGTCAGCTCGGCGCGAGGGTTCAGCGGCACGACGGTTCCGCCGTCCGGCCCGCCCGGCGCCTCCGTGGCCACCGTCAGGAACGCGGTCAGCAGATCGAGCAGCACCATGCCCAGCCGCGGCCCGTCCGCCGGGCGGAACGTCTCCTCCTCGTCCACCAGGTCGGCGACGAAGCGGCGGAGCAGGGCGCCCACGCCGCCGGTGTCCGGCAGGCGGCGGCCCGCCAGCCGCTCCACCCGCTCCCGGGGAATCGGCAGCAAGGCCTTGGGCACGCGGGCGACGGCCCCCTCCAGCAGGCCGGCCGCTCCGCGCTCCATGAGCGCGTCGTGGACGACGACCTCGTTCACGCACGCCCTGCCGGACAGGGGCACCAGTATCCGGTAGACGTCGCCGGTGCCATCGGCCTCCAGGGGAAGCCGGGGGTTCATCACCACCTGGACAGGGCCGAGCGTGATCCGCCGTTCCAGGTCACGGAAGCCGATCAACGTCTTCGCTCTCATCATCCCTCCTTGGATCGGGGCTCGCGTCCGAGGCGTCACCTGGCGGGGCAGGGGTGCTCAGGCCAGGGAGCCCGCGGACCGGAGGCACTCCACGACGGCGCGAACGGCGTGGGCCGCGCGGGCGGCGACCGGTGCGGCGGCTCGCGGGCCGGGGCCGAACGAGGCGTCCATGAGCAGCACCGCGTGCCCGTGAGCGATGGCGACGACGGTCTCGGTGAGGTGCACCGCGTCCTCCTCCGCGCCGGTGATCAGCCGTGCCGGCTCCAGGAACGCCTGCGCCACCGGGCGGGCCGCCTCCTCCACCTCCGGGTAGCGCCGCTTGTCCAGGCCCACGCCGACCAGGGCCACGAACAGGGGCCGGTTGGCGGCGGCCGCCGAGACGTACGCGCGGGCCGCCTCGGCCAGCCGCTCGGCGGGAGTCTCCCCGCCCGCCGCGCCCACGGCCTCCCCGATGATCCCGCACGCCTGCACCGCGACCGCGGCGACGAGCCGGTCGCGGTCGGCGAAGTGGCGGTAGGGGGCCGCGACGCTGACCCCCAGCTGGCGGCTGGCCTCCGCCAGGGTGAAGCCCTTCACGCCGTGCTCACCGATCAGCTGGACGGCGGCGTCGATCAGAGCGGCGCGCAGGTCGCCGTGGTGGTACCCGCGCTTCTTGACCCCCACGACCCACACCCTTCGCTCGCTCGCGGGTCAGCGTACGCCACCGCCCGGGCTCAGCCGGAGTGAGGAGCGGCCGGTGACGAGCACCGCTGATGACGCCATCGCGGTTTCCTCCGATGTTAATGCCCATAACAATTGATGCTAATGACGTTAACATGCGATTCCCGGAGGAGGCAGGGGAGTGCACGCCAGATCAAGGAACTGTGGATCCGCAGTCAAGGACGCCTCCCCGGGGTGGCCCTGGAGGCGCATCCTCACCGCGTCCGACGTCACCCCGGCCTTCGGCCCGCACGCCCGAGCCCCGGAACCGCTCGGCGCCAGGGCGCGGGTGACGCGGCCATCGCGCACCGGCCGACGCCGCCCCCTCTTCATGGCGATCTCCTCGGTTTCTTGATGGTGTGTCAGAGGGTCAGGCCGCGCTGGGCTCGCCGGAGCGTTCCCGCCAGCCGCGCCCGATCAGCCGCACCAGCGCCGGGTCGACGATCAGGTGGCGGAACGGCCTGATCGCGGCCATGTAGGCGGTGCCGAACAGGCCGTTCGGCTTCACCAGCACGGCCATCTGGGCGCTGAAGCCGCCGGAGCCGTCCGGGACCCAGCCGATGTGCATGAGCGTGTGCACGGTCCGGTTGGCCGTCTCGGCCACCCACTCGTCGCCGGTCAGGAACACCGAGGTCAGCGGGACCGCGCGCAGGTCCGGCCCGCGCTCGCCGTCACGCAGGTCGGCGGGCAGCCGCTCGCGCAGGCTGTGCACCCGGGCGCCGACGCCGGTGCGCGGGCCGTCCCAGCCGAACAGCCGGCCGAGCTTCCAGCGCAGCGCGAACAGCGCGCGGGCGGCGCCGGAGAAGCCGCCCTCGCCGGATGACATCTGCCGCACCAGCCGGGGCAGGTCGCCGGGGCCGCCGGGGGTGGGCAGCGCCCACACGTCCTCGACCCGGAAGTCGGGGGTCAGCGCGTGGATCCGCCAGGGGCGGGTGGTGTGCGCGGTGTTCGAAAGTCTCATCTCTTCGGCCTCCTGTGTTGGCCAGCATAGAATAGGATTGGTAGCACAGGAGGGATGGCGTGACAACACGACGAGAGCAGACCAGTCAGGAGAGCCGCGAGCTGATCCTCACCGCGGCGGCCGAGCTCTTCGCGGCCAAGGGGTACCGGCAGACCACGTTCGCGGACGTGGCGGAGCGGTCCGGCATCAGCAGAGGGTCGATCCCGTGGCACTTCGGCAGCAAGGAGGGCCTGCTGCTGGCCGTGCTCGAACGCTCGATGGACCTGATCCGCGCGCGCCTCGGCGAGGAGCCGGCCGAGAGCGGGGAAGCGGGCTTCGACCGGATGGCGGAGGCCGCCGCCGCCCTGTTCGTGCTGCCCACCACCAAGCTGTTCGTGACCCTGCTGGTGGAGGCGCTGGAGCCGGGCTCGCCGATCCAGGGCCGGTACGTGGAGATCCACAACACCCTGCGCGAGCACTGCAGGCGGTCGCTCGAACGTCTGCCGCTGCCGCCGGAACTGCCCGCCGACGCGCTGGCCACGGTGATCATCGGGGCCGGGATCGGCGTGCACCAGCAGTGGCTGCTGGCGCCCGACCTCGTCGACCCGGACAGGGCGCTGGCGACACTGCGCACGCTGCTGGCGGCCGCGATGACGACCACGGCACGGTGACGGCAGGCCCCATGCCGCTGCCACCATGTCGAGAACGGCCCGGCGGCTCCGTCCCAGGGGCGGATGCGGCCACCGCGGCCGCACCGGACAAGGGAGGCACAGCATGACGATCCAGCGGATGGACAACGTCCTCATCGTCGTCGACGACCTCGACGCGGTCATCGCGTTCTTCGTCGAACTCGGCATGGAGCTGGAGGGCAGGGGCCCCGTCGAGGGACGTTGGGTGGACCAGATCATCGCGATCGACGGCGTCCGGCAGGACGTGGCCATGCTGCGGACCCCGGACGGCCACGGTCGCATCGAGCTGGCGAGGTTCCACACGCCGGAGGCGATCAGCCCGGCGCCCAAGCAGGCGCCGGCGAACACGCTGGGCATCCGCCGCATCATGTTCGCCGTCGACGACATCGAGGACGTCGTCGCCCGCCTGCGCACCCACGGCGCCGAGCTGGTCGGCGAGCTGGCGCGGTACGAGGACAGCTACCGGCTCTGCTACGTCCGCGGCCCCGAGGGCATCATCGTCGGGCTGTCCGAGCAGCTCGGCTAGCCGGGTCGCGGCCCGCCCGGGGCCGACACCGCGCTCAGGACCCGCAGAAGGTCCTGACGGCGATCCCCATGACCTCCTCGGTGGACGGGTTGCGCGTCGAGGGGTTGAACGACATGGTGAGCGACTTGCCGGAGTCCGAGCGGAACGCGAACGTCAGGTAGCCGATCAGCTCGCCGCTGTGCCCCCACACGGTGCCGCACGGCAGCTTGTACGCCTGCAACCCGAGCCCGTAGGCGAACCCGGCCCCGGTCTCGACGGTCGTGCGCATGGCCCGCAGCGACGCGGCGCTGGTCAGCTTGCCGCTCAGCAGGGCGGACATGAAGCGTTCCAGGTCGGCCGTGGTCGAGATCATCTCTCCGGCCGCCCAGTCGAGAGAGGGGTTCATCCGGGTCGCGTCCACCAGCTCGGGCAGCGGCTCGTACCCCTTGGCGTGCGGCGACGGCAGCCCCGCCCGGTCGCCCGGCACCAGCGTGTGGCGCAGCTTCAGCGGGCGCAGGATGCGGCGCTCGACCTCCTGCCCGTACGGGTTGCCGGTCAGCTTCTCGACCAGCAGCCCGAGCACCACGTAGTTGGTGTTGGAGTAGTGCCACCTGCCGTCGTCGGGCAGCTTCTTGGCGAAGGCCACCTTCAGCAGCTCGCGCGGCTGGTAGGAGCGGAACCGGGCCTCGCCGCGCCACCGGTTGGTCGAGTAACCCGGCTCGCTCATGTAGTCGTACAGGTGGCTGGTGTGGTTGAGGATCTGGCGGACCGTGACGCGCTCGCCGTCCGGCACCAGGCCCGGCAGGTACTCGTCGATGGGGTCGTCGAGCCGTACCTTGCCCTCGTCCGCGAGCTGGAGCACCACGGTCGCGACGAAGGTCTTGGTCACGCTGCCGATCCGGAAGTAGCCGTTGGGGGAGGGCCGCCCGCCGCGCTCGACGTCCCGCACGCCGGCGGCGCCCGTCCAGGTCCGGTTGCCGTCGGAGACGCGCGCCAGCGCGGCCGTCGCGCCCTTGCCCGCCACGATCCGCTCCAGCTCCTGGCCCACCCCGAGGTCCTGCCCGCCGGCCGCCACGGTCGCCGCCACCAGCACGTTCATCAGTGTCTGCATCATGTGATCAACGCTAGGGAGATCGGCTTCCCGGCGGAATGCGGTGCTCCGCCCGGCCGTCCTGCGGAAAACCTCAGCTGTTCAGGGCCGGACGCCACAGGGCGGCTCAGACATGCAGGCTGGGCCGGTAGACGAGCTCCTGGACGCGGCCGTCGAGCGTCCGGCACTCGATCAGCTCGAGGTCGAAGTCGGCCCCGCCCTGGAAGATCGGGTCCAGCCCGGTCTGACCGGTGATCACGGGGAAGAGCGTCACCTGGACGCGGTCCACCAGACCGGCGGCCATCAGCGCCCGGTTCAGCGACAGGCTGCCGTGCGAGCGCAACGGCACGTCGGACTCCTCCTTGAGCCGGGCGACGACGTCGACGGCGTCGCCGCGCGCGATGGTCGCGCCCGGCCAGTCGAGGGATCCTTCCAGCGTGTTCGACACCACCGTCGCCGGCAGGTTCCGCATCCGGGTCACCCAGGGGTCACGCACCTCGGACTCCTCGGTGCTCGAGGCCAGCATCCGCGCGAAGGCCCGGTACGTGTTGGCCCCGAAGACCATGCGCTGCTCCTGCTCGTACACGGCGAGGCGGTGGTCGAGCAGCTCGGGGCCCTGCTTGCCCCAGTAGCCGGTCCAGTTGCCGCCGGCGGCGCCGAAGCCGTCGAGGCTGGAGAAGACGTCGAAGGTGTAGGTGGCGGCCATGAGGCCCTCCTTGGGTTCGGTCGATCGGGTCTGCCGGTACAGACCGGAAACTTCGGCGAAACTCATCGTGCTCGACGTGGAGCGAGCGGGGAAGGAGCGCGGTCACTCGCCGGCTGACCTTGTGGCGCGCGCCGCACCGCTACTCATCCCGAGCCCCATCGACCCCGTCCTGATAGGCGCGGGCGAGCAGTGAGCCGTCCGGGTCCGAGTCGCGGTAGCTCTCGAACAACCGGTGCACAAGGAGGAACTCGGCGCGCAGTCCGGTCCCGTACGTCGCCGCCACCACCCGCGCCGCGCGCTTCTCACTGATCGGCCACAACCGCATCCCACGCCTCCCACTCCGGAAAGGGTGATGCAGTTTCTACCGCAGAACCGGCATCAGCAGTAGCGACGAACTTGTCATCGAAGAAAGAGAAGAAGGAGACACCTGGCGCGGGAATGGTCGATCGAGCGCAACTATCTGGACGACCAGCCCGCTGAGTTTTGTGGTGAGAGCTCTTCTGCCGGGGCTCCACGGCTGTTTCCGGCCTTCGGCGACTCCTCCCGAAACCCGGAACGCCGGTGGCGGCGATCATACGAAGGCGCGCGGATGCTTCCCAACCTCGACGGCGAGGCAGGTGCCGGCGCCTTGCCGACTTCTCCACCGTGATCCGGTTGACGCCGGTACCGCGCCCGCTGCTCGGGCGGATCTCGTCCACGGGGTGAAAATTTCATGGTCAAGAAAGTTTTAGGAAGCGGGCGTCCGACCATGTAGGGCACGTCCGACGCGTTTATGAGCGGTGTTTCGCGGATGGCTCATGTTTGACACCGGACGCCCCATCTCTCGAAGCTTGTGGGAGCGCTCCCAAACGTTGCTCCCGGATTCGCCTCGATGGAAAGGACGTCGTCGTGGATACGCTGCTCAAACAGCAGGGGCTTTTCCTCGCCTGCTACCGTTTCGTGACCGGATTATTGTTCGCCTGTCACGGCGCGGCGACCCTTTTCAACGTATTGGGCGGCCCCCAGGGCCCGGCGCCGAGCTTCGGGCAGTGGCCCGGGTGGTGGGCCGCGGTCATCGAGCTGGTCGCCGGTACCCTCGTCGTCCTCGGGGTGGCCACCCGCGCCGCCGCCGTCATCTGCTCGGGCACCATGGCCTACGCCTACTTCGTCGTTCACCAGCCCCAAGCGCTGTTCCCGATCGAGAACGGCGGCGAGAAGGCCGCCCTCTTCTGCTGGGGCTTCCTGCTCATCGCCGTCTTCGGCCCCGGCCGCTGGGCCCTGTCCACGCGGCTGACGCCCGCACGGGCCCTCGCACACGAGAAAGCCTGACAACAGCGGGGCTCGTGCTCGTGCGGAACCCCCCGGCGGGTGGCCTCGAAGGCGCCCGCCGGCGGCCGAATCTCGCCCTGTGCGAGGGGTGGTCCAGTGCTCGGGAAACCTGTGCTAGACTGATGAGTGTTGCAGTTGTTGTACCCATAAAAGACTTCGTACGCACCTGGCAGAAGTGTTTCCAGGTGCGTTTTGTGTTTCCGGTCATCTCCGGATGGGCTTTCATCACGGCGACACCGCGATCCGCACGGTGCGGATCGCGTCACTCCGTATCTCTTTAAGGAGATCGCCATGGCATCCGGAACCGTCAAGTGGTTCAACTCGGAAAAGGGCTTCGGCTTCATCGAGCAGGACGGCGGCGGCGCCGACGTCTTCGCGCACTACTCCAACATCGTCGCCAACGGCGGCTACCGTGAGCTGCACGAGGGCCAGAAGGTGTCCTTCGACATCGTCCAGGGCCAGAAGGGCCCGCAGGCCGAGAACATCGTGGCCGCCTGACCTGACGCGGCCTCAGTTCGGGCCCGCACCCGCTACCGGGTGCGGGCCCGAACCATGTCCAGCCCTGTGCGGGCCGGGTGGACCTCCACCCGGCCCGCACGGCGCGCCGGGCGGCTGCCAGCGCGGCCTCGTGGCTGTGCCACTCGCTCAGCCGGTTGGCGTTGAAGACGTGCGAGAAGGACAGCGCCGCGGCCAGGTCGCAGGCGGCGACGTCCAGGTTCAGCGCCGCGGCGCGGGACACGGCCACGATGAGACAGGGCGCCTCGGCGTCCTTCACCGGCACGTCGAGCGGGGCGACGATCCACGGCGCGAAGTCGGGCACCCTCAGGAGACCGAGGCGGCCAAAGGCCGTCCTGCCCTGCTCGTCCAGCAGCCGGTAGCTCAGGCTGACACTGGCCCGGACCTCCACGTCCCCGGCGGTGAGCTCGTCCAGCCTGCGGCGCTCGTCGGTGAGCCTGGCGGCCATGGTGGCCAGGGGCCAGTGCCGCCGCGTGGCCAGCCGCGCGCCCACGGTCCGCACCGCGAGGGGCAGCAGGCCGCACAGCCGGACGATCACCCCCGTGAACGCCGGACCGGAGGAGAGCGGTGGCGCCTGCTGCACGCACCATCCGGCGCTCCCCTCCCGGCCGCGAGCCAACAGGCGCCTGCTCGCTCAGGCCATGAGCGCGGCAGGTTTCACCAACTACCCGACCGAGTGGTGGCACTGGTCTTACGGCGACAGGTACTGGGCGCTCACGACGGGTGCCCCAGCGGCCGTCTACGGGCCGCTCGACTGTAACGGATCGTAGGAGCCGGTACGCCGGGGCCCCCGTCGTGCACCCACGCCCGCAGCCGGTGGGTGTGCGGTACGCCACGCTACGACCTTCCGGTATGTCGCAGGTATGTCGAGCGGGTTCTTCCTCCACCTGGGCGAGCCGGAGCCGTCAACTTCCGTACGCGGAGCCGTAGTTGTACGGTCATGCACGACAAACACCGTCCAAGGGGGCAACATGACCACACTGGAGAACCGGCCGAAGACCGCGCTCCTCGTCATCGACGTGCAGAACGGCGTCGTGGCGGCGGCCCACGAGCGCGACGCGGTGGTGGCCAACGTGGCGAGCCTGGTCGGCAGGGCGCGGGTCGAGCAGGTCCCCGTCGTCTGGGTGCAGCACAACGACGAGGAGCTCCCGAGGCAGAGCGAGGAGTGGCGGATCGTGCCCGAGCTGAGCAGGGGCGACGACGAGCCGCTGGTCGAGAAGAGCTACCCCGACGCCTTCGAGGACACCACGCTGGAGAGCGTGCTGGAGGGGCTCGGGGCCGGGCGGCTGGTGGTCGCCGGCGCGCAGACCGACGTCTGCATCCGCTCGACGCTGCACGGCGCGCTCGTCAGGGGATACGACGCGATCCTCGTCAGCGACGCTCACACGACCGAGGACATGTCGAAGTGGGGCGCGCCCACGCCCGACAAGGTGATCGCGCACACCAACCTCTACTGGAGGTACCAGACGGCGCCGGGGCGCACGGGCGGGACGGTCGAGACGAAGGACGTCGACTTCGCCGGATGACCGGGCGCGGGCGCGGCGGCATCAGGGTCTCGGCCGGAAGGCGGCCTGCGGTGCCGCGCACCGGTGCCGGTGCGCGGCGCGGCGGCGTCAGGGCCTCGGCCGGAACTCGTGGGCGACCACGTAGGCCGTGACGTTCTTCCCGATCCTCGCCCCCGCCACGTCCGCCGACCGCGTGTGGACGCCGCCCCACACCCGGGCCTCGATCACCTCGGCCAGCGCCTGCGAGAAGCTCCGGAAGTGCCGCGTGGTCCCCGAGTCGGCGCTGTAGCCGCTGAACGGCAGGTCGTCGCGCCCGAAGAAGTGGGTCAGCGCCGACATGCTCGCCGCCGTGTAGCAGGTGTGCCCGGAGGTGTAGTCCGGGTGCGGCGGCGTGCCGAGCAGCGGCGTCCACCCGGGATCGGGGGACGTCACCGGGTTGCCGTCGTCGCCGGCCAGCCGGATCGCGGTGACGGGCCGCCAGGAGTTCCACGCCGCCTTCTCGTTGAAGCACGCGATGGTGGCGTCGGCCTCGGCCAGGTTCGTCATCGCGAACATGCGCGCCGTCCGCAGCGTGTCCAGCCGCTGGGACGTCGCGAGCTGCCGCTTGATCTCCCATTCGGTCAGCCGCCGGTCGTGCCACCAGACGGCGGCCTGCGTCTGGTCGGCCGTGCGGACGGTGCTGGTGGCCGAGCCGATCGACTTGACCTCGTTCAGGTCGCGGGCGTAGCGGCGGCCGGTGAGCGCGGGCGGGCCCGAGGTGCGGAACATGGACGCGCTGGGGATGACGAACGGTTTGACGTGCCCGAACCAGGCGCCGTCCGAGGCGAAGGCGGGAGGCGCGGGCCGCCACTGGCCCGGCCGGGTGCCCACGGGCCAGGTCTGATCGCCGAACGCCCCGTCGTCCTTCCGCGTGGCGATCATCGCGGTGGCCGTGCGGGTGCCGATGGCCACGCCCTGCTGCTTGGCGCTGCCGTCGGGGATCTCCGCCAGGGCCTCGTCGTACTGGGCCCGCAGCCGGTCGTGCTGGGCGGGGAAGAGGGCGTCCAGCACGAGGTGACTCGCGGTGGCGACGGCCGCGCTCGTCGACTCGCGCCCGGTGGCGCGCGGCGCGACCAGGTAAGGCTGGTACGGGCTGCCCGCGATCGCGTTCACCGCGTCGTAGACGGCCCCGTGCACCATCGCGAAGCTGCGCGCGGTGACCTGCGGCGGCTGGCCGGCGACCTCGTAGATGGCCGTCTGGGCGTTCCTGTCCCAGACGACGACCGGGTCGGGAGCCGGGGACGCGCCGTCGGACGCGTGCGCGGCAGGCGAGCCGGCCCAGCCGGCGGCAGGCACGGCAGCCAGGACGGCGGTGAGGACGGCGGCGGCAACGGATGAGCGAGCGGTCTTGCGCGGCAGGGCACTTGCGCCCCATGACCTGTGCATGGCTGCAAATTACTTCGCCTGCCGCATTCATCACAGCGGGCGAGCGGTCGAAAAGTCCAAAACGACATACCCGAAAAGCGGTGCAGGGAGGCCTGCCGGGGTGCGGGCAGCCGGGTTCCAATGAAACGACCGGCTGCTCAAAGCGGCACGGTTGAAGACTGAATCTTCCGGTACGGAGATTTATTTAGGTAGAATGACCAAGGCGAACTCATGCTGGTCCGCCCGTCCGCGCACAGAAAATTTCCGGTAAATCTCGATACGGCTTGACGGCATCGCGCAGAGCGCTACAGTACCGCACAACCTGGGGCTGAATTGGAGTGCCAGCATGGCCAAGAGGTTGATTGAAACGATCACGGACGACTTCGACGGCTCCCCCATGGAGGACGAGAACCCCGTCTCCTTCAGCATCAAGGGTGACCGGTTCGTCATGGATCTGAAGCCCGAGAACGAGGACAGGCTACGCGCGGCCCTGGCGCCCTTCATCGCCAAGGCGCGCCGCGACGAGACGACCCACACGTCGCGGCCTCGCGTCCGCCGCACCACCGGCGGCGCGACGCGGGCCATGAGCAAGGAGAAGAGCCAGGAGATCCGGCAGTGGGCGAAGGCGCACGGCCTGCCGGTCAGCGAGCGCGGCCGCATCGCCTCTTCTGTGATCCAGAAGTACGAGGCCGCGCACTAGATTGGCCCGGGAAAGGCCCCTTCAATAGGGGGCCTTTCCTCATGCCCGCGCCAGGGGGACTTTAGGGGGCCGCATACGCCGGGATAAAGCGCGAAGCCGCCGGGCAGGCCATTTCAAAGGAGCCCTTCAGCCGTTCCTCGCCCTGGCCCGCGACATTGACGACATGCGCGGACACGCCGCTCGAACCCCCGGAGCGGAGCGCAGCCGCCGCCCGCTCCTGAACCGGGCTCTCCGCCGCCGCGGCCGGCTGCGGGATCGACCTGCTCAAACCGAACGCGGCCAGGAGCCGTGAGCCGGGCCCGGCGAAGACGATCACACTCTGGATCCCGCGCTCGCGATCACCTCGCGCATGAACTCGCCTACCAGCCGGGGCAGCGCGCGCCGATCGGCCAGGGACGCGTCGCCGCCGGCGGGCGCCGGCAGCCCGAGCCGCCGGGCCAGCGCGAGACGGATCAGCGGGTGCCAGCGCGCCTCGAAGGTGTCCAGCGCGTACTCCGCCGCGGCCTCCTTCGAGATCACCTCCCCCGTCACGATCGTGTGGTGCAGCCGGGGAGGCGACAGCACCGTGGCCAGCGCCACCCGATGGGCAGGCTGCAGCGGCTTGCGCGGGGGCCTGCTCGACAGCGCCCTGTCGGCCCAGGTGGTGAAGTGGCCGTGCAGCTGCCGCAGATTCCACTCGCGAAGCTTGCCCGGCTCGGGGTCGAGGCCCAGCTCGCCCGGGGCGGGGCCACGTACCGTGACGCCCTTCTCCAGGAGCACCTTCCACACCACCGGGTTCGCCTCGAACCCTCGCCCCCGCTTGAAGGACGACCCGCTGTGCGAGGCGACGGGGCGGATGCGCGTGACCGGCTCGCCCAGGTCGCCCGCCGCGACGAAGACGCCGTTCAGCGTGCCCGGGATGGCCGGGCGGGCCCGGACGAGCGCCTGCCAGGCCGCCGGCACGTTGCCGGCCTTGTGCAGCAGGGACAGCCAGCGCAGGTCGCGCTCGCCGAGGTCACCGTCCAGCGCGGCGACGAAGTCGATGTCGCTGCGGCCCGCCTGCCAGGCGCCCAGCGCGACCGAGCCGACGACGTAGAACCCGCGGACCCGCCCCGGAACCAGCCGGTCGGCCACGGACAGGTAGCGGGAGACCGCACGTTCCACCTCGTTCGGCAGCATGGGCAAAGGCTTGCACAACCGGCGCCACGCCGTCAGCCGATCGCGCGCCGGCCGGCGGCCACCTCACATTCCGCGGCGTCGCGGCGTCGTACTGCTGAGAAGGACACACCATCCAGCGAGCAGGAAAACCGATGAACGATTTTCAGGCCATCGCCGACCGCGTCGAGATCGAGGCGCTGCGCGGCGAGTTCACCGACGCGGCGATGATGCGTGACTACGACCGCCTGGCGTCACTGTTCACGCCGGACGGCGTGCTGCGGATGCCCAACATCCCGGCCGAGCTCGCCGGCCCCGAGGAGATCCGCACGTGGGGGCGGCGGGTGCCGGGCTTCGTGGAGTTCCTGGTGCAGACGACGCATCCGGGCGTGATCCGGATCGAGGGGGACACCGCGACCGGCCGCGCGTACATGCAGGAGCTCGGGCGGTTGCGTGATGGGCGGGCGGAGTCCAACTTCGCGATCTACCACGACCGGTACCGGCGGACCGGCGACGGGTGGCGGTTCACGGAGCGGGTGTACGAGGTCAGGTACCACGACACCACGCCGCTGACGGGCGCGCCGCCCGAGGCCGCGGCGACGCCTCCGGAGAACGAGGCTCCGGCGGAGCTGCCAAGCCGCTGAGCCGGCCCCTTCAGCGGGGGCGAAGGGGCCGGGGGGTGGTGCGCCGCGGCGCACCCATGCTCTACCGTCTGCTCAGCGACCATGAACGGCCACCGCACGGAAGGACCCCTCGCATGGAACACGATTACACCTCCGGCGGCGGGCGGCGCCCGGGTGCGGCGGGAGGCGTGCGATGAGCGGCGGTGCGAAGCTGGTCGAGCAGGTGCAGGCCCTGCTGGCGGCGCCCAGGCCCTGGTCCGTCACGCAGGTCGGCGACCCGGTGCTGCGCCGCCGGGCCGAGCCGTACGACGGCCAGCTCCCCGACACCCTGCTGCGCGAGTTGCTCGACGCGATGTTCCGGCACCTGCCGGGCGTGGGCGTGGGGCTGGCCGCTCCGCAGGTCGGCATCCCCCTGGCGCTGGCGGTCATCGAGGATCCCGCCGAGGTGCCGGCGGGGGTCGCCGCCGAGCGGGAGCGCGCGCCGCAGCCGCCGCTGGAGCTCGTCAACCCCGTCGTGACCCCTCTCGGGTCCCGCTACCACGCCTTCTACGAGGGTTGCCTGAGCGTCGAGGGACTGACCGCCGTCGTCCCGCGGCATGCACTGGTCCGGCTGTCGGCCGCCGACGGCAGCGGGCGCCCGTACGAGATGGAGCTGTCCGGCTGGCCGGCGCGCATCGCCCAGCACGAGACCGACCACCTGAACGGCGTCCTGTACCTCGACCGGGCCGAGCCGCGCTCGTTGTCGACCGTCGCCAACTACGAGCGTTTCCAGGCCCCGCGCGCCGACGCCGGGTGAACGGCACCCGCTACGTGCGACGGCTCGCGGACGGGGTGGACTGCAGGTAGGCCAGGACCGCCATGACGCGCCGGTGGTGGTCGTCGGACGGGGGCAGGCCGAGCTTGGTGAAGATGTTGTTCGTGTGCTTGGCGATCGCCTTGTCGGTGACCTGGAAGCGGGCGGCGATGGCCAGGTTGGACAGGCCCTCGGCCATCAGCTCCAGCACCTCGCGCTCGCGCGGGGTGAGCGTGGCCAGCGGCTCGTCCCGGCCCCGGCGGGTCAGGAGCTGGGTGACGACCTCCGGGTCCATCGCGGTGCCGCCGGCGGCGACCTGGCGGACGGCGTCCACGAACCGGTCGACGTCCCCGATCCGGTCCTTCAGCAGGTAGCCGACGCCGCCGGAGCGGTCGGACAGCAGCTCCCTGGCGTAGAGCTGCTCCACGTACTGCGACAGGATCAGCACGGGCAGCCCCGGGACGCGGCGGCGGGCCTCCAGCGCGGTGCGCAGCCCCTCGTCGGTGAAGCCGGGCGGCAGCCGCACGTCGATCACGGCCACGTCCGGGCGGTGCTCGACCAGGGCCCGCAGCAGCATGGGGGCGTTGTCGACGGCCTGCACCACCTCGAAGCCGTTCGCCGACAGCAGGCGGACCAGGCCGTCCCTCAGGAGTGCGAGGTCTTCGGCGATGACAACGCGCACGGAAGCTCCATGATCAGTTCGGTGGGGCCGCCGGGTGGGCTGCTCACGGTGAGCGAGCCGTCGAAGGCGGACAGGCGGTTCTCGATGCCGAGCAGGCCGGTGCCGGCGTCGCGGCGGGCGCCGCCGTGGCCGTCGTCGCCCACGGTCAGGCGGAGCACACCGGCGTTGTGCCGCAGGCGTACCCAGGCGTGGGAGGCGCCGCTGTGCTTGGTCACGTTCGTCAGGGCCTCGGCGGCGGCGAAGTACACGGCGGACTCGACGGGCGGCTGCAGCCGGTCGCGCAGGTCGAGGTCGAGCGTGACCGGCACGGGGCAGAGCAGCGCGGACGCCTCGATGGCGCCCGCCAGGCCGCGATCGGCCAGCACCGGGGGATGGATGCCGCGTACCAGGTCGCGCAGGTCCGTCAGGGCCTCGCCGGCGACCTGCCGCGCCTCGTCGATCACCCGCCGCAGCTCGTCGGGGTCGCGGCAGCCGCGCGCCAGGCCCAGGTGCATGCGGATGGCGATCAGCTTGGCCTGGGCGCCGTCGTGCAGGTCCCGCTCGATGCGGCGCAGCTCGGCGGCGCGCGCGTCCACCACCGCGGCCCGCGACTCGGTCAGCTCCCGGATGCGGGCGTCCGGGGTCTGCGGCGGGTCGAGCAGGAGCCGGGCCAGCCGGGCCTGGCCGGTGCGGAACAGGGACACGGACATGAGGATGACCACGGCGATGGCCGCGATGGACAGGCTCAGCGCGAACGTGTTCAGCGAGCTCTGCTCCAGCGGGTGCAGCCTGAAGAAGACGTAGTCCAGGGCGGTGAGCATCGCCCACGTCGCCGCCAGGGGAGCGGGGCCCGCCACGCCGTGCACGGCCAGCCAGAGCAGGGTGCGGCGGGTGGTGGGAGCCGGTGGTGACGGCTCGCGCGGGGGCCGGTCCGCCCGGCGGCGGTGGGACGTGGCCAGGCGGCGGGCCAGGGCGAGCGTACGGGAGAGCGGCACGGCACCGGCCACCGGCGCCAGGGCGGCGCTCAACCCCAGCAGCACCAGCAACGCGAGCGCGACCAGCCCGGTGACGGCGTTCAGCACCAGCTCCGCCAGGCCGGCGACGGCTCCGGCCACCCGCCCGGCCAGGCCCCTCACCAGCCTGCGTGCATGAGTCGACGGCGCCTTGGCAGTACTCGGCGTCGTGTCGCCGCCGGTCGCGGGTCGTGTCCGGATCACCCATGCAGTCTGCCCTGCCCGCGAGCGGAAGGCGGTGGGGCTGGCCCCACCCCAGAGGTGGCGATTTTCCACCCGGGCCGGTAGGCGGACGCCCATGGAGGCAGGGCTTCCCGGCCGCCACTCTGGTCACGCCGCCCGCCCGACACCGGGCGGGCCGACGCGGACGACGAGGGAGAGACGTGATCGAAGTGAGGGGCCTGACCATGCGGTACGGCGGCACGGTCGCCGTGGACGACCTGACCTTCACCGTGAAACCGGGCTTGGTGACCGGTTTCCTGGGCCCGAACGGGGCGGGCAAGTCCACGACCATGCGGGCCGTGCTCGGGCTGGAGATCCCCGACGCCGGCGAGACGCTGGTGGACGGCCGCCCGTACGCGTCGCTGCGCCGCCCCATGCTCACGATGGGCGCGCTGCTCGACGCCGGGGCGGTGCACGGCGGCCGGACCGCCCGCGCCCACCTCGGCTGCCTGGCGCGCAGCAACGGCATCGGCCCCCGCCGGGTCGCCGCCGTGCTCGGCCAGGCCGGGCTGGCGGAGGTCGCGGACAGGCGCATCGGCGGGTTCTCCCTGGGGATGAAGCAGCGGCTGGGCATCGCGGCGGCGCTGCTCGGGGATCCGGCGGTGCTGATGTTCGACGAGCCGCTGAACGGGCTGGACCCGGAGGGCATCCGCTGGATCCGCGACCTGCTGCGCTCACTCGCGGCCGAGGGCCGCACCGTCCTGCTGTCCAGCCACCTGATGAACGAGCTGGCGCTGACCGCCGACCACGTCGTCGTCATCGGCCGCGGCCGGCTGATCGCCGACACGACCACGGACGCGCTCGCCGGCCGCTTCCGCCGCGACGTGCTGGTACGCGCCGCGGACCCGGACCGGCTCGCGCAGCTCCTGCGCGCCCGCGGCGCCACGGTGACCACCGAGGAGCCGGCCCGGCCGGTGACCACCGAGGACCCGGGCCGGCCGGTGACCACGGAGGAGCCGAGGCGGGCGGATGCCGGCGCGGGAGGGGTTCTGCTCGTGCGGGGTGCGGACGCGGCCGCCATCGGTGACCTCGCGCTGCGGGCGGGGATCGCGCTCCGGGAGCTCACGCCGCGCAGCGCCTCCCTGGAGGAGGCGTTCATGGAGCTCACCGAGGACAGCGTCGAGTACGGCGCCCGCCGTCCGGTCACGGAGGCGGCCCGATGATCGACGTGATCGCCTCCGAATGGCACAAGCTCCGCTCGCTCCGCTCGAACGGCTACCTGCTGGCCGCCTCCCTCCTCGCGGTGCTGGTCTGCGCGGGGGTGGCGTACCTGATGATCCGCGGGTACGACGCCCAGACGCCGGCGGAGCGGCTGCGTTTCACCAGCAACGGCGACGGCCTGGGCACCGGGCTGCCGGTCGCGTACTTCGTGTTCGGCACGCTGGGCGCGCTCACCGTCACCTCCGAGTACGCCACCGGCATGATCCGCACGAGCCTGGTGGCGGTGCCGCGGCGGCAGCTCCTCCTGTTCGCCAAGGCGCCGGGGCTGGCCGCCGTCACCCTGGCCGGCGGGCAGGTCCTGGCGTTCGCCATGCACCTGTCCGCGCAGGCCGTCCTCGGCGACCGCGCCGGTCAGATCCTGCTCGACGGCCGGACCCTGGGCACCGGGCTGTCCGAGCCGGGCGTGCTCACCTCGGTCGTCGTCTCCGGGCTGTCCATGACGGCGGCGGCGCTGATCGGGCTGGGCGTGGGAGCGGCCATCCACTCCACCCCAGGCGCCGTGGTCGCGCTCGTCATGATCTTCCTGGTGGTGCCGTTCGCCGTCCGGGTCCTGCCGTCGCCGGTGCGGGCGCAGGCCGGGTCGTACCTGTTCGAGAGCCTGCCGCAGCAGATCGCCGGGGTGGGCGGCGGCGTGCTCGCCCCGCAGGCGGCGGCCGGGCTGCTGGCCGCCCACGTCGCCGCGGCACTGGCGGCGGGGGCGGCGGGGATCGCGTCCAGGGGGCGCAAGGTGCGGGCCCTGGCCGTGGGGGTGGTCGCGACGCTGGTGACGGGGCTGGTGGCGGTGCCCGCCGCCGCCGGCTCGCCGGCGCTGGCCGAGCGGCCCGCGAACGGGCTGATGGCTCCGGGCGACTCGCCAGGACTGGTGGCTCTGCCCACCGTGAGCGGCTCGCCGGGCTCGGAACCGTCCACCGTGAGCGGCTCGTCAGGGTCGGAGCCGTCCACCGTGAGCGGGTCATCGGGGCCGGAGCCGTCCGCCGGGAGCGGGGCAGCGGCGCGTGGCGCGGGTGACGCGCCCGCCTGGCGGCCGTGCGCGGACAAGGACGCGCCCAGGGACATGCGCTGCGCCACCGTACAGGTGCCGGTGGACTGGAAGCGCCCGGAAGGACGGAAGCTCAACATTCCGGTCGGCCTGCTCCCGACCTCAGGCGCGGAACGCCGCATCGGCACACTCTTCTCGATCCCGGGCGGCCCCGGGGCGTCGGGGATCGACGACCTGAAGCAGTTCCACGGGCGGTTCGCGGAGGTGCGCGACCGGTTCGACGTGGTGAGCTTCGCGCCGCGCAACACCGTCAAGCCCGGCGGGGCGCTGCCGTACGAGTGCCTCGCCACCGGACCCTGGATCACCCTGCCGCAGGATCGCGCCCAGTACGCGGCGCTGGAGCGGGTCAACCGCGAGTACGCGCAACGCTGCCGCGCCGCCGACCCCGAGCTCTTCGACCACATGGACTCGGCCTCCGTCGCCCGGGACATCGAGGCCGTCCGCGCCGCGCTGGGCGAGGAGCGGCTGAGCTTCCTGGCCAACTCCTACGGCGGGACGCCCGCGACCGCGTACGCCCGCCTGTTCCCCTCCCGGGTCCGCGCCATGGTCCTGGACGGCACCGTCGCCCACGCCGAGGACGCCGCGGCCGGCGAGCCCCGCCGTTACGCGGTCGCGGAGCAGCAGATGGAGCGGTTCGCCGCCTGGTGCCGGTCGGCCACGGCCTGCGCGCTGCACGGCCGGGACGCAGGGGAGGTGTGGCGCCGGCTGGTGGCCGCCGCGGACCGGTCGCCGGTGCCGGTGAAGAACGATCCGGCCAGGGCCGCGTACAGCGGGTTCGACCTGAAGGTGGCCGCCGCCCCCAGCTTCACCGCGCCGGGCACCGAGCCGGACGTCCCGCGCTGGGTCCAGCTCGCCGACGCGATCGAGCAGGCCGCGGCCGGTGACGCCGCCGGGTTCGCCGACTACGTGCGGCAGGCGTCGGGCAGCCCCAAGGTGCCCTCGCTCGTCGGCCAGAACATGACGCACTGCCTCGACGGCAAGGGGTACGGCGGCTACGAGGTGTACCGGAAGGCACTGCGGAGGGCGCGCGAGCTCTCGCCGAACTTCGCGGGGCAGCGCTCCTGGTGGCCGCTGGCCTGCGCCGGCTGGCCCGCGCCCGTCACGAACCCGCCGGCCCCGCTGCCCGCCGCCGGGCTGCCGCCGTTCCTGGGGGTCGGGAGCTGGATCGACCACACCGAGGTCGAGAGCATCGTCCGTCACCTGCCCGGCTCGGCGACCCTCCGGTACGAGGGGCACGGCCACACCCTCTACCTCCAGGGCCTGAGCGGCTGCGTCACCGCCCACGTCAACCGGTACCTGACGACCCTCAGGCTCCCGCCGCCGGGCACCGCCTGCCGGCCCGCGTCCTGACAGGGCCCGGGTCATGACGGGGGCCCGGGCCATGACGGGGCCAGGGGCATGGCGAGGGCTGGGGCATGGCGGGGCCGGATCACGGCGGGGGCCGGATCATGGCCGGATCACGGGGGGTCGGATCACGGCGGGGGGCCGGATCGGCGGCCCGGGTCATGGCGGACGAGGGGTCGCGCGGAGCGCGAGACCGTGCTCGGCCTGCGGCGGCGTGCTTTTGTCGGTCGGGTGCGGCAACCTGCTGACCCGTGAACGTGATCCACCTGCTCTCCCCGGAAGCCCAGTACCTCCACCGTCACCTGACCGAGCCCGGCCTCGGCTACCCCCACCCGTGGCCCGACGCGTCCCGGCTGACGGCGGCCGATCTGGGCCACCTGCTGCCGCTCGCCTACCGGACCCGGGGCACGGGCCCCGCCTTCTCGATGCGCTGTGTCGTCGAGGACGAGGTCAGGCGGCGGCAGCCGGAGTTCACCCCCGAGTCCTGCCTCGCGCTCTACGAGGCGCTGGCCGACGGGCTGGACAGGCGCCAGTGGGCCGACGTGTGCCTGGCGGCGGGCGCGCTGCTGCGGTGCCCCGGCGGGGCGCCGCGGGCCGGGCTGGCCGGGATCGCGCGGGTGCTGACGGAGTTCATGGTGGCGCACTCGCGGTTCGAGGAGCCGTACGCGCTGCTGGCCGTGGCCGGGGTCGCCGGGATGGACGTGGAAGGGAGACCGATGGACGAGCCGCAGGGGTCGCTGGCGGTGGCCGAGCGTGATGTGGTGCTGGGGCTCGATCCCGCGGGCAGGGCGCTGGTGGCCGAGGTGGGGCCCCGCTCGTACGGGTCGCCGCCCGAGCTGCCCGGCGTCTGGGAGCGGCTGGCGGCGCTGACGCCGTACGCGGACTTCGCCCGTTCCGCGCTGGAGGCGGCCGAGGCGCGGCTGGCCGCGATCCACGCGGGCGAGCTGCCGTACCGTGCAGACAAGGCGTTCAGCGCGGCCGAGGTGCCGGCGCTCGGCCGGGCAGCGAGGCTGGCGCTCCACTGCGACGCGCCGTGGCTGCCCGAGCTGCTCGGCAGCCTGCTGACCCGGGTGGCCGTCGCGCCCACGAAGGCCAAGACGCTGCCGTCGCAGGCGCTGCTGTTCGAGATCGGCAGGGCGGTCGGGCGGTTCCCGACGCCCGAGGCCGTCACGGCGCTGCGCGCGGCCCGCGCGGCGACCCGGCACGCCGGTGTGGTCAAGCAGCTCGACCGCATGATCAAGAAGGCCGAGCCGGGGCTGGCCGATCGGGTCGAGGTGGCCTTCCGCATGCCGGACCTGGGGTTCGGCCCCGGAGGGCGGCTGGAGGTGCCGCTGGGGGAGCACACGGCGGTGGTCTCGCCCGGCGCGGGCGGGGAGTTCGAGCTGGGCTGGTGGCAGGGCGGCAAGGCGCTCAAGAGCGTGCCGGCGGCGGTGCGCAGGGAACATCCCGAGGAGGTCAAGCGGCTGCGCGAGCTGGTCAAGCAGGTGCGGCGGCAGGTGACGACGCTGTGCCGGGCGCTGGAGGCCGGGTTCGCGGGGGAGATGTCGTGGCCGTACGGGACGTGGCGCGAGCGGGTCGCCGGGCACCCGATCGCGGGCACGGTGGCGGCCCGGCTGATCTGGGAGGTGGAGGCCGCTCCCGGCGAGTGGCGGGCCCTGCCGCCCGCGTTCGCGCCGGGACCCGGGCTCGCCGCGGAGGACGGACCGGACGCGGCGGGCGGGCTGGGCGCAGAGGGTGGGCTGGGTGCCGCGAGCCGGTTGGAGGCGGTCGGCGCGGTGGCTGGTGCGGAGGACGGCGCGGCGGGCGGGCTGGGCGCGGAGGGTGGGCTGGGTGCCGCGGGCGGGCCGGAGGCGGCTGGCGCGGTGGTCGGCGCGGTGGACGGCGCGATTGGTGGCGCGATTGGCGGCACGGTGCACGGCGGGGTGGACGGGCGGCGGGTGCGGTTGTGGCATCCGGCGCGGGCGGGCGCCGAGGAGGTGGCCCGGTGGCGGGAGGCCGTGACGGAGGGGCGGGTCAGGCAGCCGTTCAAGCAGGCCTTCCGCGAGGTCTACCCGCTGACGCCGGCCGAGGAGGAGACGGCCGCCTACTCCAACCGGTTCGCCGCGCACGTGGTCGACTACCGGCGGCTGTACGCGATGTTCCGGGCCAGGAACTGGGAGTCCAGGATGCTCGGCCCGTGGGACGGCGGTGACACGGACGCGGCCACCCGGGTGCTGGCGGAGGGCCGCTGGCGGGTGTCGTTCCACCACGACTACCTCTACGACGAGCCTGGCGAGTACGCCACCACCGACCAGGTCCGCTTCCACCGGCGCGGCGACGAGGGCGCCTGGCGGGAGGCGCCGCTGGCCGAGGTGCCGCCGCTGGTGTTCAGCGAGGCCATGCGCGACGTCGACCTGTTCGTGGCGGTGACCTCGATCGCGGCCGACCCCCGCTGGGCCGACCGCGGGCACGACCGCCACCTGACCTACTGGCGCGACACCTCCACCGGCCCGCTGCAGCCCTCGGGCGAGGTCCGCCGCGACGCCCTGGCCCGCATCCTGCCGCGCACGGCCATCGGCGGGCGCTGCACCCTCACGGACCGGTTCCTGGTCGTCCGCGGCGACCTGCGCACCTACAAGATCCACGTGGGCAGCGGCAACATCCTCATGGACCCGGGCGACGTCTACCTGTGCATCGTGCCCGAGCAGCGCCGCGACGAGCGGCTGTTCCTCCCGTTCGAGGAGGACGACCGGCTGGCGCTCATCCTCAGCAAGGCCCTTCTCCTGGCCAGGGACACGGAGATCACGGACGAGAGCATCCTCAGGCAGATCAAGGGCGGGGGGTGACGCGCGCGCCGCCGGCCCGTGGTCAGGCGCCCAACTATACAAACGACCGATCGTTCGTATAGTTTGGCGGCATGACGCAGGACGGCCGGCGGCTGCGCGGGTTGCGCAGCCGGGAGGTGATTCTCGAGCAGGCGGTGGGCCTGGCCTCCGTCGAGGGGCTGGACGGGCTCTCGCTGGGCCGGCTGGCGGCGGCCACCGGCACCAGCAAATCCGGATTTTTCGCTCATTGGCGTGACAAGGAGCAGCTGCAGCTCGACGCCGTCGAATGGGCCGCCCGCCAGTGGAAGGAGCACGTCGTGGCGCCCGCCATGAGCGCTCCGGCCGGGGTGCGGCGGCTGTTCGCGCTGCACGAGGCGCGGCTGCGGTTCTACGGCGACGGCGTGTTGCCGGGCGGATGCTTCTTCTTCACCGTGCAGGCCGAGTTCGACGACCGGCCAGGAGCCGTGCACGACCGCGTCGCGCGCGCCATGGGCGAGTGGCAGGAGTTCATCCAGCGGCTGGTGGCGCAGGCCAAGGAGCTGGGCGAGCTGGTGGAGGGCGCGGACCCGGCGCAGCTCGCGTACGAGATCGACGCGCTCGGGGAAATGGTGATCATCCACTCCCGCCTGCACGACGGGCCCGCCGCCCTCGCCCACGCCCGCCGCGCCGTCCTGCAGCGGCTGCGCGCGCTCTGCCCCGAGCCCGCACTTCTCCCGGAGGATTGATCATGATGATGGCAGACGGCGTGCACGAGCCTGTCCAGGTGCATTTCGACGATCTCGACGCCATGGGCCTGTTGCACAACTCCCGGTACGCGTTGCTGGTCGAGCGGGCCATCGGGGCGTACTGGCAGCGTCTCGGCTGGTCGCCCGATGCGGCGCGATCGGTGTTCAAGGACGTGTTCCTGGCGGTGCGGGAGTTCAAGGTGACCTACCACGCGCCGATCGTGGGCGCGGGCGAGCCCGTGGTGCACTTCTGGATCGAACGGCTGGGCCGCACCAGCGGTGTGTACGGGTTCCGCGTGCTGTCGCCCGACCGGGAGGTGGTGCACGCCGACGGCTATCGGGTGAACGTCAACCTCGACCCGGCCACGCTGCGGCCCACACCGTTCAGCGACGAGCTGCGCACCGCCGCCGAGCCCCTGATGCGCCACGCGGCAGCGGCCTGCTGACGTCCGGATCACGGGCCGAGCGGCCGCCCGGCCGCCCGCCCCCAGCCCGCCCGCCCGGCTGCCTGGCCGCCCAGCCCGGCTGGCCACCTGCCCGGCTGGCCACCTGCCCGGCTGGCCACCTGCCTGGCTGGCCCCTGCCCGGCTGGCCACCGGCGTCCGGCTGTGGGCCGCGGCCGGACGGGTGCCAGGGCTTCAGCGCGTGCCGGCCGCCACGGTACGCCAGCTCACGGTCACGGTGCCCGCCAGCAGCACGATCCCCGACAGCACGCCGCTGAGGAACGGCACCCAGGCCGCCCCGGACGTCGGCGCGAGGACGAGCCCCGCGACGCCGAGCAGCGTGAGAACCGCGCCGGGGACGGCGATGTCCCAACTCTTCCAGATCGGCGCCAGCGCGACGAAGTGCACCCCGACCACCAGCGCGACCCACGCCACGTTGGCCTGCCCGGGAGCTCCCAGCGCGGCGAGCACCCGCAGGCCGCCGAACAGCAGGAC
Source organism: Nonomuraea sp. NPDC050202 (assembly GCF_040656115.1). Classification (NCBI taxonomy): domain Bacteria; kingdom Bacillati; phylum Actinomycetota; class Actinomycetes; order Streptosporangiales; family Streptosporangiaceae; genus Nonomuraea; species Nonomuraea sp. NPDC050202. The sequence goes on along the minus strand of NZ_JBFALF010000027.1, from coordinate 106,556 downwards.
CGCCTCGGCGGCCACGACGGCGAGGTACCCCCGGCCGAACATGGCTCCCCGCGGGGCGCCGCCGGTGTCGCGCTGCCCGCGGGCGGCGGTGAACCACAGGGCGAGCACGCCCGCCGCGGCCAGGCCGGCGGCCACCCGGAGGAGGAGCACGGCGGTGCCGCTGAGCGGGTCGTGCGTGTTCACGAAGACGAAGACGGCGCCGAACATCGCGCCGATGAGCAGTCCGGTCATGCGTTGCATGACGATCATTGAACGGCACCCCGGGCCGCGCCCGCACGGGCCCTGGGGCGAGTGCGAGGTCGGCCTGGCCCTACCTGGCCGTGCCCCGCAGGTAGGCCAGCACCGCCAGCACCCGCCGGTTGTCGTCGGCCGTGGCCGGGATCTCCAGCTTGGCGAACAGGCTGGCCACGTGCTTCCCCACGGCCGCCTCCGTGATCGACAGCGCCCGGGCGACGGCGCTGTTGGAGCGCCCTTCGGCGATCAGCGCGAGCACCTCGCGCTCCCTCGCGGTCAGCCGGTGTGTCGGCTCGGTGACGTCCCTGGCCCTGGCCCACGTCCGCTCGAACAGGTCGATCAGGGCGGTGATCAAGCTCTGCTGCCTGATCACCAGCGCGCCGGGAGCGTAGGCGACGGGGGTGGGCCGGAGGAAGGCCACCGTGCGGTCGAAGATGACCAACTGCTGGATCGGCTCGTCGACCACCCGATGCAGATCGCCGGCGGCGTGCAACTGCCTGATCCGCGCCGCGTGGAGCGGTTTGTCCAGCACGCCGGCGTGCACGATCGTCCGCATCCGCATGCCGCGTTCCAGGGCGTCGAGGTTCTCGCGCCGGGTCGTGCGCTCGTCCCGTGCCGTGTCGGGCAGCCCCACCGGCTGCATGGCGCGTAACTCGTCGGCGGAGAGCGCGGCCTCGGAGATCCGCTGCCGGACGAGCGGGCTGTCCTCCAGTCGTTCGACGTCCACGGGGAGTCCCCGCAGATCGTTCACCACCTCTTCGAGCCGCCGGGCGAGCTGGGCCAGCGCCGCGCTCTCTTCCACAGGCCTCCCTCCACGCACGAACCCTGTCCCATGCTAGACAAAGCCGGGCCCTTGATCAGGCGGTGATGCTTCGTGATCTACTTCGTAAAGGGCCGGGCCGTCTGCCGGGTCGAAGCAGAGCACGATCTCACCGAGGGTCGCGCCCTCCCGCATCGACGCCAGGGCATCCCGTACGCGGGCCGCGGGATAGGCGCCGTACGGCAGCGGCAGGCACCAGTCCTGCGCCGCTCCGGCCATGACCTCGGCGAACACGTCCGGATCCGACGGGTCCGCGGCGCCGAGCTCCACGTACCGCCCGTCGGTGGCCAGCGCCCGGTCCCAGCCGGACGGGGCGGGCCCCGCCATCACCTCGGCGCCCCGGCCGTCCGTCAGCTCCAGCACCCGGCGGGGCGCGTCCGGGGCGAGGGCGTCCAGCACCCGCCAGGCGCCGAAGGTGAGCAGGAGGTCGCGCTGGGCCGGGGTCCGGGCGGCGGCGACGACGCGGGCGCCGCAGTGGCGGGCGTGCCGCAGCGCGGCCAGGCCGAAGCCGGTGGCGTCGTCGTGCAGGAGCAGGGTTTCGTCCGGTGACAGCTTGGCCTGGACGGTCAGGGCGAGGTGGGCGTGCAGGTTCGGCAGCGGCGCGGTGGCGGCCTCGGCGTCGGTCGTGCCCGCGGGGGTGGTGGTGAGGAGGCGGGCCGAGGTGAGGACGTGGGAGGCGGGCGCGCCGGGGGCGAGCCCGGCCGCGCGGTCGCCCGGTCTGATGCCGGAAACGCCGTCGCCCACGGCGGTGACCAGGCCGGCGCAGGACCACCATCCGGTCTGCCGGGTGCCCGGCCTCCTTGCCGGGGCTGGGGGCAAGGTGGCGGCGCGTACTTCGACGGTGACCATGCCGGGGCCGGGGGGTGGGGGTGGGGTGGTGCGGATCCATGCGGGTTCTGGGTCGTCGGAATCTTCGAGGTCGAGGACGTAGGGGGTGGGAGGGGTGTGGGGCAGCTCGCGGATGACGAAGCGGCCTCTCGGTGTCAGGACGATCTCGTGCTCGCCCGGGGTGGACAGCAGTTCGCGGGCCAGCCTGCGGGCGTCGGCGGCCAGGGTCTCGCCGGGGTGCAGGGTGATGTGGGGAAGGTGCAGGGCGGGGTGCTCGCGGGCGATGGACCTGGCGGCCTCCCGGATGGCCGCGTCGGCGGGGGCGGGTGGTCGTCCTGGGGTGGAGGGGCGGGTCACGACGTACAGTGATCGCCTGACGGATGCGGGGAGCGCGTCGAAGGCCCGTGCGATGGCTCGCAGCACCCCCGCCCCCGCGCCCGCGCTTGCGTCAGAGCCTGTGCCCGCGTGTGGCGGCTCGTTGTCGGGGTGGGGGGCGCGTTCGGCGGGCACGAACGTGACGGCCACTCTCTCGTCGGCCGGTCGGCCGGACACCAGGTCCCGCCACCGCTCGGGTTCCTGCCCGGCGAGCACCGCAACCGCCCGCCCCACGCCGCCCGCGGCGCCTCCGGTCGCGTAGCCCGCGCCGTCTCCGGTCACGCCGCTCGTGCCGCCTCGCGTTGCCGTGCCCGCGCCGCCCCCGCCGCCTCGCGTCGCCGTGCCCGCGTCGCGTCCGGTCGCGTTGCCTCTGGTGGTGCCGTCTTCGGCGGTGCCGCTTTCGGGGGTGCCGGCTGTGGTGTTTCGAGCGGGTCCGGACGGGGTGGTGTTCCCGTCCGGTGTGGTCAGGAGGCGGGCGACCGCGTCGGCCAGGGGGAGCTCGTTCTCGGATTCCGCGGCGATGATCCAGCGGGTCTTCGTGGCGGCGGGCGGGAGCGGGCGGGGGCGGGTGCGGGCGCGGGGGCGGGCGGCCAGGAGGATGGAGAAGGCGTCCCGGCCGGAGCGGGTGTCGTCGCCGGCCCGGGCGATGTGGGTGAAGCCGCATTCGCGCAGCAGCGGCGGCCACTGCTCGCGGCGCAGCAGCACGGTGCGCGGCCGCAGGGGGTCGTCCTCGGCGGGCCAGGCGTGCTCCAGCGTGCCGAAGGCGCCGAGCAGCGGGCCGGGGTCGTGGGTCTCGATGGCCAGCAGGTGCCCGCCGGGGGCGAGCAGGCTGCGTACGCGGTCCAGCGCGGCGGGCAGGTCCCGGGCGGTGTGCAGGGCGTTGGCCGCGATCACGACGTCGTGGCCGCCGGAGGTGAAGCCCTGGGAGGTGGGGTCGGTGTTGAGGTCGAGCCGGTGGTGGTCGAGGAAGCCGTGGCCGGAGAAGCGGTGCCGGGCGGCGGCGCAGGCGAGCGGGCTGGGGTCGGTGAGGGTGTAGCGGGTGAGGTGGGGCGGCAGGAGCGGGAGCAGGGCGGCGGTGGTTCCGCCGGTGCCCGCGCCCACTTCCAGCACCCGCAACGTGCGCTCGCCCGGCCAGGCGGCGATGATCTGGCCGAGCAGGGCCCGTGCCACCCGGTTGGTGAAGCGGCACACCGGCGCGACGTCGTACAGGTGCCGGAGGAGGCCGTCATCGAGCAGGTCGAGGGGGTTGCGCTCGCCGCGCAGCACGGCGGGGAGGTGGCGTCCCACGCGGGTGCTGAGCGCCACTTCGGCGAGGAAGGCGGGGTGCCGCTGGAGGAGTTCGCGGGTGAGCTCGTCGGGGTCGGCCGGGCTGGTGAGAAGCCACCTGCCCTCCGGCCACGAGCACCCGTCCTCGGGCCACGGGTGTGCCAGGTCGTGTTCGCGCAGCAGGCGGAGGAGGGTCGTGACGAGGCGGCGGTGGCGGGGGAGGAGGCCGGCGGCGATGAGGTCGTCCACGGTGAACGGGGTGGTGGTCGCGGTGGGGAGCACGCGGGCGAGGGCGCCGGCGAAGCGGTGCAGGAGGGCGTGGTTCGCCTCCGGGAGGAAGCGTTCGTAGCGGGTGGCGCGCCAGGCCGTGCGGACCCGCTCGATCTGCTCGCCGGCCCGGGCGAGGATCACGCCGGGCATGGGCAGCACGCACGTCTCGTCCCCGCCCGGCGAGTACGGGGCGGCGCGGCCCCAGGTGATCGTCGGCGGCTGCTCGACCTCGAGTTCGCAACGCATATGACTACTGTGCGTGCCTAAAGGGCCACATTCCCGCCCGCTGTCCTCGCCATAAAACCACTTGAATGAGTGAGTACTCGCTCATTACGCTCCCGGGCATGAACAAGAGGCGGAGGGTGCCGGCGATGGCGCCGGAGGACCGCCGGGCCGCGCTCATCGCCGCCACCATCCCGCTGCTGCGGGAGTACGGCGCCGCGGTGAGCACCCGCCAGATCGCCGAGGCCGCGGGCGTGGCCGAGGGCACCATCTTCGGCGTCTTCCCCGACAAGGCGACGCTGCTGCGGGCGGCGCTGATGAGCGCCTTCGACCCGCGGCATGCCGTGGACGCGCTGCAGGCCATCGGCACGCGGGACGGGCTGCGCGAGCGGCTGCGCGAGGCGGTCGCGACGATCAGGGCGGGGATGAAGGCCAACGCCAACCTCCTGTCCGTGCCCCGTGAGCTGATGGCCGAGGACGCCGGCTTCGGGCAGCGCATGATGGAGGGCCGGCGCCGGATCGAGGCCGCGCTGGCCGCCCTGATGGAGCCCGATCGCGACCGGTTGCGGCGCTCGCCCGAGGCCGCGGCGCAGCTGCTGCTCATGCTGACCGCGGTGTCCGTGCACCGCGGCTTCGACCACGCCGGCGGCTTCGCGGACATGGAGGACGAGGAGATCGTCTCCGTGCTGCTCGACGGGCTGCTCGTCAGGCCCTTACCCGACCCCGACCGAGAGAGCCCCTGCTGATGTTGTTCCGTCTGTTGCGGGCCCAGCTCAGGCCGTACCGGAAAGAGATCGCGCTCGTCGTGCTCTTCCAGTTCGTGCAGACGCTGGCCACGCTCTATCTCCCCACGCTCAACGCCGACATCATCGACGACGGCGTCGTCAAGGGCGACACCGGTTACATCATGCGCGTCGGGCTGGTGATGCTCGGCGTGACGCTCATCCAGATCGTCTGCGCGACCGTGGCGGTCTACTACGGCGCCCGTACCTCGATGGCCCTGGGCAGGGACCTGCGGGCCGCGATCTTCCACCGGGTGCAGGACTTCTCCGCGCAGGAGGTCGGCAGGTTCGGCGCGCCGTCGCTGATCACCCGGACCACGAACGACGTGCAGCAGATCCAGTTGCTGGTGCTGATGGCGTTCACCATGATGGTGGCCGCGCCGATCATGTGCGTCGGCGGCATCGTGCTGGCGCTGCGGCAGGACGTGACGCTGTCGTCGCTGCTGCTCGTCGCGCTGCCGGTGATGATCGTCGTGGTCGCGCTGATCGTGGTGCGGATGCGCCCGCTCTTCCGCACGATGCAGGAGCGCATCGACCGGATCAACCAGGTGCTGCGCGAGCAGATCACCGGCATCCGGGTCATCAGGGCGTTCGTCCGCGACCGGTACGAGCGTGAGCGGTTCGCCGTGGACAACGACCGGCTGACCGAGGTGTCGCTGCAGGTGGGGCGGCTGATGGCGCTGATGTTCCCCATGGTGATGATGGTGGTGAACGTCTCCAGCGTCGCCGTGGTGTGGTTCGGCGGCCACCGCATCGCCGACGGGGCCATGGAGGTGGGCGCGCTCACCGCTGTCATCTCCTACCTCATGCAGATCCTCATGTCGGTGATGATGGCGATGTTCATGTTCATGATGATCCCGCGGGCCGAGGTGTGCGCCGAGCGCATCGAGGAGGTGCTGGCGACCGAGCCGACCGTGCACCCGCCGGCGGTCCCCGTCGTGCCGGAGCGCCAGGACGGCGAGCTGGAACTGCGGTCGGTGGACTTCCGCTACCCGGGCGCGGAGGAGCCGGTGCTCTGCGGCGTGAGCTTCGCGGCGCGGCCCGGCCGTACCACCGCGATCATCGGGAGCACCGGCAGCGGCAAGACCACGCTGCTCAACCTGATCCCGCGGCTGTTCGACGCGACCGCGGGCCAGGTGCTGGTGGACGGCGTGGACGTGCGCGACCTCGACCAGGACGCGCTGTCGCGGGCGGTCGGCCTGGTGCCGCAGTCGCCGTACCTGTTCACCGGCACGGTCGCCTCCAACCTGCGCTACGGCAGGCCGGACGCGACCGACGAGGAGCTGTGGCGGGCGCTGGAGGTGGCGCAGGCGCGCGAGTTCGTGGAGGCGATGCCGGGCGGGCTGGACGAGCCGATCTCCCAGGGCGGCACGAACGTGTCGGGCGGCCAGCGCCAGCGCCTGGCCATCGCGCGGACGCTGGTGCACCGGCCGGAGATCTACCTGTTCGACGACTCGTTCTCGGCGCTCGACTACGCCACCGACGCGCGGCTGCGTGCCGCGCTGGCCGCGGAGATCGCCGAGGCCACGATCGTGATCGTGGCCCAGCGGGTGAGCACGATCCGCGACGCCGACCGCATCATCGTCCTGGAGGACGGGCGCGTGGCCGGCAGCGGCACCCATGCCGAGCTGATGGACGGCTGCCCGACGTACCGGGAGATCGTGCTGTCGCAGCTCACGGAACAGGAGGCGGCAGCGTGACGACACAGGCGCCGGCGCGGCGCCCGCAGCCCGGCTTCGGCCCCGGGCGGATGATGGCGGGCCCGGCCGAGAAGGCGCTCGACTTCGGCGGCACGCTGCGCAAGCTGATGCGGCTGCTGCGTCCCGAGCGGGCGATGCTGGTCGTCGTCCTGGTGGTCGGCGCGGCCGGCGTGGCGCTGACCGTGGCGGGCCCCAAGATCCTCGGCCAGGCCACGGACGTGATCTTCACGGGCATCATCGGGGCGCAGCTGCCCGCCGGGGTCAGCAAGGAGCAGGCCGTGGCGGGGCTGCGGGCCGGCGGGCAGGACACGTTCGCCGACATGGTGGCGTCGATGAGCGTCGTGCCGGGCCGCGGCATCGACTTCACCGCCCTGGCGCACGTGCTGGGCTGGGTGCTGGCGCTGTACCTGGTGGCGGCGCTGCTGGGGATCGTGCAGTTCCGGCTGACGACCGTGGTGGTGCAGCGGGCGGCGGCGCGGCTGCGCGAGCGGATCGAGGGCAAGCTGGCGCGGCTGCCGCTGAGCTACTTCGACGGCCAGCCGCGCGGTGAGATCCTCAGCCGCGCCACGAACGACACCGACAACATCGCGCAGACGTTGCAGCAGACGATGAGCCAGCTCATCTCGTCGGTGCTGACGGTCGTGGGGGTGCTGGTGGTGATGTTCTGGATCTCGCCGGTGCTGGCGCTGATCGCGCTGGTGACGGTGCCGGTGTCGGTGTGGGTGACCGCGGTCGTCGGCAAGCGGGCGCAGCCGCAGTTCATCGAGCAGTGGTCCTCGACGGGCAAGCTCAACGGCCACATCGAGGAGATGTACGGCGGGCACACGCTGGTCAGGGTGTTCGGCAGGCAGAAGGAGGCGGCCGGGACCTTCGAGGAGCACAACGAGGCCCTGTTCGCCTCCGGCTTCCGCGCCCAGTTCATCTCCGGCGTCATCCAGCCGGCCATGATGTTCATCGGCAACCTCAACTACGTGCTGGTCGCCGTGGTGGGCGGCCTCAAGGTGGCCTCGGGCTCGATCTCGCTGGGCGACGTGCAGGCGTTCGTGCAGTACTCGCGGCAGTTCAGCCAGCCGCTGACCCAGCTGGCCGGCATGGCGGGCCTCGTGCAGTCGGGCGCCGCCTCGGCCGAGCGGGTCTTCGAGCTGCTGGAGGCGCCCGAGCAGTCGGCCGAGCCGGCCGAGCCCGCACGGCCGGCGGAGGTCAGGGGGCGGGTGGCGTTCGAGAACGTGTCCTTCAGGTACGCCGAGGACCGGCCGCTGATCGAGAACCTGTCGCTGACCGTGGAACCCGGCCAGACGGTGGCCATCGTGGGCCCCACGGGAGCCGGCAAGACGACGCTGGTCAACCTCATCATGCGGTTCTACGAGGTGACGGGCGGCCGTATCACGCTCGACGGGGTCGACATCGCGCGGATGTCGCGCGAGGAGCTGCGCGCCGACATCGGCATGGTGCTGCAGGACACCTGGCTGTTCGGCGGCACGATCGCGGAGAACATCGGCTACGGCGCGGAAGGTGCCACGCGCGAGCGGATCGAGGCGGCCGCGCGGGCCGCCCACGTGGACCGCATCGCGCACACGCTGCCCGACGGTTACGACACGGTGATCGACGAGGAGGGCGCGGCGGTCAGCGCGGGGGAGAAGCAGCTCATCACGATCGCGCGGGCGTTCCTGTCGGAGCCGGCGATCCTGATCCTGGACGAGGCGACCAGCTCGGTCGACACCCGGACCGAGGTGCTCATCCAGCGGGCGATGAGCTCGCTGCGCGAGGGGCGGACGAGCTTCGTGATCGCCCACCGGCTGTCCACGATCCGCGACGCCGGCCTGATCCTGGTGATGGAGGACGGGCGGATCGTCGAGCAGGGCACGCACGAGTCGCTGCTGGCCGCGGGCGGCGCCTACGCCCGGCTGTACTCGGCCCAGTTCGCCCAGGCGGCCGCGGAAGTCGACTGAGAGGGGGCGGCCGGACACGCGCGGGGGACGCGTTCCGGCCGCCTCGCATGTCGTAGGGTGTTCGAACGATCGCTCACCGTACGCGACAGCCGAAGGACGCGATGTTCGACTTGATCATCAAGGGGGGCCGCTGGTTCGACGGCGCGGGAAGCCCGTCCGCGCTGCGCGACCTGGGGGTGCGGGCCGGGCGGGTGGCGGCCGTCTCGGCCGAGCCGCTGCCGCAGGCGGGGTGCCGGCGGGTGCTCGACGCGGGCGGCTGCTGGGTGCTGCCTGGCTTCCTGGACGTGCACACCCACTACGACATCGAGGTGCTGCTGTCCCCGGGGCTGCCGGAGTCCGTACGGCACGGCGTCACCACGGTCGTGCTCGGCAACTGCTCGCTGTCGGCCGTCTACTGCGCCGCCGACGACGCGGCCGACCTGTTCAGCCGGGTCGAGGCGCTGCCGCACGCCGCCGTGCTCGACGCCCTGAAGCGGCACCGGAGCTGGTCGGGCGCCGACGAGTACGTGCGGGCGCTGCTGGCCCGGCCGCTCGGCCCGAACGTGGCCGCCTTCCTCGGCCATTCCGACCTGCGGGCGTACGTCATGGGGCTGGGCCGCGCGGTCGGCGCCGGCCCGGCGTCGGGGCAGGACCTCGACCGGATGACGGCGCTGCTCGACCGCGCCCTGGACGCCGGCTTCCTCGGCCTGTCCACGGTGACCAGCACGCACTGCCGTCTCGGCGGCGAGCGGTTCCGGTCGGCGCGGCTGCCGTCCACGTTCGCGGGCTGGCGCGAGTACCGCGCGCTGCACCGGGTGCTGCGCGCCCGCGGCCGGGTCCTGCAGAGCGCCCCCGGCACCGCCGGGCCGTGGGACAGCCTGCTGTTCTTCCTGGCCAGCGCCGGGCTGCGGGTGCGCCCGCGGCTGAAGACGTCGCTGCTGGCGGCGCTGGACCCCAAGACCGCGCCCGCGCTGCCGGCCGCGCTGGCGCGCGCGACCGCGCCGGCCAACCGGCTGCTGGGGGCGGAGGTGCGCTGGCAGCACCTGCCGGTGCCGTACGAGTTGTACGCCGACGGCATCGATCTGGCGATCTTCGAGGAGTTCGGCGCGACGGCGGCCGCGCTGCACCTGCGGCAGGAGGCCGAGCGGGCGCGGCTGCTGTCGCGGCGGGCGTACCGGCGGTGGTTCCGCCGCGACTACGACAGCCGGTTCCGGCACCTGTACGACGCCGAGATCGTCTCCTGCCCGGACGAGGGGATGGCGGGCCGGTCGTTCGGCGAGGTGGCGCACGCGCGGGGGCGGCACCCGGCCGAGACGTTCCTCGACCTCGTGGTCGCGCACGGGTCGCGGCTGCGCTGGCGCACGACGATCGCCAACCACCGGCCGCACGTGCTGGACCGGCTGGCCGGCGATCCGGCGGTGCACCTGGGGTTCGCCGAGTCGGGGGCGCACCTGCGCAACATGGCCCACTACAACGTGCCGTTGCGGCTGTTGCAGCGGGTGGTGGCCGCGCAGGCGGCCGGCCGGCCGTTCATGACGGCGGAGCAGGCGGTGCACCGGCTGACCGGCGAGCTGGCCGGCTGGTTCGGGCTGCGGGCGGGCACGCTGCGCGCGGGTGACCGGGCGGACGTGGTCGTGGTGGACCCGGCGGGGCTCGACGACCGGCTGGCCGGCTACCACGAGGCGCCCATGCCGGGCTTCGGCGGCGTGCGGCGCATGGTGAACCGCAGCGACGCCGCCGTCAGGGCGGTGTGCGTGGCGGGCGAGCCGGTCTTCGAGCGGGGCGCCTTCGCCGCCGGTTACGGCAGCGCGCGGCGCACCGGCACGTTCCTGGGGGCGGACCGGCGGTGCGCGTGACGCGTCACGGCGTTCCCGGCTCCGTGGGCAGCGGCACGGGCGCGACCGGCTGGGTGCGCGGGCCGGCGAGGTCGTGGGCGGAGCGGCACAGCCAGACGGCCGTCAGCACGCCGGCGGCCGCCGAGAGGCTGTAGAACAGGCTCCCGGTGTCGACGAGCATCCAGGCCAGCGCCATGACCAGCATCGGCAGCACCAGGGACGTGATGCCGTACAGGTAGGTGACGAACGGCCAGCGGTCGTCCCACCGCTGCGCGCGCAGGACCAGCACCGTCCACACCAGCTGGCCCACCGCGCAGAGCAGGGAGAGCATGCCGGGTATGCCCAGCTCGAACTCGTCGGACACCGCGACGGCCGCGCCGCCTCCGAACGCGAGCACCCCGGCGGCCCGTGCCGGGCCCGCGTACTCCAGGCTCTCTCCCAGCACGGGCTGGAACAGCACCACGACCGCGAGCATCAGCAGGGAGTCGAGCACGATCGCCCACCACGGCCAGTCCGGCACGAGGGGGTAGAGCAGCCAGGAGGCCGCGGCCGCGTGCAGCGCCACGCGCAGCCGCCGCTCGTGCGTGGTCAGCTCGGGTGCCTGCCCGGCGCGCGGCCCGCGCAGGCACTCCCACAGCGCGCAGGCCCAGGGCAGGCCGATCAGGATCAGGGTGGCCACGTTGGGCGGGGTCGCCTCGATGGTCTCCTCCACCTCCGCGAACGCCGTGAGCCGCCACAGCGGGGCGACGTCGCCGGTGGTCAGGGCGATGGTGGCGGTGATCAGGAGCGCGGCGGCGTACAGGGCCGTGACGATCAGGGCGGGGACGCCTAATCGGTGATGACGGGGCACGGGACACTTCCTGGGGGGCAAGATCGGATACGAACGCCTCACCCTAGCGAAGCCTGTCACCCGTCCGGTGCCAAGGCTTCCCAGGGTGGCGGCCCGGCACCGGTGCCGCGGCAACCGCCCGGAGTCCCCCCCGCCTGGCAGGTGCGCGCCCCCGGCCGCAGCCCGATCCGCGCCGGCCGCTTGCTGAAGCGGCCGGACCAGTGGTACCAGGCGATCCTCCAGCAGGACGCGCTGATCACGCAGTGGGAGCGGACCCCGCGCGAGGGGCTCGAAGCCGTCGGCGAGGACAGCCAGGCCGCGGCCCGGCTGCGGGAGACGTGGGAGTTCCTGCAGCTCATGCGCGAGGAGATCCCGGTCCTGCTGGAGAAGTGGCAGGCGAGGCTCGCCGCCCTCCGCGCCCAGGGCCAGCGACGCGCCCGCCCGCCGGCGGCGCGGAGGCGGTCAGGGCCATCGGCGCCGATGCCGGCGGGGAGCCAGGTGTTTCACTTGTGAACGTGTGCCGGTGCGGGGCGCCGGCGGCGAGGTCACTCCGACAGGGCGGTGCGCAGCTTGGTGAGGACCGCGCGCAGGATGCGGGAGACGTGCATCTGCGAGATGCCGAACTCCTGGGCGATCTCCGACTGGGTCATGTTCCCGTAGAACCGCATCAGCAGGATGTTCTTCTCGCGCGGCGGCAGGGCGTCGATGAGGGGCTTGACCGCGTGCCTGTCGACCAGCGTGTCGAGCGAGGCGTCCTGGTCGGCCACGAAGTCGCTCAGCTCGGCGGCGTCGTCGTCGCCGCTGCTGACGGGGGCGTCCAGCGACAGCGTGCTGTAGGCGGTGGAGGCTTCCAGGGCGAGCAGGACATCCTCCTCGGAGATGCCCATCTTCTCGGCCAGCTCGGCCACGGTCGGGGAGTGCCCCAGCTTCTGGGTGAGCTCGGCGGTGGCCTTGTTGAGCTCGATGCGCCGCTCCTGGTAGACGCGCGGCACCCGGATGGCCCAGGTGCGGTCGCGGAAGTGCCGCTTGACCTCGCCCATCATGGTGATCATGGCGTATCCCCTGAACTCGTGCCCGAGCTCGGGGTCGTAGCCGTTGACGGCCTTCATCAAGCCGACGTACGCGGCCTGGCGCAGGTCCTCCATGGGTTCGCCTCGGTACCGGTAGCGGCGGGTGACCTCGGTCACCAGCCCTTCGTGCATCTCCACCAGGCGCTCGCGAATGCGGACGGCATGCATCTGCGAGATCTGCGGGTCGGCGAGCTCGGCCAGCAGTTCCTCGGCGGTGCGCTGCTCGAATGCGAGGTTCAGGACAGGCATGTTGCTGCTCCAAAGGTGCCAGCGGCCCTGCCCATGACAGAAAGCCCAGGCAGAGGCACGCTCAGGTGGTTCGCGTGAGACGAAGCCCTCTGCTGGACTTCGAGATCAAAAATGCCCGTAAATTTCGGGTATTCACCTGTTCTTGGTCACGAAAAGGTTACAACCGCCAGGGCTGCGCGCGAGGCCTGTGCCACATCGGCCCGGCGGGCGGGGTTTGACACCGTCCGGCCGCTGTGATCATTTGGACGGATGGGGGAGACGGGGACGACGGTGGCCCGCCGGTCGCGCGAGCGCCCGCCGGGCGGCTCGCCGTGTTAGAGGCGCACGGCCAGGAGCGGCTCTGGACCCGCGGATTCAGCCTGTTCTTCGCGGCTCGCAGCACGTCCCTGCTAGGTGATCACATGCTGCCCGTCGTCATCTCGGCAGCGATGATCCACGGTGGGTACGGCCTCAGCGGGGTCGGCTACGCGCTGGCCGCCCACGTGGCGCCCTTCGCCGTCCTCATGGTCTTCGGCGGCGTCCTGTCGGACCGGTTCGGCGCACGGCGCATGATGATCTTCTCCGACGTCGTGCGCCTGGTCTTCCAGTCGCTGCTCGCCCTGCTCTTCGCCCTGGGCACGCCCGAGCTGTGGCAGGTGCTCGTGCTCCTGGCGCTGGTCGGCGCCGGCGGCGCCACCTTCCAGCCCGGGGTCGCCAGCATCACCCCGCAGATCGCCCGGGACGTGCAGCGGGCCAACGCCACGCTGCGCGTCTCCGAGTCGATCATGAGTGTGGTCGCGCCCTCCCTGGCGGGGGTGCTCCTGGCCGTCTCCGCGCCGTGGACGGTCTTCGCGATCGACGCGGCGACGTTCGCGGTCAGCGGCGCCTGCCTGTTCCTCCTCCGCCTCCCGGCGGCGGGCGGGGCGCGGGCGCAGGGCTCGACCTTCCGGCTGGACCTGGTGGTGGGGTGGCGGGAGTTCAGGTCGAGGACGTGGCTGTGGGGCGTGATCGTGATCTGGTTCGTCTGGCAGGTCACCTCGTCGGGCCCGACGCTGACCCTGGGCCACAGCACGATCATCACCCAGCACGGCGCCTCCGCGCTCGGCCTCATCATGTCCGCCCTGGGCGTGGGGAACCTGCTCGGCGGGCTCGCCGCGATGCGGATCACGCCGGGGCGCCCGCTCCGGGCCGGCGCCGTCGCCCTGACGTGCTGCACCCTCATGCCCCTCGGCGTGGCGCTCGGCTGGCCCCCCGCCGCGCTGGCCGTCTGCTACGCGATCGGCGGCATGGGCATGACCTTCTGGGTGGTCATGTTCCACACGAGCGTGCAGACCCACGTACCCCAGGAGGTCCTCGGCCGGGTGCACGCCTACGACGCCGCCGGCTCGCTCGTCATGAAACCCGTCGGCCAGGCGCTGGCGGGCCCCCTGGCCGTGGTGCTGGGCACGGTGCCGCTGCTGTTCGCGGCCTCGGGCATGGTCCTGGTCGTCGCCGGGCTGCTGCTCGCCGTCCCGGCCATCCGCGATCTCGCGCGCGCCGAACGGTGAAACCTGCACCGTTCCGGACGCTGCGGGACCTCGCCTTCGGTACCGGCCCTCGGTAGGCGGGCACCCGGCGCGGCGCGGGCCGGAAGGCGCAAGCGTCACTTCGGGCCGCAGATGCCCAGGGCCTTGCCGATCAGCGACGGGTCCTCGGCGGTGTCGAGCAGGGCCATCGCGTAGTCGGCGCGTGACAGCTGCATGGCCCCGCCCGTCGCGTTGGCCTCGAAGTCGATGTGCACCCGCCCCGCCCCCGGCTTGCCGGTCAGCATCGTGCCGCGGGCGATGCTCCAGTCGAGACCGCTGACCTGCAGCATGCCCTCGGCCCTGGCCAGGTCGGCGTAGGCCGCGCGGAAGAACAGCCAGGCCAGGGTGACCGGCAGGCGCGGGCGGGTGGCGGGGACCGAGCGGCTGCTCGTCATCACCAGCCGCCGCACGCCGCTCTCGCGCATCGCGTCGATGAGGGTGCGGGCGATCTGGCTGCCGCCGACCGCGGCGATGACGGCGTCCTGGCCGCGCACCGCCGCGCGGACGGCGGCCGGGTCGCAGGCGTCGCCCTGGTGCACGGCGGCCAGGCCGGTGCTGCCGGCGAGAAGCTCGGGACGGCGGGCGAACGCGGTGATCTCGTGCCCGCGCTCGACGCCCTGCGCGAGCACGTGCCGGCCGGTGCGGCCGGTCGAGCCGATGACCAAGATTTTCATGATGATGCCTCCTTCTATATTGCAGTCTGCACTATAGCGGGCTGCTTCGGCGCGCTGTTCTCGGCTATAGTGCGAATTGCACTATGGGAGGGAGAATCATGGCGCGGCGTCCAGACCTGGTCGGCCTGACCGTGCTGGCCATGCTGTCGGTACGTGCCAGCCACCCGTACGAGCTGCACCGCTTCATCGTCGACACGCACAAGGACTACGTGACGGGGCTGCCCAGAAGCCTCTACCACGCGGTCGAGAGGCTGGCGGGCGAGGAGCTGATCGTGCCGGTCGAGACCAGCAGGGAGGGCCGCCGCCCGGAGCGCACGGTCTACGAGATCACCGACGAGGGCCGCCGGGAGCTGGCGACCAGGCTCCGCGCGCTGCTGGAGAACCCCGGGGCCGAGCGCCGCACGTTCACCGCCGCCGTCTCGCTGATGGGCGTCCTGCCGGTGCCTGACGCGCTGCGGGCGCTGCGCAGCAGGGCGGCGTCCATCGAAGGATCACTGGTTTCGATGAACGCCCACCTGAAGGCGCTGAAGGACAGCGGCCTGCCCGACGTCCTGATGATCGAGCTCGACTACGAGCGGGCCCTGAGCGAGAGCGAGCTGGCCTGGCTCGGGAAACTCATCGCCCGGCTGGAGTCGGGCGAGCTCGACTGGCCGAGCACCGTCAGACGGGAACTCCTGGACGAGGTGCTCGGCGAGCCGTGACGTGAAAGCGGCTGCCAGGGTGCGCCAACACCCTGGCAGCCGGACATCCGAGAACAAGGCGCCTGCCCTGCCTGGAGTCGCACACCTCAGGATAGGCGCCCCGACCACGAGGAGTTGCGCCATGTCCGAGATCGCCGAGCTGATGGCCGGCCTCGCCGAGGCCTGGAACCGCGGCGACGCCACCGCCTACGCCGCCGTCTTCACCGAGGACGCCGACTACATCACCTTCGACGGCACCCACACCCGGGGACGGGAGGCCATCGAGTCCACGCACCGGTGGCTCTTCGAGGGCCCGCTGAAGGGCTCCACCATGTCCACGGGCGGCGCCCACACGGTCAAACCGCTGGCCGACGGCGCGGTCCTGATCATCGCCGCCGGCGGCACCACGGCGGACGGCCGGCACCGCGCCTCCACCGTCTCCTTCACCGCCGTCCGCACACCCGAGGGCTGGCGCTTCGCCTCCTTCCAGAACACCCGGGTGGCGTCATGAGGAAGCTGATCACCGAGGTGGCCGGGATCGTCGAGGCGCCCGCCTCCCGGGTGTGGGACGCCCTGGCCGAGGAACTGCTGCCCGGAGGGCGCCGCTCCGGCCGCTTCACCGTCGAGGACGCCCCCGGGCACACCTCCACCGTGGAGGTGGCCGGTCACACCATCTCCATCCAGGGCGGATGGTGGTACCGCGGCGAGTGGAGCGTCGAGCCGCACCCCCAGGGAGCGCTGCTCGTGCACCGGGTGTTCAACGTGGCGCAGTGGATGCGGTGGGCGGTGCCGCTGGCCAACCGGCTGTTCGCAGGGTTCGCGGAGACCACGCGGGAGGGGTTCGCGCAGCTGCTCGCCAACGTGGGCCATCGCGCGCGGGCCGCGACCCGCCCGGCCTGAGGCCGCGACGCAGCGAACAGAGGTCACCGGTGCTGATCGCCTGCCCGCGCGATGGCCTCGGCCACCTCCTCCGCCGCGACGAAGCACCGATGGAGTGAGCCGCCGCTGTCTCCCGCGTCCCCGATCACGTGCACCCCTAGGCGGGGCCGCCGGTCCTCGCAGGCCGCGAGCAGGCCCTCGAACTGCCCGTCGAACTGCCCGGCGGACTGCCCGGCGGACTGGCCGGCGGACTGGCCGGTACGCGGGACGACGCCGTGGGAGACCAGCAGCGGGCCCGACACGGGCAGCCATTCCGAGCGGCCTCCGGAGCGTACGAGCAGGCGATCGGGCTCGATGGCCGAGACCGTGGACTCCAGCAGGACGCGGACCTTCGGGTTCTCCGTGAGCCGCGGCACCATGAGGATCTTCGCGCGGCGGCCGACTTCCGGGGCGAGGCTCGGCTGCGAGCCGATGAGCAGCACCTCCGCCCCTCCGGCGGCCAGGTGGTCGGCCACGGCGACGCCCTCGCGGTCGGCGCCCCACACGACGCAGGAGCGCGGGACGTCCTGGCCGAGGGCGAGCCAGTCGCGCACGTCGAGGACGTGCGGCAGGCGCGCGCCGGGGACGTCGGGCAGGCGGCCGGTGCCGCCGGTGGCCAGCACGATGGCGTCCGCCTCGTGCAGCGCCGGCTCCTCGCGGGTGGCCGGGGTGCCGGTGCGCACCGCCACCCCGAGCCGGTCCAGCTCGGCGGCCCACCACCGCAGCAGGCGGTGATGTTCCGGGTACGCGCGCAGCCGCCCGGCGAGCGCGACCCGCCCGCCGACGTGCTCCTCGCGCTCCAGCACCTGAACGCGCCGCCCCTGCTCGGCCAGCAGCCGCGCCGCTTCGAGACCGGCCGGGCCCGCCCCGATCACCAGCACCGCGCCCGGCCTCGCGGGTGCGACCGGCACCGTGCCCGGCGTCGCGGGTGCGACCGGCATCGTGCCCGGCGTCGTGGGTGCGGCCGGTGGGCTCAGGTGCTCGCGGCCCGCCCGCGGGTTGACCGTGCACGGGATCGGCTCCCCGGTGCCGAGCCGGTCGATGCAGTGGTTGCAGGCGATGCACGGCCGGTAGGGCCCGCCGGTCAGGGCGTGGCGGGGGAAGTCGGGGTCGGCGTGGAGGGCGCGGGCCAGGGAGACGAAGTCGGCCTGCCCGCCCGCCACGACGGCCTCGGCGCTCTCGGGCGTGTTGATCCGGCCGGCGACGCCCACCGGCAGCCCGAGTGCCCGGTAACGCGCGGCGTACGGGGCGAGCAGGCCGGGCTCCCACTCGGCGGGCTGGATGCTCCACTGCCCCGCCTCGTACGAGCCGGCCGAGACGTCGAGGAAGTCCAGCAGGTCCAGGCGGGCGCGCGAGATCAGCTCGAACGTGCGCCGCGCGGTCAGCCCGCCCTCGAACCCCTCGTGCGCGGAGAGCCGCAGGCCGACGGCCACGTCGGGACCGGCCCGCTCGCGGACCGCCTCGACGACCAGGCCGAGGAAGCGGAGGGGGTCGGCGAACTCGTCCGTACGCAGGTTGAACGCGGGGGAGAGGAACTGGTGCACGAGGTACCCGTGCGCCCCGTGGATCGAGATCACGTCCACACCCGCCTCGCGGCAGCGGCGTGCGCCCTGCCCGTAGGCGTCGGCCAGCTCGTACACCTCCGCGGTCGACGCCTCCCGCGGCACCTCGCCACCGGCAGGCAGGCAGGGGACGGGGGAGGGGGCGACCGGCCGGCAGCCGCTGACCGCGCTCTGTGCGGTGCGGCCGCCGTGGTTGAGCTCGACGCCGAGCAGGGCGCCGCCGTCGTGCACGGCCGCCGCCAGCCGGGCGAGTCCGGGGACGCGCGCGTCCGTGTCCACGCCGAGCTGCCGCAGCCGTCCCTTGCCGTCCGCGCGGACGTAGGCGGCCTCGGCGAACACCAGTGCCGCGCCGCCCGCAGCCCGCCGGGCCAGGTACGCGGTGTAGCGGTCGGTGACGGTCCCGTCGGGCTCGCAGTAGTTGCGCTCCATGGGGGCCGCGACGAACCGGTTGCGCAGCCGTACGGGACCCAGGGCCAGGGGACGGCCGACGGCCGGCCCGCCCTCACGCAGCAGTGACAACCGTGCTCCGTCCTAGAGTACGGACTAGATAGTCCACAAGGCTCCACGGGCGGCGTCGTGAAGTCAAGAGTCATGTCTAGCCAGCTAACTCACTAGTACGTACATTAAGAAAACCGCGGCACCTGCTTGAAAGGACGATGTGATGGACTCATTCCTGGTCGGGCTGATCGGCTCGGGCATCGGGCCCTCCTGGAGCCCGCCGTTGCACGAGCAGGAGGCCGTGCACCACGGACTGCACTACGTCTACCGGCTGCTGGACACCGACCGGGTGGGCGGCGAGGTGGGCGAGCTGGTCCGCACGGCGCGCAGGTTCGGCTACGACGGGCTCAACATCACCCACCCCTGCAAGCAGGCCGTCATCCCGCACCTGGACGAGCTGTCACCGGACGCCCGCATGCTCGGCGCGGTCAACACCGTGGTGTTCGACGGCGAGCGGGCCATCGGCCACAACACGGACTGGACGGGCTTCGCCGAGTCGTTCGCGCGGGGCCTGCCGGACGTGCCCACCCGCAGGATCGTGCAGCTCGGCGCCGGAGGCGCGGGAGCCGCGGTCGCGCACGCGCTGCTCACGATGGGCGCCGACCGGATCACCCTGGTCGACGCCGACCCGGCGCGGGCCGCCGCGCTCGCCGGCGAGCTGGCCGCCCGCTTCGGCGCGGGACGGGCCCGCCCCGCGAGCGCGGCCGAGCTGCCCGAGCTGCTGGCCGGGGCCGAGGGGCTGGTGCACGCGACCCCGACCGGCATGGCCCACCATCCGGGCCTGCCGCTGCCCGCCGAGCTGCTCCACCCCGGCCTGTGGGTGGCCGACATCGTCTACCGGCCGCTGGAGACCGAGCTGCTCAAGCAGGCGCGGGCGATCGGCTGCCGGACGCTGGACGGCGGCGGCATGGTCGTCTTCCAGGCCGTGCACGCGTTCAGGCTGTTCACCGGCCGCGAGCCGGACGCCGAGCGGATGTTCGCCCACCTGACCGATCTCATCGCCGTCTGAAGGAGGAACCGTGCGCAAGTCCATCGCCACCGTGTCGGTGAGCGGCACTCTCACGGAGAAGCTGGAGGCGATCGCCGCCGCCGGGTTCGACGGGGTGGAGATCTTCGAGAACGACCTGCTGGCCTGCCCGCTGTCGCCCGAGGAGGTCCGGGCCAGGGCCGCCGACCTCGGCCTGGGCATCGACCTCTACCAGCCCTTCCGCGACTTCGAGGCGGTGCCGGCCGACGTGCTCGCGGGCAACCTGCGCCGGGCCGAGCGCAAGTTCCGGGTGATGGAGCGGCTCGGCGCGGACCTGCTGCTGGTCTGCTCGAACGTCTCGCCGGGCGCGATCGGCGACGACGAGCTGGCCGCCGAGCAGCTCCGGCTGCTGGCCGAGCGGGCCGCCGAGCACGGCGTCCGCATCGCCTACGAGGCGCTGGCCTGGGGCCGGCACGTCAACGAGTACCTGCACGCCTGGCGCATCGTGCGCATGGCCGACCACCCGAACCTGGGCACCTGCCTGGACAGCTTCCACATCCTGTCGCGCGGCTCCGACCCGATCGGCATCGAGGCCATCCCGGGCGAGAAGATCTTCTTCCTGCAGCTCGCCGACGCGCCGCTGCTGGCCATGGACGTGCTGCAGTGGAGCCGCCACTACCGCTGCTTCCCCGGGCAGGGCAACTTCGACCTGGCCGGGCTGACCGCCAGCGTGCTGCGCGCGGGGTACGCGGGGCCGCTGTCGCTGGAGGTGTTCAACGACGTCTTCCGCCAGGCGTCCGCGGAGCGCACCGCGCTGGATGGCATGCGCTCGCTCATCGCGCTGGAGCAGAGCCTGGACGGTGTGAGCCATCCGGCCGTGCCCGCCGGCTTCGCCTTCGCCGAGCTGGCCGACACCGGCACCCTCGGCGGGCTGCTGACCGCGCTCGGCTTCACCCGGACGGGCGTGCACGCGAGCAAGCCGGTCGAGCTGTGGTCGCAGGGGCAGGCCAGGCTCCTGCTCAACGCCCGCGATCAGGTGACGGACCCGGCCCTGGTCGCGATCGGCCTGGACAGCCCCGACCCCGGCGGCGCCGTCAAGCACGCCGGCTCGCTGCTGTCCCCCGTCCTGCCCCGCGAGCGCGCCCCCGAGGACGCCCCGCTGGACGCGATCGCCGCCCCCGACGGCACCGAGATCTTCTTCTGCGACACCGCCTGGCTCGCCGACTTCGGCCCCGGCGCGCCCGCCGAAGGCAGCATCACCCACATCGACCACGTGGCGCTCACCCAGCCGCTGCACTACTTCGACGAGGCCGCCCTGTTCTACCGCAGCGTGCTCGGCCTGCGCCCGCAGGAGAGCCTGGAGCTGCCGGACCCGTACGGCCTGCTGCGCAGCAAGGCCATGTCGGCCCCCGACGGCGCGGTCCGCATGGTGGTGAACATCGCGCAGGTCGGCGCCGGCCAGCACCCCTGGCAGCACCTCGCGCTGGCCTGCGACGACGTCGTGGCGGTGGCGCGCAGGCTCCGGGCCGAGCACCCCGACCTGCTGCTGCCCATCCCGGACAACTACTACGACGACCTGGAGGCCCGCTACGAGGTCGATCCCGAGCTGCGCCACCTCGGCGTGCTCTACGACCGCGACGGGCACGGCGGCGAGTTCCTGCACCTCTACACGGGCACCGCGGGCCGGGTGTTCTTCGAGCTCGTCCAGCGGATCGGCGGGTACCAGGGTTACGGGGCGGGCAACGCCCCCATCCGGCTCGCCGTGCAGCACGCGGGTGCCTGATCCTGCGGCAACACCCTTGTAATGTACGAACCGGTGAGTTAGTTTTCCTGTCACCGCACTACCCCCCGACGTCACCGTGAGGAGCAAATTGTGACGGTGCAGGGCAAACCGCGTAAAGCGGCCGTTGCTGCCTGGATCGGCAGTGCCTTGGAGTATTACGACTTCTTCATCTACGGCACGGCCGCCGCGCTGGTGTTCAACAAGATTTTCTTCCCGTCCTCCTCGCCCGCCACGGGCACGCTGCTCGCGCTGGCCACGTTCGGCGTCGGCTACCTCGCCAGGCCCGTGGGCGCGTTCGTCCTCGGGCACATCGGTGACAAGTTCGGCCGCAAGCGGGTCCTGGTCACCACGCTGCTGATGATGGGCGGCTCCACGTTCCTGGTCGGCTGCCTGCCCACCTACGATCAGGTCGGCCTGCTGGCGCCGATCCTGCTCGTGGTGCTCCGCCTGATGCAGGGCTTCTCCGTCTCGGGCGAGCAGGCCGGCGCCAACTCCATGACGCTGGAGCACGCCCCCGAGGGCCGGCGCGCCTACTACACCAGCTTCACCCTCAACGGCACCCAGGCCGGCCAGATCATCGCCACCGCGATCTTCCTGCCGATCGCGGCCCTGCCCGAGGAGCAGCTGCTGAGCTGGGGCTGGCGGGTGCCGTTCTGGCTGAGCGTCTTCGTGGCCGTGGTCGGCGTCGTCATCCGCCGCACGCTGGAGGAGACCCCCGCGTTCGAGCAGGAGGTCGCCACCAACACCGTGGCGAAGATGCCGCTCGCCGTGCTCTTCCGCGAGCAGTGGCGGGACGTGCTGCGCGTCGTCGTCGCCGCGATCATCGCCTCGGTCAGCACGATCTTCACCGTGCACGCCCTGTCGTACGCGGTCAACACGATGGGCCTGGAGCGCAGCCCGATGTTGTGGGTCGGCGTGCTGGCCAACGTCGCCGCCGTGATCACGATCCCGCTGTGGGGCAAGCTGTCGGACCGGATCGGCCGCAAGCCCGTCTTCATCGGCGGCTCGCTCGGCTGCGCGGTCCTGATGTTCGCCTACCTGTGGTCGATCTCCGCCGGCGACTACTTCCTCATCTTCCTGGCCGGCATCCTGATGTTCGGCGTCGTGCACAGCGCCACCAGCGCCGTGTGGCCCTCCTTCTACGGCGAGATGTTCACCACCCGGGTCCGCCTGTCCGGCATGGCGATCGGCACCCAGATCGGCTTCGCCATCGCCGGGTTCGCGCCCACCGTGGCCACCGCCGTGGCCGGCACCGGCCCCGAGAGCTGGCTCGGCGTCTCGGTCATCACCGCGGTGGTCTGCCTGATCAACGTGGCCGCCGTCGCGACCGCCAGGGAGACGTACCGGGTGCCGACCGACCAGCTCGGGCTCAAGCCGCTTCCCGGCGGGGTGCGGGTGTGAGCACGTACCCCCGTTACACCGTCTACGCCGTGCGCTACGCGCAGCGCGACGCCCGGCGCGGCGAGCACTTCCACGGCTACGAGCCCGGCGGGGAGAGCTCCCACCCCACCTCCTACTACGTCTGGGCGGCCGTCTCCGGCGAGCACACGGTCGTCGTCGACACCGGCATCGCGCCCGAGCGGGCGGCCCGTGTCCAGGGCCTCGACTACCGCTGCTCACCCGTCGAGGCCCTGGCCGAGCTGGGCATCGCCGCCGAGTCGGTCGGCCACGTGGTGCTGACCCACCTGCACTACGACCACACCGGCACCGCCCGCGACTTCCCCCGCGCCCGCTACGTGGTGCAGCAGGCCGAGCTGGACTACTGGACCGGCCCCTGGGCGGAGCGGATCTCCCGCGAGCGCTGGCTGCTCGACGACGGCGACCTCGCCCACCTGACCGCCGCCAGGAAGGACGGGCGGGCGCTCGTGCTGGACGGCGACGCGTCCCTGCTGCCCGGCCTGAGCGTGCACCTGGTCGGCGGGCACACGGCCGGCATGCAGGTGGTGCGCGTCGAGACGGCCCGGGGGCCCGTGGTGCTCGCCTCCGACGCCAGCCACTTCTACGAGAACATCGAGAGCGACCGCCCCTTCCCGATCCTGCACAGCATGACCGGCATGTACGGCGCCTTCGACCGCATCAAGGAGCTGGCCGGCGGCCCCGGGCTCGTGGTCGCCGGCCATGACCCGCTGGTGCTCGAACGTTTCCCGCTCCGCACCCCCGACGTCGCGGTGATCAGCCCGTGACCTCGATCTTGCCCGTGGGCCGCGGGCTGTAGGAGTCGTTGAAGAAGTACTCGCCCGGCTTCGTGAACGTGTACTGGAAGGACTCGCCCGGCTTCAGCCTGACGTCGAACAGGCCCTCGAAGAACTGGGTGGCGCCGTGCACGTGCACGTTGCCGGGCGGGTTGACGAAGGTGACCGTGGTGCCCACCGGCACCCGCAGGTGGGTGGGGGCCATGGCGTTGACCGCCGTGGACTCCACCGTGCCGACCTGCCCGTTGTCGTACACGCGGGCGAGCACGACCGTGTTGTTCACCGTGGCGCCGTCCACCGGCTGGCCGGAGACCGGGCGGCGGACCACCGGCGGGGGCGGGGTGGGCGCGGGGGACACGGTGCCGCCGAGCTTGAAGGCCCACAGGTGGTCGCCGCGCGGCGCCGAGTTGCCGTACGGGATGCCGGTGCCGCCCGCGTAGACCGCGACGTACTGCTCGCCGTCGATCTCGTAGGCGATGGGGCTGCTGCTGACGCCGGCTCCCGTCTGCCAGCGCCACAGCTCGCGCCCGTCGCGCGCGTCCAGGCAGAGCAGGTTGCCGTCGGGCTGGCCGATGAACAGCAGGTCGGAGGCGGTGGTCAGGATGCCGTTGCCGTGGGCCAGCGAGTACGGCAGGTTCCGCTTCCACCGCACCCGGTTCGTCGAGGGGTCCACGGCCACCACGCCGCCGGTCATGTACTCGCCGGGCGGGCGCAGCCCGTTCGACGACTCGGTCAGGGAGTGGGCGGCGGCCACGTAGCCGAAGCCCGTGTAGACCAGGCGGGTGCTGTGGCTGTAGGACTGGTGGTTCCAGTCGGCGCCGCCGCCGTGGCCAGGGATGGTGAGGATCGGCTCGTCCCAGTGCGGCGTGTAGAGCGAGCCGATCGTGTAGTTCGGCACGGCCCGGTGCGGCAGGCCGGGCACCTCGGTGCCCAGCGGCTGCGCCACCGGCCGCTGCTCGGTCCAGCCGCCCTGGCGCGGGAACGGCTGCGTCGGCCACGTCTTCTGCCGGGGCTCCTGCGGCACGGGCAGCTCGTCGATGCCCAGCGGGGCCGAGCCGTCGGCGCGGTCGAGGATGTAGTACATGCCGGTCTTGCTGCCGTACACGACCAGCTTGCGCAGCCGGCCGCGCACGCGGGCGTCCACCAGCACGGGCGCCATGACGTTGTCCATGTCCCAGATGTCGTGGTGGATGGACTGGAAGTGCCACCGGTAGGCGCCGGTCTTCAGGTCCATGGCCACGATCGAGTTGGCGAACAGGTTCTGGCCGCCGCGCTCGGAACCGTCCTGCGAGGACTTGCTGCCCCTGGCGTTGCCGAACGTCCAGTAGACCAGCCCCAGCTCCGCGTCGATCGCGCAGTGCATCCACGGCGTGGCCCCGCCGACCTGCCAGGAGTCGCCCTCCCACGTGCCGCCGCCGATCTCGCCGGGGGCGGCCGTGCCCCAGAAGTGCCACGCCAGGTCGCCCGTCGCGGCGTCGAAGGCGAGCGCGGCGCCGCGCGGGCCGTCGTTGGTGCCGCAGTAGAGCATGCCGTCGTGGTAGGTGACCGCGACCTTCTCCAGGTTGCTGTACCCGTTGTGCTGCCGCTCCCAGACCACCTGCCCCGTGCGCTGGTCCAGGGCGATCAGCCAGTTGTCGTTGGCGCAGGTGTAGACCCGGCCGCCGCCGACCCCGACGCCGCGGCGCGTGACCGCGCCGCGCGTCTGCTCGTACTTCCAGATCGTCGCCCCGGTACGGCCGTCCACCGCGACCACGTTGCCCAGGGCCGACTCGATGAACAGGACGCCGTCCACGGCCACGGCGGTGCTCTGGCTGTTGCCCGCCATCAGCCCGCCCTCGATGTGGTTCACCCACGCCGCCCGCAGCCGCCTGACGTTGCCGCGGTGCAGGCCGCGCAGCGCCGTGTAGTTCTGGTTCGCCAGGTTTCCACCCACCTTGGGGAAGTCGCGATCGGCACGCCGGGTGACCGCGGCGGCGGGGCTCTGACCTGCTCCGGCGAGCGCGACTGCCGCGACGGCGCCCGCGAGTAACTCTCTGCGACGGACCATGGACCATCCTTTCTGTTAAAGGCCGAGATAGATGCGCCGGACCTGCGGGTCGTCGCTCAGCTCCGCCGAGGCGCCGCTGGCGGCGATCTCGCCGTTCTCCATGACCAGGCAGGTGGTGGTGACGTCGAAGGTGAGCTTGGCGTTCTGCTCGACGAGCAGGATGGCCAGTCCGCCCGCGTTGAGCTCCTTCAGCACGCCGGCGATGTCGTTCACCAGCTTCGGCGACAGCCCCATCGACGGCTCGTCCAGCAGCATGACCTTGGGCCGGCACATCATGGCGCGGCCGACGGCCAGCATCTGCTGCTGCCCGCCGGACAGCGCGCCGGCCAGCCGGCCGCGCATCTCGCCCAGCACCGGGAACAGCTCGAACACCTCGTCGATCGGCGTGCGCTTCCAGCTGCTGGTGTACGCGCCGAGCAGCAGGTTCTTCTCCACCGTGAGCCCGGGGAAGACGTGCCTGCCCTCGGGCACATAGCCGATGCCGTGCCGGACCAGCGTGTGCGCGGGCGCGCGCAGCAGGTCGTGCTCGCCGAACCGGATCGTCCTGGCCTGCCGGGGCGCCAGCCCCATGATCGCCTTGAGGGTGGAGGACTTGCCGGCCCCGTTCGCGCCGATGATGCCCAGCGACTGGCCCGGCTCGACGGTGAAGGACACGTCGTGGGCGGCGCGGACGCCGCCGTAGTGCACCGACAGCCCCTCGACGGTCAGGGTGGTCATCGGGTCGCCTCCTCGACAGCGGCCTCGGCGGTCTCCTCGGTGGGTGCGGCCATCGAGTCGCCGAGGTAGGCGGCGACGACGTCCGGGTGCACCGCGACCTCGGCCGGCGGGCCGTCGGCGATCACCTTGCCGCTGGACAGCACGGTGATCCGGTCGCACAGGGACATGACCAGGCCCATGTTGTGCTCGATGATGATCACGGTGACGCCCGAGTCCCTGATCGAGCGGACGATGTCGGCGAGCTGGCGCACCTCTTCCCCGTTGAGCCCGGCGGCGGGCTCGTCGAGCAGCAGCAGGGCCGGGGACATGGCCATGGCGCGGGCCAGCTCGATGCGGCGCTGGATGCCGTAGGGCAGCGAGCGCGGCTCGGCGTCGGCGACCTCGGTGAGCCCGAAGCGTTCGAGCAGCTCCGCGGTGCGCCGGTGCAGCTTCCGCTCGTAGCCCAGCACCTTCCACGGCAGGATCGGATAGCGCCAGATCCAGGTGGTGCGGGTGCGGTCCAGCGCGAGCAGCAGGTTCTCGCGCACGCTGAGATCCTCGAACAGGCGCAGGTTCTGGAACGTGCGGGCCACGCCGAGCAGCGAGAGCCGGTACGGCGCCATCCCGGTCGCCTCCCGCCCGCCCAGGACCACCGATCCCTCGGTGGGGTCGTAGAAGCCGCTGATCACGTTGAACAGCGTCGTCTTGCCGGAGCCGTTCGGGCCGACGATGCCGCGGATCTGGCCGGTGGGCACGGTGAGCGACACCTTGTCCAGCGCCACCAGGCCCTTGAACCGCTTGGTCACCTCCCGGACGTCCAGCGCGACGTCCTCGGCGGAGGCGGGTACGGGGTCGTAGGGCCGGAAGGCGCCCAGCTGGGCCCGCGAGCCGCCGGTCCGCTTGCGCAGCAGCGCCCGGACCTGGCCGGGCAGGCCCGCCAGCCCCTTGGGCGCGAACACCACCACGAGCACCACCACGAGCCCGTAGCCGAGCTGGGCGTAGCCGGACGCGTCCAGCAGCGCCTCCCTGACCAGGGAGAGCCCGACGGCGCCGACGACGCAGCCCAGGATGCTGCTCCGCCCGCCGATGATCACCATGGCGAGCAGCAGGAACATGTTGGCGATGTTGAAGGACTCCGGGGCGACGAAGCGGATCAGCCCCGCGTACAGGACGCCGGCCAGGCCGCCGTACAGGCCGGACAGCACGAACGCGGTCATCCGCAGCAGCGGGATCTCCGCTCCCAGCGCCCCGGCCGCCAGGTCGTCGTCCCGCATCGCGCGCAGGCGGCGGCCCAGCGGCGAGCGGGTGACCAGCAGCGCGAACGCCAGCGCGATCGCGAAGACGATCAGCTCGACGTAGTAGAACAGGTAACCGCTGGACAGGACGATGCCGAACATCGGCGGCACCGGGATGTCGCTGATGCCCTCGGCGCGCCCGGCGATGTGCGCGTTGGTCACCCAGTTCGTGAACGCCAGCGCCAGCCCGAGCGTGACGATGCCGAGATAGTGCGACTGCATGCGCAGCGCCGGGATGCCGACCAGCACGCCGAACACCACGGCGGTGAGGACGGCCAGCACGGAGGCGGTCCAGAAGCCGAAGCCCGCCTCCGTGGTGAGGATGGCCACCGTGTACGCGCCGACGCCGAAGAAGGCGACCTGGGCCAGGTTGATCTGCCCGGCCACACCCATGGTCAGGCCGAGCCCGATGGCCAGGATCGCGAAGATGATCGCGACGTCGGCGACATGGATGGCGTACCCGCCCAGGCCGTAGGGCAGCAGCCAGGCCGCGATCGCGGCGATGGCGATGAGCGCCAGTCGTTTCATGCGCGGTTCACCGTTGCCTCTCCGAAGATGCCGGTGGGGCGGATCATGACGATGACGGCGAAGACCAGGAACGTGACCAGCTCGGAGTACTCCTGGAAGTTGCCCGCGGCGAAGGAGTCGAGCAGGCCGAAGGCCAGGCCGCCGACGATCGCGCCGGGCATGCTGCCGAAGCCGCCGAGCATGGCCGCGGCGAAGCCCTTGATGCCCAGGGTGCCGCCCATGGTCGGGTTCACGTACAGCATGGGGCCGATGAGGCTGCCCGCCAGCGCGGCCAGGCCGGCGCCGATGGCGAAGGCCATGGCGTTGCTGCGGCCGACGTGGATGCCGACCGCGGTGGCGGCCTGGTGGTCCATGGCGACCGCCTGCATGGCCGCGCCCCGCTTCGTGCGCTGCAGGAACAGCGCCAGCAGCCCGGTCGCGGCGGCGGCCACGGCGATCACCAGCAGGCTGTAGGTGGGGATGCGGATCCCGGCCACGTCGATCGGCCCCGTCGCGACCGGGGACGGCACGGCGTGCCCGGTCGCGCCCCAGACCAGGACCGCGCCCGCCTCCAGCACCGCGCCGAAGCCGATGGTGCCGATCAGCATCAGCGTGAAGTCCTTGTTCTCCAGCGGGCGCAGGAACCGCTCGATGACCAGGCCGATCAGCGCGGTGACCGCGATCGCGACCACGACGGCCACCGCGAAGGGCAGCTTGCTGGCCATGTAGAAGGTGGACGCGGCGTACGCGCCGATCATCACGACGCTGCCGTGGGCGAAGTTGACCAGGCCCATGGTGCGGTAGACGATCGAGAAGCCCATCGCCACCAGCGCGTACACCGCTCCGAACGTGACCCCGCCGATCAGGGTCTGAAGGAAGACCTGCACGTCAGCTCGCGGCCTCGGGCACGACCTTGCCGTCCTTGACCAGGCCGATCTTGGTCTCGTGGATGCCGACGCCGTTGGCGTCGTAGGTGTAGGTGCCGAGCAGGCCGGCGCGCTTGACCCCGCGGATGGCGTCGGCCAGCTTCTGGCCGCCCTCGCCCTTGGTCTGCTTGAGCGCCTCGATGAGGATCGACGCCCCGTCGTAGGCCTTGGCCACGTGCATGCGGGCCTCCTCGTTGTAGGCGGCCTTGTACTTGGCGGCGAACTCCTTGATCTCCGGGGTGGCCTCGTTGCTCAGGTAGGGGGAGCTGACGATGGTGCCCTCGGCGTTCTTCAGGCCGGCGGTGGTGGCGTACACGTCGGTGCCGACGGGGGCGCCGCCGGCGAAGACGGCCTTGATGCCGAGCTCGCGCGCCTGCTTGGCGATCAGCCCGGACTGGACCTCCTCGGCGCCGATGAACAGCACCTCCGGGTCCTGCTCGCGGATCTTGGCGAGGTTGGAGTTGAAGTCCTTCTGGTCGGGGGTGACGATCTCGTCGGCGGAGGGGGTGACGTTCCTGGTCTTGAGGGAGTTGAGGAACGCGTCGTGCTCGCCGGACCCGTACGCGCCGTTGTTGCTGATCAGCGCGATCTTCTTCATGCCCTTGTCGTCGACGAGGTACTTGGCGAGCGTCTCGTCGAAGGTGACGCTGGTCGGCGCGTTCAGGAAGAGGAACGGGCTCTTCAGCTCGGCGAGCTTGGGCGACTGGCCGGAGGTGATGTTCGGGATCTTGGCGTCCTTCAGGATGGGCGCCATGGCGAGGGTGACCGCGCTCTCGGCGGTGCCCAGCATCGCGATGTAGCCTTCGGCGGCGATCTTCCTGGCCACGTTGGTGCCGACGGTCGGGTCGCCCTGGCTGTCGAAGAGGTCGAGCTGGATCTGCCGGCCGTTGACGCCGCCGGCCTTGTTGGCCTCCTCGATGGCGAGCTTGACGCCCTTGTGCTCCCACTGGCCGAGCGAGCTGAGCTGGCCGCTCTGCGCGTTGACGTTCGCGATCTTGATGGGGCCGGTGGCGGTGGCGCCGGACTCGGCCTGCTGGCCGGGAGGGGCGCAGGCGGTGAGCGCTATCAGGGCGGCGGCCGCGATGGAGAATCTCGTGAAGTGCACGGGTTCACCTCTGGGGGGGTGGGTGAGGTTAATTCACGGACTAGTACGTTCGTTATAAGCGACGGGACAGGCTGAGGGAATCTCGAACGTGCAACGGTTTCCGCCCGGGATCAGTCGGTGAACAGACCCTGGTAGATGTCCTTGATGTTCCAGTGACCGGGTGTCGGCACCGGCTCGTTGACCATCGGCACGTCGATCACGGCGGGGCGCCGGTTCGCGACGGCCTCGCGCAGCGCCGTGCCGAGCTCCGAGGGCGCGGCGACGGTGTGGCCGTCGGCGCCGCACGCCCTGGCGAGCGCGGCGAAGTCGGGGCTGTAGGGCCGCCCCGCGGGGTCGGTGAAGTCGCAGCCGTGGCTGCGGCCGAAGTGCGCCGACTGCAGGTCGGAGATCGTGCCGTGGGCACGGTTGTTCATCACCACGAAGATCACCGCGGCGCCCTGCTCGACAGCGAGCGGCACGGCGGGCAACTGCGCGCTCATCCCGCCGTCGCCGATCAGCGCCACCACGGTCCTGCCGGGCTGCGCGAGCTGCACGCCGACGGCGGCGGCCGGCCCGAACCCCATGGTGGAGGCCCCGCCCGGAGTGATGAAGCGGCCCCCGGCGGGCAGCTCGTAGCACTGGGCGACGCCGTTCTTGTTCCAGCCCACGTCGGTCACCAGGATCGTGTCAGGCGGCAGCGCGTCGCGCAGGTCCTTCAGTATGCGCTCGGGACGCAGCGGGAAGTCCTCGCTCCGGCCGCGCTCCCGGCTGGCCGCGAACAGCTCCGTCCGCGCCTCCAGGATCTGCTTGCGCAGCTCGGTCCTGTCGCGGGCGGGGTGGGCCGCGGCCGCGTCGGCGATCGCCTCGACCGCGAGCCGCACGTCGGCGACGGCGCCGACCTCCGCCGGGTAGTTGCGGCCGAGCTCGGCCGGGTCGATGTCGATCTGGATCAGCGTGCTGCCGGAGAAGTCCCAGGTGAAGCGGGGGTCCCAGGAGCTGGCGTCGGTCTCGGCGAACCGGGTGGCCAGCGCCAGCACCACGTCCGCCTCGCGGGCGCAGGCGTTGGTGAGCTCCAGCCCCCAAAAGCCCGGCATCCCGATGACCAGCGGGTGCGCGTCGGGAACGGTGCCCTTGGCCATCAGCGAGTGCGCGATCGGGATGTCGAGGTGCTCGGCCAGGCGGATCAGCGGCCCGGCGTCCTCGCGCAGGCCGCCGCCCACGTAGATCAGCGGGCGCTCGGCGCCGGCCAGCCGGGCGGCGATCAGCTCGGCGGTGGACCGCGGCAGCCCCGGCGGGGCCGCGTGGCTGACCGGCGGGAACGGCGCGGCCGGCCGCGAGAAGACGTCCATCGGCACGTTGACCAGCACCGCGCCGGGACGGCCCGAGGTCGCGGTCCAGAACGCGCGCTCGACGAAGCGGCCCAGATCCTGGGCCCGGTGCACGTTCCAGGCCCGCTTGACGAACGGCCGGAACACGCTCGCCTGGTCGGCGTCGGCGTGCAGGTTGATCTCCTGGTGCGGGTGCCGCCCGTGGTAGTAGGACGGGATGTCGCCGGAGATCACCACCAGCGGCACCGAGTCCAGCGCGGCCGTCATGACGCCGGTCGCGGCGTTGGTCAGGCCGGGGCCCACGTGCACGAGCAGCACGCCCGGCTTGCCGGAGGCGCGGGCGTAGCCGTCGGCGGCGTGCGCGGCGGCCTGCTCGTGACGGGCGATGACGAAGCGGATGCGGCTGTCGGCCAGCGCGTCCAGGACGGCGATGTTGGTGTGGCCGCAGGTGCCGAAGACGTACTCGACGCCGAGCTGCTCGAGCTGCTCGACAAGGGCGTGGGCGGCTGTCCTGGTCACTCGTCTCCCCAGATGGTCAGGCCCTTGAGCATGAGGGTCTTGGTCACGGTGAAGTCCTCGATCATCCAGCGCGGCGACTCGCGGCCGATGCCGGAGTCCTTCACGCCGCCGAACGGCACGTGGTCGAGGCGGAAGTTGGACGAGCCGTTCACGATCAGGCCACCGACCTCCAGCTCGCGCCAGGCGGTGACGACGCGGCGCACGTCGTGGGTGAACAGCCCGGCCTGCAGGCCGTACGAGCTGCGGTTGCACTCCTCCAGCACCTCGTCGAAGCCGTCGAAGGGCAGCACGGCCACCAGCGCGCCGAACACCTCCTCGCGCACGACCCTGGCCTCGGCCGGCGGCGCGACGACCACGGTCGGCGCCATCACCGCGCCCTGCCGGGTGCCGCCCGCCGTCACCCGGGCGCCCTGGCCGGCGGCCTCGGCCGTCCAGCGGACCACCCGCTCGGCCGCGTCGTCGTCCACCATGGAGCCCACGTCCGTCGCCGGATCCAGGGGGTCGCCCACGATCAGGCCCTTCACCTGCGCGGTCAGCTCCTGCGCGAACTCCTCGAAGCGGCTGCGGTGCACGTAGACCCGCTGGACGGAGATGCAGCTCTGCCCGGAGTTGCTGTAGCCGGTGCGGGCGCACGCCAGTGCCGCCTGCGCGATGTCGGCGTCCTCGCAGACGATGGTCGCGGCGTTGCCGCCGAGCTCCAGCATGACCCGCTTCGGCCCGGCGGCGTGGGCGACGGCGCGTCCGGCCGGGACGCCGCCGGTGAAGCTGACGACGGCGATCTCCGGCGCGGCGCACAGCCGCGCGCCCACGTCGCCGCCCCCGTGCAGGACCTGCACCGCCTCCACGGGCATCCCGGCCTCCAGCAGCAGCTCCACCAGCGCGGTGGAGACCGCGGGCGCCTGCGGCGGCGGCTTGACGATCGTGGTGTTGCCGGCCGCGAAGGAGGCGGCGAGCTTGTGGGCGAGCAGGTTCGCCGGGGCGTTGAACGGCGTGATCGCCAGCACCGGACCGGCCGGGGCCCGCTGCGTGATCGCGGTGTTGCCGACCCCGCGGCCCCAGCCCGCCACCGGCAGCACCTCGCCGCCGATCATCCGCGCCTCGGCGGCGGCGACGGCCAGGGTGTCGGCGACCCGTAACACCTCACCGCGCCCGTCCTTGAGCGGCTTGCCCAGCTCCAGCGCCAGCAGCCGGGCCAGCCGCTCGCCCTGCGCGGTCACCGCGGCGGCGGCCCGCTCCAGGACGTCGGCCCTGGTGGCAGGCGCCAGGCGGGCGATCCGCCTGGCGGACCGCCGGGCGTAGGCCAGCGCGGCGGTGACGTCCTCGTCCTGGGCGGTGCGGGCCCGGCTGACGGGCTCGCGCAGGTAGGGGCCGATGCGGTCGGCATGCGGGCCTCCGGTCAGCCACTGCCCGGCGACCAGGCATCCGGCTTCGTGGATGGTGTTCATGATGACTCCCACTGGATCCGCTCAGCGGTTCTGATAATCCGCAGTGTGGATTGCCTCACGGTATGAGCCCGGCGAAGGTTATGGCAAGAGTGCCAGCTAATCCGCTTGGTGGAGCGTATGGACCGCTAAGCGGACTCGGTGTTAGCGTACGGCCATGCCTTCGAACATTCCCGCGGCGTCGGGGGAGGGCGGGGGCGTACGCAGCGTCCAGCGCGCGTTCGGCATCCTCTCGCTGCTCACCGAGGACCGGCGGACGCTGACGATCCGCGAGGTCGTCGACGAGACCGGCCTGGCCAAGACCACGGCGCTGCGCCTGCTGCAGACCCTGGAGCACATGGGGCTGCTGTGGGCCACGCCCAGGGGGTTCACGGCCGGTCCGGCGCTGTGGCGCTGGGCGCACCTGGCCCGCTCGGCGTGGGAGCTGCCGCCGGAGACCGTCCAGCTCATGCGCGAGCTGGGGGCGCGGCACCGGGAGACCGTCAACCTCTACGTGCCGCGCGACGTGCGCCGCATCTGCATCGCCCAGCAGGAGAGCCCGCAGCCGCTGCGCCACGTGGTGCGCGTCGGTGACGAGCTGCCCCTGTGGGCCGGCGCCTCCTCGAAGGTCCTGCTGACCCAGGCGCCGGAGCGGCTGCTCGTCAGGGTGGCCCGCTCCTCCCCGTACGGCGAGGCCCACGTGGCGACGCTGCGGGCCTGGATCGGCCAGGCGGCGCGCGACGGTTACGCGGCCAGCCACGGCGAGCGCGAGCCCGGCCTGTCCGCCGTGGCCGTCCCCGTCAACGGCGGCACGCGGGCGAGCGCGGCGGCGCTGACGCTGAGCGGCCCCACCGTCCGGTTCACCGAGGACCGGGTCCGGAAGTTCGCCGCGGATCTGCGCGAGGCGGCCGAGCGGATGTCGGAGCGCGGGTTCGACCATCCTCTGACTTGACTCAATGGAGCGTGCATGCAGCAGTTGCCACTGGACGGCGTCAAGGTCGTGGACCTGACCAACGTGCTGGCCGGGCCGTACTGCAGTTATCAGCTGATGTTGTTCGGCGCGGAGGTGGTCAAGGTGGAGCTGCCCGGCACCGGGGATCTCGCCCGGCGGCTCGGCCCCGACCCCGAGCTCAACCGGGCCCGGATGGGCGCCTCCTTCCTGGCCCAGAACGCCGGCAAGAAGTCGGTCGAGCTCGACCTGAAGAGCCCGGAAGGGCGGGCCGCGTTCGAGTCGATGCTCGCCGGCGCCGACGTCCTGCTGGAGAACTTCAGGGCCGGGGTGCTGGCCAGGCTCGGCTACGGCGGGGACCGCCTGCGCGAGCTCAACCCCGGCCTCGTCTACTGCGCCATCTCCGGCTTCGGGCAGAGCGGCCCGATGAGCGGCGCGCCCGCCTACGACCAGATCATCCAGGGGCTGTCCGGCATGATGAGCGTCACCGGCACCCCCGACACCGCCCCGCTGCGGGTGGGCTTCCCCATCTGCGACACCGTCGGCGGGCTGATGGCCGCCCTGGCGATCGCCGCCGCGCTGGCCGGACGGCACCGCACCGGCCGCGGCTGCTTCCTGGACCTGTCCATGCTGGAGGCGTCGATCTCCGCGATGGGCTGGACCGTCTCCAACTACCTGGTCAGCGGGGTCGAGCCGGAGCCGATGGGGGACCAGAACGCCACCGCCGCCCCGTCTGGCACCTTCGAGACCGCCGATGGACCGCTCAACATCGCCGCCAACCAGCAGGCCCAGTTCGAGACGCTGTGCCGGCTCGTCGGGCGGCCCGACCTGCCCGCCGACCCGCGCTTCGCCGAGCGCGAGTCGCGCAAGGCCCACCGGCGGCAGCTCAACCAGGAGCTCAACCAGGCGCTGCGGGCCAAGACCGCGCTGGAGTGGGAGGAGATCCTCTCCGCCGGAGGCGTGCCCGCCGCCCGCATCCTCACCGTCCCGCAGGCGCTCGCCCTCGACCAGGTACGCCATCGCGGCTTCCTGACCGAGGTGCCGCTCCCGGGAGCGGGGGAGCGGCAGATCGCCGTGACAGGGAACGGCGTGCTGGTGGACGGCGTCGCGCTGCGCCCGCGCGGGCCCGCGCCGCTGCTCGGGGAGCACAACACCGAGTTCGAGGCGGCGTCATGAGCGAGCGCGAGACCGCGGCCGACTGGTGGGCCACGGCCGTCTCGAAGATCGAGCCCGACGTCATCGAGCTGCGCGGGCAGCCGGTCCAGGAGCTCATCGGGCGGATCGGCTTCGCCGAGATGATCTGGCTGATGCTCCGCGGCGAGCGCCCCGACCCGCGCCGGGCCGCGCTGCTGGAGGCGGCGCTGGTCTCCTCCGTCGATCACGGGCCGCACGCGCCGTCCATCGCCGTCGCCCGCATGGCCGTCACCTGCGGCGTCGGCCTCAACAACGCCGTGGCCACCGGGGTCAACCTGCTCGGCGACGTGCACGGGGGCGCGGGCGAGCAGTGCGTCAGGCTGCTGGAGGAGGTGGCCGGCGACGGGGACGCCCCGGCCGTGGTGGCCCGCTGGCGCGCCCGCGACAAGTACCTGCCCGGCTTCGGGCACCGCTTCCACACCCGCGATCCGCGCCGCGACCCGCTGCTCGCCCTCGTGGCGCGGGCGGCAGGCGAGGGGGTGGTGGCGGGCGCGCACCTGCGGGCCGCGCTCGAGGTCGAGCGGCTGATCGCCCCGGTGCCCATGAACATCGACGGGGCGACCGCCGTGGTCTACGCCGAGCTGGGCTTCCCCGCGCCGCTCGCGCGCGGGCTGTTCGTGCTCAGCCGGTCCGTCGGCATCCTGGCCCACGCCTGGGAGGAGAGCGGGCAGGGCCGGCGCAACAAGGGCCCGATCCCGCCGTCCATCCTGCCGACCTGGCTGTGAGCAGGCCCCGCCGGACGGCGGGGCTCGGCTCCCAGCGGACGGCACGTGAAGGCAGGAGCTTGTCGCCGCCAAGATCCGCAGTTACGCTCAAGCCTCCGAGTGGACCGATTGATCCACCTAGTGGATCCGCTTGCGAGGTGCCCATGCGCAGCAAACTCTCCATCGCCGCCGCCACCGGAGCAGCCCTCCTGTTGCTCACCGCCACCGCACCCGGCTCGGCCGCCTCCCCGGAACCGGCCAGGAACCTCGGCGATCCCGACTACGGCGTCTGCCGGGGCACCGACCCCCGCTGCTACCACGACTGGGGCAACTTCGACCCCGCCGAGGGCTACAAGCTGCTCGTCTACAGCCGCACCGCCGGCCCCCGCCACGCCCACCTCGGCACCCCGCTCGGCCCCGGGCTCAACCCGCCGCTCAACGACAACAACGTCGCCGTCAAGGCGGTGCTCAAGCTGGGCCAGGAGAACGGCTTCACGGTCGACTACACCGAGGACGTCACCCAGCTCTCCTCGGCGGGCCGGCTCCTGGACTACAACGCCGTGATGTTCCTCAGCACCACCCGCGACACCCTCGACGACGCCGCGCAGACCGCGCTGCGCCAGTACGTCCGCGCCGGCGGCGGCTTCATCGGCGTGCACAACGCCTTCGGCACCGAGTACAACTGGCCCTGGTACGAAGGACTGCTCGGCAACGCCAACTTCTACGACCACGGCGCCAACCAGCCCGGCACCGTCGTCACCGTCAACCGCCGCGACGCCTCCACCCAGGGCCTGCCCAGGACCTGGGCCTTCTCCGACGAGTGGTACAACCTCATCCCCGCGCCCACCCGCGTCCGCGTGCTGGCCGAGGTGGACGAGAGCACCCTGCCCCAGGGCGTACGCGGCAGCCTCGGTCACCCCGGCCACGGCGAGCACCACCCGGTGAGCTGGTGCCAGTACTACGACGGCGGCAAGGCCTGGCTGACCACTCTCGGCCACGACGTCAGGGCCTGGACCGACGAGCCCATGGAAGGCGACCAGTACTTCGTCCAGCACCTGCTGGGAGGCGTCAAGTCCGTGCTCGGCATGGCCCCCTTCTGCCGCTGACGGCCGCGCGGCCAGGCCGCCGACGGCTGCGCGGTCTGGCCGCTGACGGCTGCGTGGCCAGGCCGCTGACGGCCGGCCGGTCAGTCGGCGTGCAGGGCGATCCTGAGGTCGGCGAGCGGGTCGGGCCTGGCCGAGCCTGGCGTCCGGACGCGGACGGAGATCAGCCGGCCGTTCCAGGCGGCAGGGACTCGGTAGCGGTCCGACACGGGCAGCCCGGCGTCGTGACCCAGCCGCAGGCCGGCGCCGCCGTGCTGGAGGGCGACGGGCAGGATGCCGTCGAAGATCAGGGAGCCCACCACGGTGCCGCCGTGCAGGAGATGGAAGGCGGAGCCGTCCGGCCCGGTGAGGTGGGCGACACCCAGGGCCTGGCGGCCGGGCGGGACGGGGCGGTCCGCCACCACCTCCAAGATCTCCCCGGCACGCGAGAAGGTGAAGACCAGCCGACCCGCCGAGACGTGGAGCGCCAGGCCGCCGTGCAGGTCGCCCAGGGCGAGCAGCACCCCGTCCGGCGCGTCGCCGGCCTCCACCTCGGCCGTGATCCGGAAACCGCCGAAGAGCATGGGCAGGGACTCGTCGCAGATCGGCGAGGCTCCGGGCCGGTAGGTGCGGTCGTCGCCCGGCGGCCAGGCCGGCCCGATGAGGGCGCCGATGCGGTCCACCAGGTTGTCGTAGAGCGGCAGGACGTGGTTGCGCTCGGCCTCACCGTCCCACAGCCGCCGCAGCTCCGCGACGACCTCCGGATGCTCGGCCGCCACGTCGGTGGCCTCGGAGAAGTCGGCGGACAGGTCGAACAGCGCCCAGTGGTCGTCGTCGAAGCCGCGGCTCCCGGTGAGGAGCTCCTGCTCGTCGAGGATGCCGGTGGAGACGTGATCGGTGGTGGTCTTCCAGCGCCCGTGGATGAGGGAGCGGGAGCCCAGCATCTCGAAGTACTGGGTCTCGCGCGGTGCGGGCGCCCCGGCGTCGTCGAAGGTGGCGCGGAAGCTGGCCCCGTCGATCCGCTGCTGCTGGATCCCGTCCACGACGTCCGGCGCGTCGATGCCGATCGTGTCCAGCAGCGTGGGGAACAGGTCGTTGACGTGCAGGACGGGGTCGCGGACCGCGCCGCGCGCGCGGATCCCGGCGGGCCAGTGCACGATCAGCGGGGTACGCGTGCCGCCGAGCCACGTGTAGCGCTTCCACAGGCGGAACGGCGTGTTGCCGGCCCACGCCCAGCCCCACGCGTAGTGGTTGTAGGTGGCGGGGCCGCCCCAGTCGTCGTAGCGGGCGAGGTTGTCCTCCAGGGACTCGGGGATGGCCGAGGAGAAGCGGTGCTCGTTGACGCTGCCGTGCACGCCGCCCTCGGCGCTGGCCCCGTTGTCGGAGAACAGCACGACGATCGTGTCGTCGAGCCGGCCCGTCTCCTCCAGGTGGTCGAGCAGGCGGCCGATCTGGGCGTCGGCGTGGGTGAGGAAGCCGGCGAAGACCTCCTGCTGGCGGGCGTACAGGCGGCGCTCGCCGGCGGTGAGGCCGTCCCAGGCGCGCACCCAGCCGGGGCGCGGCGTGAGGGTGGTGCCGGGCGGGACGACGCCGGCGTCGAGCTGGCGCTGGAAGATCTCCTCCCGCCAGGCGTCCCAGCCGTGGTCGAAGCGGCCGCGGTAGGGCTCGGCCCACTCGGGTGTCACGTGGTGCGGCGAGTGCGTGGCGCCGAGGCCGACGTACAGGAAGAAGGGCTTGCCCGGAGCGGCGTGACGCTGGTCGTCCAGGTAGCGGATGGCGCGGTCGATCAGGTCCTCGGTGAGGTGGTAGCCCTCCTCCGGGGTGGCGGGCGGGTCGACGTGGTGGTTGTCCTCGACGAGGTTGGGCGCGTAGTGGTTGGCGTCGCCCTGGAGGAAGCCGTAGAAGCGCTCGAAGCCGAGGCCGAGTGGCCAGTGGCTGAACGGGCCCGCCGCCGAGCGTTCGAAGCGCGGCGTGAGGTGCCACTTGCCCACGGCCAGGGTGGAGTAGCCGTGGTCGCGCAGGATCCGCGGCAGGGTGGCGGCCGAGCGCGGGATGCGGGCGGTGTAGCCGTGGTGGTCGAGCGGGATGTCGGCGAGGAAGCCCATGCCGACGGCGTGGTGGTTGCGGCCGGTGAGGAACGACGCCCGCGACGGGGAGCACAGGGCGGTGACGTGGAAGCGGTTGTAACGCAGCCCGCCGGCGGCCAGCCGGTCGATGCCGGGCGTGGCGATGTCGGAGCCGAAGCAGCCGAGCTGGGCGAAGCCGGTGTCGTCCAGGACGATGGCCAGGACGTTCGGAGCCGCGTCGGGCGGGCGAGCGGCGCTTCGGAAGATCGGTTCGGCGGTCATGGCGTCACTCCAGGAGATCAGCTCGCGGCCGGCGGCGCAACCACCCGGCGGGGCGTGCGGCGGGTCACCTGCTCACCGGGAGAACGGCCGCCGCGCCGCAGGAAAGGGGCGCGATATACGATGACCTGGCGAATCACCCGAGGAGGATCGTGAACCTGGTCGAGCAGGGCAGCGCCTCGCCGCCTTCTGGCAGGAGCGGCACCTGTGCACGCTGTCCACCGCGCGCCCCGGCGGCCCGCCGCACGTGGTGCCGGTGGGCGCGACGCTGGACCTGGAGACCGGCATCGCCCGGGTGATCACGTCCGGGACCTCGGCGAAGGCCAGGCTCATCGCCGCGTCCGGCGGCGCCCTCGTCGCGCTCTGCCAGGTGGACGGCCGGCGCTGGTCCACGCTGGAGGGGCGGGCCGTCGTGCGCGCCTCGCCGGACGAGGTGGCCGACGCCGAGCGCCGCTACACGGCCCGGTACAAGCCGCCCCGCGCGAACCCCGCCCGCGTGGTCATCGAGATCCAGGTGACCCGCGTCCTGGGCAACGTGTGACCACCCGGTCACCTGGCAGGCCGGCCGCGCCCAGCCCCTCACCGGCCCTGACCTGCTGACCCTGCGCGCCGCCGTCCTGCCGGCCGGCCTCGCCACCGTGGCGGCCGCCACGGTGGCGAGGTGGTCACGGTGGCGAGGTTGTCACGGGCGCAGGCCCGGACGGTCCACGACGCCGCTCGCGATGACGCTGCCCCAGCCGAGGAGCTGTCCCTTCTCGACCGAGTAGTACGCGCGGGGCTGCTCGAAGTCCCGGACCGCGATCGTGCGGTATCCCAGGTACTCGTACGTCTCCGGATCCACGAAGATCTCGTCGCGCAGGTAGCCCTCGTGCACCCGATACAGCGTCACCCCCGGCCGCCCGGCCAGGTCCGTGGCCCGGGCCTCGTACCGGACGCCGGGGATCCCGGCCAGGGCCCCGTACATGGCCGCCCGGAGCGCGCGCGGCAGCACGGCGTCCCGCATGCCCTGCACGATGTGCTGGAAGGCGTACGTGTGACGCTGTTCCTGCGTCAGCGGCGGCACCGTGGCGCGGCCGCCGCGCCGTGCCGCCTGGTGCCTGGCGTGCTCGGCGTCCACCTCCGCGTACGTGCGGGCGAGCAGGGCGGCCGGGTCGGTCGGCAGCGAGAGCAGGTACGGGTAGGTCACCTCGAACTCGGAGCCGTCCACCACCTTCAGCTCGCCGTCCTCCAGGTAGGCGAACTGCTTCTCGTCCGCCCGCCGCCACAGCTCGTGCGTCCTCGTCCGGTTCTTCGTCCCGTTCTTGGGCTGCTGGAGGAGGTTCCGGCTCTTGACGTACGCCCACTGGCCGGGCTCGGGCACGGGGTCCGGGGCGGCGGCGGCCAGCGCTGCCGCGTTGCCTGCCAGGTCCTCGGCGCTGGCCACCGGGCCCAGCCGCAGCGGGGTGGCCGGCGGGCGGGAGCCGGACGGCGGGTGCGCCTGGACGGGCCCGGAGCCCTCGTGGGCCGGGGTCGCGATCACGATCACCGCGACCAGCACCGCCGCGACCGCCGCCGCGCCCAGCCCCAGCGCCCACGCGAACCGAGGGCGGTGCCGGGGCGTGCTCATGTGGGCGAGCAGGCGGGCCCGCGCCTGCGCGACGACCTGATCGTCCGCGCCGGGCAGCGCGTCATGGCGGTCCTTGAGCTGCCGCAGTTCATCCACGGTCGTCCACCTCCTGTGACGGCAGGCCGAGTGCCGAGCGGAGCCTGCGCCGGGCCCGGGTGACGCGGGAGCCGACGGTGCCGGTCGGGATGGCCAGGGCCCGCGCCACCTCCGTGTAGCTGAGCTCGGCGCAGGCGACGAGCAGCAGCGCGTCGCGGTCTCCCTCGGACAGCCCGGCCAGGCCCTTGGCCAGCGCCGGGTTGAGCTGTTGCGCGCTCACCCGGTCGGCCACCCGGTCGGCGTGGTTCTCCACGTCGCCGGGTCCGGCGGCCCGGCCGAGGGCGCGGTAGAGGCGGATCTCGGCGCGGCGGTGCCGGCCGATCAGGTTCGTCGCGATGCCGTAGAGCCAGGCCCGCGCGCTCGGATACGCCAGGTCGTAGTGGTTCCGCTGGTCGAACGCGGCCAGGAACGTCTCGGAGGCGATGTCGTCGGCGGCGCCCGCGCCCAGCCGGGCGGCCACGTACCGGTGGATCGCCGTGAAGTATCGGTCGAAGATCACCGAGAACCACTCGGGCTCGTGGCGGGACCGCTCGATGATCGACGCGTCGGTCGTCTCCTCCGCCGTACGCACGGAGGGACAGGGATCAGGGGCATGCACCGGCAGCCTTTCCATGGGGGTCATCGGCACTGATTGCCCGACCCCCGCATCCTTCTTCACGCCGCTTCGCCCACCGGCCCCGGGCAGGCCGGAGCCCGCCCGCCGTCAGGCGCGGCGGGCGGGCTCGGGGGAGACGGCCGCTACCAGGTGACGGGCAGCTCGTGCATGCCGTACACGGTGGAGTCGTCCTTGAACGAGAGCTCCTCGGCGGGCACCGCCAGCCGCAGCCCGGGCACGCGCCGGAACAGCGTGGTGAAGACGATCTCCAGCTCCACCCGGGCCAGGCTCTGCCCCAGGCACTGGTGCGGGCCGAAGCCGAAGGCGAGGTGGCTGCGGGCGTCACGGTCGATGTCGAACCGCTCGGGGTCCTCGAACGCCTCGGGGTCGCGGTCGCCGGCGTTGGCCAGCATGAGCACGCCGGACCCGGCGGGGATCACGGTGCCGCCGAGCTCGACGTCCTCCAGCGCCACCCGCGCCATCGCCAGCTCGGCGATGGTGAAGTACCGCAGCAGCTCCTCCACCGCGTTCCCGACCTTGCCGGGGTCGGCGCGCAGCGCGTCGAGCGACTCGGGGTGCTGCAGCAGCATGTACGTGCCCAGCGAGATCATGTTCGCCGTGGTCTCGTGCCCGGCGATCAGCAGCAGGAACGCCAGGCTGAGCAGCGCCAGGTGGTCGGCCTGGCCGTTCTCGCGCTGCTTGACGATCTGGCGCCCGAGCAGATCGTCGGTGGGCTCCTGCTCCTTGGCCGTGATCAGCTTGTCGAGGTAGACGACCAGCTCCAGCACGGCGTGCTGCCGCTCCTGCTCGGTGGCCGCGCGGTTGAGCAGCTGTGCCGAGTGGACCTGGAAGAAGTCATGGTCGGCGTACGGCACGCCGAGCAGCTCGCAGATCACCAGCGACGGCACCGGCAGCGCCAGCGCCGTCACCAGGTCGGCGGGGCGCGGGCCGTCGAGCATGGCGTCGAGGTGCTCGTCCACGATCTGCTGGATGCGTGGCCGCAGCGCGGCCATGCGGCGGACGGTGAACTCGCCGATCACCATGCGGCGGGCCTGGGTGTGCTCGGGCGGGTCCATCTCCAGCAACATCTTCGGCAGCGGCGATTCTGCCATCTGCCCGTCGGCGCTGCTCAGCCGCGGCGCGTTGGGGTGGCGGCGGTCGGCGCTGAAACGCGGGTCGCTCAGGATCTTCCTGATGTCCTCGTAGCGCGTGGCCGCCCAGGCCTCCTGCCCCGTGGCCAGCGCGACCTTGGCGACGGGCTGCTCGCGCAGGAACCGCAGGTGCTGCTCCGGCGGCGCGAACGGGCAACTGCGGGCGGTCTGGAGCGTCGTGGTGGAGTCGGTGGTCAAGGCTCTCCCATCACCATGGTGTCCTACAGCACAACTTCCCTACACCTGTAGCCTAACCTTCAATTGTCCGGGAGACTACACTGACGTGCGTGACGACGAGCACCAGAGACCGCGGCGAGGATCACGCCGATCCGAGGGTGCGTCGCACCAAGGCGGCGCTGCGGGCCACCCTGATCGAGCTCGTCCAGCACCGGGACCTGTCGAGGATCAGCGTGGCCGACGTCGCCGAGCGGGCCGGGGTGAGCCGCTCCACGTTCTACGACCACTACCGCGACGTGCACGAGCTGGCCGCGGCTGCCTGCACGGCCATGATCGACGAGCTCATCGACGCCATCCCCGGCCATGACGGGACGGGCTCGGCCGAGGCGCGGCCCGACACGCTGCTGACCTTCTTCGCGCACCTCGCCGAGCACGCCGGCCTCTACCGCAGCGTGCTGGGCCCGCAGGGCAGCGCCCGCGTCATGGACCACCTCCGCCACCGCGCCACCGTGACCGTGTACGCCAACCGCACCGGCGCCGGCCTCCTCGACCGCGCCGCGGACACCCCGCACGACGTCCCGGCCGCCTTCACGGCGGGCGCCCTGCTCAGCGTCGCCACCGACTGGCTCCGGCGCGGCTGCCCCTGCCCGCCCGCCGAGATGGCCGCCCTGACCCGCCCGCTGCTCGTGGCCCTCTACCGCGAGGACACCGGCTTGTCCGCCTGACCTCGGCCTGCGGGGGTGAACCGGTCCGCCGGCACGTCCTGGCCCACCGTCCTGCTGAACCGCGTGCGGGGAAGCCGGAAGGGCGGGCGGGCGCCCAGGCGCCCACCCGCCCCTCAGCGAGGCGTACGCGCAGCCGGTCGTCACGCGCAGCCGGTCGTCGCGCGCAGCCGGTCGTCACGCGTCGTCGCTCGGCACAGCGTCAGTCGTACGCGCAGCCGGTCGTCAGGCGTCGCCGCGGTAGACGGCGACCTCGGTCAGCGTCGGCGTGTACACCTCCGCCGGCTGCTGGCTCGTGAGCGCCACCCGGAGCTTGGTGGTCGTCACGGTGCCGAAGCCGGTCACCGACAGGTCGTGCCCGATGCCGTCGGCGCCGCCGGCGAACGTCACCCACGCCCCAGTCCCGGCGTCCCACCGCTGCAGCTCGAACGTCCTCACCCGGGGGTTGGTGCCCG
Source organism: Nonomuraea sp. NPDC050202 (assembly GCF_040656115.1). Taxonomy (NCBI): domain Bacteria; kingdom Bacillati; phylum Actinomycetota; class Actinomycetes; order Streptosporangiales; family Streptosporangiaceae; genus Nonomuraea; species Nonomuraea sp. NPDC050202. The sequence continues at coordinate 62,431 of NZ_JBFALF010000027.1, read as the reverse complement.
AGTCCGTGTACTCGTCCAGGTACACCTCGTCGAACGTGGTGTCCGCGCCGAAGTCGACGTCCAGCGTGATCGGGTACGCCGCGTCGTCCGCCGCCGCCCAGCGGGTCGCCGGGTCGCCGTCGGTCAGGTTCACCGCGCCGAGCGTGCCGTTCGCGCCCGGGTGGGTCGAGCTCGCCGTGGCCGGCTTGCCGAGGGCCAGGTTGACCCGCCCCTCGCCCTCCTCCTCGATGGGGTCGGTGTCCACCGGGTTCCTGACCTTCTTGCCGGCCCGGCTCTCCGCCATGCCGATGTCCGGCGCCTTGCCGTAGTAGATGTGGGTGCCGAGGAAGTCCTCGGTGCCCAGGTGCGGGTTGTAGCGGCCGGCGTCGATCAGCGGCGAGTCCTCGCGCAGGGCGAAGTGCGCCGCCGACTTCCTGATCCGGTCCACGCCCGCGCCGGTGACGTACTTCGCCGGGTCGCCGGCGAACCTCGGGTCCACACGCAGCCCCGCCTTGTCGGCCGGCTCCTGGCCCGAGTGGGTGCCGCCCGCCTCGAAGTAGTCGTTGTTGGAGAAGACCGCCTGCCGCAGCGCCCCGGTCCGGCGGTACCACGGCGTCGGTTCGGTCTTCGAGGTGTTGTAGAAGATGTTGTTCAGGAAGTAGACCCGGCTCAGGAACGTCTCGTCGTGCACGTAGTCGAGGTCCGCGCCGTCGTAGACGAACGTGTTGTTCACGAAGTACGTCGGCGAGTAGTTCGTCGACAACATGTTCTTCACCAGCACGCCGTTGTCGTTGACGCTCAGGTGGTAGCGGGCGACCGAGTTGGAGCTGTTGCCCATGTAGGCCATCCAGCCCGCCGCGTTGTCGTGCGAGTAGTTGAACTGGTAGGTGACGTTGAAGTTGGTGTACTCCAGGTCCCACGGGGTGCCGTCGTACTCGTTGTCAGGGCCGCCGTACACCTCGTTGTACTGCATGACCGAGTCGGCGCCGGCCCACAGGTAGAGCCCGCACGACACCGCGTCGTACCGCTCCAGGAAGCCGTTGACCTCGTTGTACTCGGCCGTCATGTGCCTGCTGTTGGCGAACTGGAACGCGCCCTGGCCGATGCTCTCGGCGTAGTTGTGGCCGATGTAGACGTCCCGGCTGTAAAGGTCGCGGGTGCGCACCCAGAGCTGCTCCCAGCCCTCGTGGAACTTGCCGCTCTCGTCGTACTCGCCGGCGTCCCGGCCGTCGGCGGCGAACCAGTTGAACGCGAACTGCACGGCGTGCAGCTCGACGTTCACGAACGTGTTGTCCTCGATCCTGACGTCCTGGAAGTGGTGGCCGCCGGTGCCGTACTCCTTGTAGCTCTTGCTACCGAAGACCTGGAAGTTGACGCCGCCGTAGTGGATCTTCTGCCAGCTGCTGGGGCCGTCGAGGTCGTGCACGTGCACGTCGGTGATGCGGAAGTGGTCCATGACGCTGTCCGCGCCGGGCTCCAGCAGGTCGGCGTTGATCGAGACCGCGATGCCGTCGCGGACGTACGAGCCCGTGGTGATGTCCGTGGCGAAGTCGTCGTCGTTGGACAGCTCGACGTTGTCGATCTCGAAGTACTGCTGGTTGCGCAGCACGATCGCACCGGTCAGGCCGACCGTGTCGGGGTTCTTCGTGCCGTCCGCCTTGAACGGGCTCGGCACCTTGCCGTTCGTCGCGATGTACGGGCGGCGGGCGTGCGCGTCGCCGTACGCCGAGATCGTGATCGGCCGGCCCGCGCTGCCCGAGCCCTTCGGCCAGAGCTGCTCGTCGTGCCACTGCTCGCCGGCCTTGAGCAGGATGCGGTCGCCCGGCGCGAACGTGGTCGCGTTCGCCTTGGCCAGGGTGCGCCAGGCCGTCCTCGGCGAGGTGCCCGCCGCGTCGTCGCGGCCGTTCGTGGCGTCGATGTAGTAGTCCTTGCCGCCCGTCCTGTTCGGCGAGTTGCCCGGCAGGTCCTTCTTCACGACGGCGGGGGAGTGCGCTTCGGCCGTGGCGGCCGGCGCGAGCGACCCCGCGAGCAGCGCGGCGAGCAGGGCCGTCAGGCCCAGCCGCAGCGCCCGCGCGACGGGGGGTGCGGAACGTGTCAAAGTCGTGCATCCTCTGCGTTGATGGTCTCCACCGCCGCCGCGTCGACCTCGATGTGGCTGCTGTCCACGCGGCGCTGGAGGAACTGGGTGAACTTCTCCTCGATGAGCGACTGCCGGATCCGCCGCGCGTACCCGGCGAACGCGGCCTCCTCGTCGACGGTCTTGCCGTCGAGCTCGTAGTAGGTGATCTGTCCTGTGCCCGGCACCGGGGCGGAGATCTGGCCCTGGCCGAGCCCGCCGAGCACCGCCGCGAGGTCCCGGTCGTGGGCGGCCGGGCCGCCGCCCTGGTAGGTGGCGGTCGTGAGCGTGGCGCCCGGCTCGCGCTCGGCGACCTCCGCCAGCCCGTCCGCCTCGGCCACCCGCCGTTGCAGGCCCTCGGCGTAGGCGGCCGGCGCGCCGTCGGGGACCGGCACGACGAGCTTCGAGTACGTGTACGTGGTGGCGTTCGCGCTCCACGCCTCCCGGTCGGCGTCGAACGCCTGGCGAACCTCGGCGCCGGTGACGTCGAGCTCGGGTTCGAGGCGTTGCTTCAGCGCCGTGGTGATCTCGGTGAGGCGGTGCGAGTAGTACTCCTCGGGGGAGAACTCGGCCAGGCCGTAGACGACCTCGCCCCTGGCGATGGCGTCGGCGCGGCGGGCGTTCTCGGCGTCCAGGTCCGCGAGGAAGTCCTCATGGTCGGGGGAGCCGATCAGGCCGTGCTCCTGGGCGAGGAGCAGGGTGGCCTTGTCCCGGTGGATCTCGTCGAGGGCGCGCCGGGTGAGCCGCTGGAACGCGGTCCGGTCGCCGGCCTTCGCGGTCCAGTCGATCGCGCCCTGGAGGTGGTACCGGTTGCGTAACTCGTTCTGGACGGCGGGGGCGAGCCGGTGCAGGTGGAAGAGCAGCTCGTCGCGGGTGACGGGGTGGCCGTCGATGGCGGCGACCCGGTCGGGGGGCCGGCTGAGCACCACACCGGTGCCCACCAGGACGGCGGCCAGGGCGGTCACGACGCCGGCGATCAGGACGACGGCCCGCCGCGCCGGCCTGCGTCCCGCTCCGTTCCGTCCCGCTCCGTTTCGCCGAGCGCCATTGTGTCGAGCGTCGTCACGTCGAGCGTCGCCGCGCCTGGCGTCGCTTCGCTCAACGCGCTTGCGCGCGGGGCTCTTCGGCGTGGTGCCCGCGGTGCCCTTCACGAGGCCGCCTCGACCGCCGCCACGCGGGCGATGACCGGCGTGTCCCGGGTCCCGGGCACCTCGACCCGCACGGCGTCCACCTCCACCGGCGCGAACGTCAGGATGCGCTGGTAACCCACCGCGTTCGCCTCGCCGAGCGCCGTCCACCGGCCGTCCCCGAGGCGCCCGCGCACGACGACGTGCTCGATGCGCTGCCCCTGCGTGATGTCCTCGCCGACGCAGACCGCCTCGATCCGGCGCGGCCGGTCGAACTCGAGCGTCGCCCGGGGCAGGGGGTCTGCCGCGTCCGGCCGCCACGGCCGCCGGGCCACACTCGGCCAGGCGGTGGCGACGTCGCCGGCGAACCCCGACGACACCGTCACGGCCGCCTTCACCCGCCGCGCCCGGAAGTCCGCGATCCGCCGCCCCAGCCCCTCCAGCACCGCCACGTCCGCCTCCCGCAGCCGCCCGTCACGGGCCGGCGGCACGTTGAGCAGGAAACACGAGTTGCCGCCGACGGAACGCAGGTAGATGGTGAACAGCTCCTCCACCGGCCGCACCGCCCCGTCCTCGGCGGGATGGTGGAACCAGCCGGGCCGGATCGAGGTGTTCACCTCGGCCGGATACCAGACCAGGTCGTCCTCGTGCCCGGCCAGCGCAGCCCGGCTGCCGAGGTCGCGCTCGTCGCTGCGGATCGCCTGCCGCGCGAAGGCGCCGTCGTCCGCCTGCTGCGACCGGTCCGCGATCCGCTCGGCGTCCTGCAGCGCCCGCGGCACCACGCTCCACTCGTCGGGCCGCGTGTCGCCGGCCTCGTTGCCGCACCACCGAACGTCGGGCCCGCACACGCTGATGACCGCGTCCGGCTGCAGCTCGCGGACCACCGCGTAGTACCGCTCCCAGTCGTAGGTCTGCCGCCTGCCGTTCGGGCCCTCGCCGTTCGCGCCGTCCAGCCAGACGGAGAACACCGGCCCGTACCTGGTGAGCAGCTCGGTGAGCTGCGCGACGTAGAAGTCGTCGTACGTGGCGCCGCCGCCGTACGACGCCTCGGTGCGGTCCCACGGCGACAGGTAGACGCCGAACTTCAGCCCGTGCCGCCGCGCCGCCTGCGCGACCTCCCCCACCACGTCACCCCGGCCGCCGCGCCAAGGCGAGGCCGCCACCGTGTACGAGGTCACCCCGCTCGGCCACAGGCAGAACCCGTCGTGATGCTTGCAGGTGAGGATGACCCCGGTCATCCCGGCCGACTTCAGCGCCCGCACCCACTGGTCGGCGTCCAGCGCGGCCGGATCGAACAGGGCGGGGTCGTCGTGCCCCTCGCCCCACTCCCTGTCGGTCATCGTGTTCATGCCGAAGTGGATGAACCCGTAGAACTCCATCGCCTGCCACGCGAGCTGCCGCCCGCTCGGCCGGACCCTCGCCAGAGCCTTCCCGTTCATCGCCACCTCCGGTTGTAGGAGGCCAGCACGGCCAGCAGCCCGGCCAGGCCGGCGAGCATGAGCGCGAGGTCGCCCCACCCGACCGGGGTGCGGGCGGCCACGACGACGGCCACGCAGCCGGCCGCGACCAGCGTCCGGGCGGTGACGACCAGCGCACCGCGTGTCGAATCCTTCACTGTGCATCAGCCCTTCACGCCGCCGGACGCCATGCCTTCGATGAGCCGGCGCTGGATGAACGCGTAGAAGATGAGGACGGGAACGATGACGATGACCATGCCTGCGTACAGCCGCCCGTAGTCGGCCGCCGCCTTCTGCGCGGTCATCAGGTTGAGCAGGCCCACCTGCAGCGTCTTGCCCTCCCCGGGGAGCAGGGTGAGCGCGATGATGAAGTCGTTCCAGTAGGCCAGGAAGTTGAACAGGATCACGGTGGTCAGCGCGGGCCGCGCCATCGGCAGCATGACCCTGGTCATCACCTGGAAGCGGGACGCGCCGTCCAGCGCCGCCGCCTCCTCGTAGTCGGCGGGGATCGACCGGAAGTACGCGGCCAGCAGGTAGATCGTGAACGGGATCGACGTGGCCGCGTACACCAGCGACAGCACGCCGGGGTTGTCGATGAAGAACCCGCCGGGGAAGACGTCCACGAGCGCGCGGTCCCAGTCCACCAGCATCAGGAAGATCGGCACGACGATGTAGTTGACGTTGACGAACAGCCCCGCCAGCAGCGCGACCTCCACCAGGCCGCGCCCGCGGAACTCGTACCGGGCGATGACGTACGCCGCGGGCACGGACACCGCGATGACGAACACCAGCCCGAGCACGGTCACCAGCACCGAGGTGAAGAAGTACTGCCCCATGCGCGCGGTGACGAAGGCGTCCACGTAGTTCTGCAGGTGCAGGCCCTCGGGCAGCGTCCACGGGCTGCCGTAGAACTCGCCCTTCTGCTTCAGCGAGGCCAGCAGCACCCAGCCGACCGGCACCGCGATGGCCAGCGCGATCACGGTGACGAGGACGTAGGTCAGCGCCCGGCCGGCGCGCAGTGTCTTGGTCATGGCAGTGCCTTCAGAACTGGAGTGGCTCGCGCCGCGTCGCGCGGCTGACCAGCAGCGACACGAGGAACGAGAACGCGAAGATGACGACGCCGATGGCCATGCCGTAGCCGTACGACGAGTTCGTGTACGCCTGCTTGTACATGTAGCTCAGCAGCACCTCGGAGGAGCCGTCGGGACCGCCGCCGGTCATCGCGCGGACGAGGACGAAACTGAGGTTGACCGCGCTCATCACGAAGAACGTCAGCGTCGTGCGCAGGTTCTGCCAGATGAGCGGCAGCGTGATGGCGAAGAACTGCCGCCCGGCGGAGGCGCCGTCGAGCGCGGAGGCCTCGTAGAGCGACTCCGGGATGCTCGACATGCCGGACATGTAGAGGACCATGTAGTAGCCGAGCGACTGCCAGACCATGGCGATCGCGACGGACCAGAGCACGAGCTGCTGGTCGCCCAGCCAGACCTGCCGCAGGCCGTCCAGCGACAGCGCCTGCAGCGTGCCGTTGATCAGGCCGTTCTCCTGGTCGTAGAGGGCGGAGAAGACCGCCGCGATCACGACCACGGACAGCACGCTCGGCACGTACAGGATGAACCGGTACAGCGGCCGGCCCCGCAGCCTCTGCCGCGTCATGATCGCGGCCAGGAACAGGGCCATGCCCATCGTCACGACCGTCACGACGACGAGGAGCGCCACCGTGTTCTGGAACGCGCGCACGAACTGCTCGTCGTCGAGGAGCCGGGTGAAGTTGTCCAGCCCCACGAACCGCATGTCCGGGGAGAACCCGCTCCAGGTGTAGAACGACATCCGGAACACGTTCACGGTCGGGACGATCATGAACACGACGAACAGCACGAGCGCGGGCAGGAGGCAGGCGAGCACGAACAGGCCGTTGCCGCGCCTGCCCCGCTCCGCGGGTCTTGCCACGGCTCAGCTCCCCGCCTGGCGCAGCTTCTCGCTGGCGTCGTTGAGCGCGGCCTGCCACTGGTCCTCGGTCTTGTCGCCGCTGATGATGCTGTTGGCGGTGTCGAAGAGCGCGGCCTTGATGTCCACGCCCTCGACCGGCGCGGTGCTGGCGAACCCGCCGACCAGCGCGGTCACCGACGGGTCCTCGTAGACCTGGTAGAACTCGGCGTTCTCCTCGGTCAGGCTGCTCGCGATGCCCTGGATCGGCTGGATCGCGTTGGCCTTGGCGAAGATCTTCGCCGCCTCGTCGGAGTACAGGTAGGCGACGAACTCCTTGGCGGCGTCCTTGTTCTTGGCGCCGCTCGGCACCCAGACCGACTCCACCGACGTCGCGATGTAACGCTTGCCGCCCGCCGTGACCGCCGGCAGCGGCGTCAGGCCCCACTTGAAGCCGTCGGCGCGCGGGGCGTCCTTCATCTCGCCGACGATCCAGGTGCCGTTCGGCATGAACAGCGTCTTGTTGTCGAGGATCGACTGCTGGTTCTTGGTGAAGTCCTGCTCGTTGGCGTAGCCGACCGTGGTCGGCGCGGCGTACTTGAGCAGTTTGGTGGTGAGGTCGAGCGCCTGCCGCGCCTGCGGCGTCTGCCACACGCCCTGCTTGTACGTCATGACGTCGGTGTAGAACTGCTCGCCGCCGACGTCGGCCAGCAGCGCGAAGAAGTACGAGTCGAGGTAACCGGCCGTCGGGTACGTGAACAGCGAGATCCCGTCCTTCTTGGCCGTCTCGCCCAGCTCGAACAGCTCGTCCCAGGTCGCCGGGACCTTCCAGCCCTTCTGGTCGAACAGGCCCTTGTTGTAGAACAGCCCGGTCGGCGCGTAGTACATCGGCATCGTGTACGTCTTGCCGTCGCCGTACGGGTTGGTGTTGAGGTTGCCCACGATGCCGTCGATGAGCTTGTCGCCCACGGTCTTGTCCTCGCCCGGCACCTTCGCCTGCAGCACCGGCGTGAGGTCCTCGAGGGCCTTGTCCTTGATCAGCGTCTCGGTGAGCGCGGCCTTGCGGCCCTGGCCGAGCACCACGACGTCCGGGAAGCGCCCGGCCTTCATGTTCGGCGTGATCTCGTCCTCGATGCTCTTGGAGATCTGCAGCTGCACGTCGACGTCCGGGTGCTTGGCCTCGTACGCCTGGATGACCTGCGTGTACATGTCCCGGCCGTAGCCGCCTTCGAGGGCGGCGACGCTCAGGGTCGTCTTGCCGGAGCCGGCGTCCGAGCCGCCCCCGTCGGCCCCACAGGCGGTGAGCAGTCCGAGCGCCGTGACGGCGCTCGCGAGGATGAGCGATCTCCTCATGGTTATGGGTCCTTCCGACGACTGCCCACCTGGATGCGGGCGTTGTTACGATGGCATCGATAACATGAGCGGCGCAAGTGGCACTTCACGAACGGCCGTCTCCTGAGGTCTCAGGAGGCGCGCGGCGGCGCGGTGGAGGCGCGCACCGACAGCGACGCGGTGACCAGGGACTCCCCGTCGCCGGCCCCGTCGAGCAGCAGCGCGACCGCCGCCGCGCCGGAGCGGTAGAAGTCCTGGCGGACGGTGGTCAGCGGCGGGCTGCAGTAGGCGGCCAGCGCGATGTCGTCGACGCTCACGATGGACACGTCGTCGGGCACCGACCTGCCGCGCTCGCGCAGCGCCCGGATCACCCCGAAGGCCATCTCGTCGCTGGCGGCGAAGACCGCGGTGACGTCGGGGATCATCGCGAGGACCTGCCCCTGCCGGTAGCCGGAGTCGGGCGACCAGTCGCCCTCCAGCGGCGGCGGCGCCTGGACGCCGGCCGCGGCCAGGCACTCCTGCCAGCCCTGGCGGCGCTGGCGGGCCTCGATCCACTCGTCGGGGCCCGAGACGTGCCACACCTGGCGGTGACCGAGGTCGAGCAGGTGCTGCGTGGCGATCCGGCCGGCCTCCTTCTGGTCGATCCCCAGCACGCGGGCGCTGGCGGTGCGCGAGCCGTCGAGCGTGACGGTGGGGATGTCCCTGGTGATGTCCTCCATCTTCTGGGTGACGGAGATCAGCGGCACCGCGATGACGATGCCGTCCACGCCCTGGTCGGCGAGCTTGGACAGGGACCGCTCCATCAGGCCCGTGTCGAGCCCGGCGATGGTCGCGATGCTCACCGCGTACCCGGCCTCGCCGGCGGCCGCCTCGACGCCGGCGGTCACCGCCGAGCGCGAGTAGTAGCCGCCCGACTGCAGCAGCACGAGGCCGATGGTGTGGCTGCGGCCCGAGGAGAGCATCTTGGCGGCGGCGTTGAAGCGGTAGCCGAGCTGCTCCACCGCGGCGAGCACGCGCTTTTTCGTCTCAGGGTTGACGTTGGGCGAGTCGCGCAGCGCGCGCGAGACGGTCTGCGCCGAGACCCCGGCGGTCCTGGCCACGTCAGCCATGCTGGGCTGCCTCGCGGGCCGCTCGGTGGCTTTGGTCATGGCGCTCCTCTCGTTCTGAGCTGGATCATAGCGCGCTTGTTACATATGGCATCGATAACATAGGCTCTCGCCCCGTGATCGAGCTCCCCGCGCCGGACGCGTCCCCGGCACAGCCCAGCGAGTCCCCCGCGCTCACGTGGGGTGGCCGCCGCCTGTACCGGCGCGGCGCCCCCCACCAGATCCTGTCCGGCGCGCTGCACTACTTCCGCGTCCACCCCGACCTGTGGCGGGACCGGATCCGCAGGCTCGCCGACCTCGGGCTCAACACGATCGACACCTACATCGCCTGGAACTTCCACCAGCCCCGTGAGGACGAGGCGCCCCGCTTCGACGGCTGGCGTGACGTCGAGCGGTTCATCCGCATGGTGGGCGAGGAGGGCCTCGACGTCATCGTCAGGCCGGGGCCGTACATCTGCGCCGAATGGTCGAACGGCGGCCTGCCGAGCTGGCTCACCGGCCGCGACGTCGCCGTCCGCAGCTCCGACCCCGCCTTCACCGGCCCGGTCGGCCGCTGGTTCGACGAGCTCGTCCCCCGCCTGGCCGAGCTTCAGGCCGCCCGCGGCGGGCCGATCGTCGCGGTGCAGGTGGAGAACGAGTTCGGCAGCTTCGGCGACGACCACGCCTACCTGCGCTGGAACCGCGACGCGCTGACCGCCCGCGGCATCACCGAGCTGCTGTTCACCGCCGACGGCCCCACCGAGCTGATGCTGGACGGCGGCACCGTGCCCGGCACCCTGACGGCCGTCACCCTCGGCTCCAAGCCCGGCGCCGCCCGGCGGCTGCTCGCCTCGCGCCGGCCGGACGAGCCGTTCGTGGTCGCCGAGTTCTGGAACGGCTGGTTCGACCACTGGGGTGAGCGACACCACGTCCGCGGGGTGGACAGCGCGGTGCGCACCCTGGAGGGGATCATCGCCGACGGCGGCAGCGTCAGCCTCTACATGGCGCACGGCGGCACCAACTTCGGCCTCTGGGCGGGCGCCAACGAGGCGGACGGGCGCCTGCAGCCCACCGTGACCAGCTACGACTCCGACGCGCCCGTCGCCGAGGACGGCACGCTGACCGCCAAGTTCCACGCCATGCGCAAGGTGCTCGGGGCGCGCGGGCCCGTACGGGTGCCGGAACGTCCGCCGGTGCTGCCGCCCGCGCGCGTGCCGCTCGTGCCCCGCGCCGACCTGCTCGCCGGCCTCCGCGCCGTGCCCGCGCCCACCTCGACGGGGCCGCGCCCGGCCTCGTTCGAGCGGCTCGGGCTCGACGCGGGCATGGTGCTGCACACCGCGCACCCGCGCGTCCCGGCGGGCGAGCACCGGCTCGTCCTCGCCGACGTACGCGACCGGGCGCTCGTTTTCGCCGACGGCACGTTCCTCGGCGTCGCCGGCCCCGGCCACCCGGAGCTCACGGTGCGCGGGACCGGCGCGGTCGTCCGCCTGGAGGTCCTGGTCGAGAGCCTGGGCCGGGTCAACTACGGGCCCGGTGTGGGCGGGCACAAGGGCCTGCTCGGTCCCGTCCTGGTCGATCGGCGCATGGTGCAGGGCTGGGACAGCACGCCGATCGCGCTGCAGGAGTGGACGGAGACCGAACTGACCCTCGCCACCGCCACCGCCCCCGCCCCAGCCCCCGGTTCCGCGTCGGCCCCCGGTTCCGCGTCGGCTCCCTCACCTGCTGGTTTCGCTGTCGCGACCCTGCATGTCGAGACGCCCGCGGACACCTTCCTCGCCCTGCCCGGATCCGGCCGCGGCCTCGTCTGGGTCAACGGGTTCCTGCTCGGCCGCCACTGGGAGATCGGCCCCCAGGTCACGCTGTACTGCCCGGCGCCGCTGCTGCGCGCGGGCGGGAACACCATCACCGTCCTGGAGCTGGAACGGCTCGGCGACGTCCTGGAGCTGCGCGACCGGCCGGAGCTCGGACCGGCGGAGGAGTACGTCGAAGAGTTCGCCTGAGGACCCTGTGCCGCGCGGCTCGACGCCCTTGATGATCCCGATCTAACCGGCGGCCTTCGTCTTGTACGTACGGGCGCGCGGCCCCGGTTCACTCTCATGCCCCTTGGCGGTGTGCCCCGGGCGAGCGGCACGAGCCGCCCCACAATGGGCCAATGACCTACCCTTCCCAGCCCCACCCCGATGATCCATGGGGCCGGCAGGCACCGCACGCCAACGGCCGGCCCGGCTACGGCCCGGCCACCCCGCCTCCTGGGTACGGCGCGTGGGGCGGCGCCGGCCACGACCAGGGCTCCGGCCGCCCGGATCCCGGCCCGCAGCCCCGCCAGGGAGGCCCGCCCCCCGATCACGGCCGCCACCCCGAGTACGGCCCGCCCCCCGACCAGGGGCGCTGGCCCGATCACGGTCCGGCCCCCGATCATGACCGCCGTCCCGAGTACGGCCCCCCACCAGATCAGGGACGCTGGCCCGAGCAGGGCCCGCCCCCCGGTCATGACCGCCGTCCCGAGTACGGCCCGCCTCCCGACCAGGAGCGCTGGCCCGAGCACGACCTGGCACCCGACCAGGGACGCCGGCCCGACTACGGCCTGTCCTCCGGCCCCTACGCGTCCCGCCCGGAGCTCCAGACCACCTACGCGAACCAGGGCGACCCCTACGCCCTCCCCCAGAACCAGTACGACTACGGCGGCCTGCCCCCCAAACGCCACAACACCCTGATCATCGGCCTGTCCGCCGGCCTGGGCGTCATCCTCCTCCTGGGCGGCACGGCCGGCACGGTCGCCTACTTCAACGCCTCCCGCACCGAGCCCGCCGCCGGCCTGTCCGGCACCGGCACGTCCGGCCCCACCACGGCACCCTTGGAATCCGACTCCCCGTCGGACGAGCCATCGCAGGAACCGGCGGAAGAGCCGGCGGAGGAGCCGACGGGATCGGCCGGCGAGCCCTCGGACACCACCCCCGGCTCGTCACGGGCCGCCCCGGGCTCGCCGATCACGCACAGCGAGTTCGGCGACTGGAACTTCCGCTTCGAGGCGGTCAAGTTCTCGGCGAACAAGGTCGGCGGCTGGTCGTACGACACGTGCGCCCCGGTGGACGGCGAGGGCGTGCTGGCCACGAACAAGTGCGAACGCGCCATCCAGGTCGCCTACTCGGCGTACCGGGGTCACCTCAGAGCGGTGCAGGTGACGATGGCGTTCCCGACGGACAAGGCGGCCAAGGCCGCCGCCACGCGCCTGGCCAAGCTCGGCTCGAACGCCGTGAACATCCGCAGCGACATGACCCTGGACACGTTCGCGTACGGGCAGATCCGCGCCAACGTCGCCAAGAACTACGTGATCGCCACGATCGTCACCGCCGACAAGACGGCCAGGCCCAGGGCGGACAAGTTCCACCTGTACCTGCAGGCCGACGCCATGAGCTACTTCCTGCTGCGGGACGTGACCGTCACGAGCTGACCCGCCCCGGGGTCAGCCCGGCACGGCGGCGGTCCGGCCGCCCGTGACGCGGAGCAGGCCGAGCTTGCCCGCGTCCTGGCCGCCGAACGGTTCACCGCCCTGGGCGCGCGCCCCGGGTCCGCTGTCAGGGGGAGACGGTGAGCTGTCAGGATCCCCCGTCGGGCGGAGTCGCGCGAGCGGGGGCCACGCCTACGATCGGTGGCCATGACGTGGACGCGGCTGAGGGACGTACGCCTCATACCCATGGTGTTCGGACCTCTGGTCGCCGTGCTGGCCGTGGTCGAGACGCGGCTCGACGACTTCTTCGGCGCCGCCGCCACGGTCACCTGGGTGTCGGGGGTCGTGATGGGCGCCGGCCTGATGCTGGCGGCCCGGCACCCGCTCGCCGGCACCCTGATCGCGGCGCTCTGCCTGCCCGCGGGCATGCTGCTCTCCGGCGCGCCCGGGATCTCCGGCGCGGCGGTGATCGGCATGATCGGTGCGGTCAGCTGGGCCGGCTGGCGCGAGCCACCCCGCCGCTCCGCCCTGGCGCTGGGCCTGGCCGCCGTGTCGTTCGCCGCCACGGCGCCGTCCGGGGCGTCGGCGTGGGAGCTGCTGTTCGTCCCGGCGGTCCTGTTGCCGTGCTGGTCCATGGGCCTGCTGGCGCGGCGCAGCGAGGAGCGGGCGACACAGTACGCGGAGCTGGCCGCCGCCCTCGACGCCGAGCGTGAGGCCGGCGCCCAGGCGGCGGTCGCGCAGGAGCGCACGCGCATCGCCAGGGAGGTGCACGACGCGGTGGCGCACTCGGTCAGCGTGATGACGCTGCAACTGGGCGCGCTGCGCCGGATGCTCGGTGACCGTCCGGCCGAGCGGGAGGTCGTGGCCGGGCTGGAGCGGCTGGGGCGGCAGACCGTGGAGGAGATGCGCGGCCTGGTCAGCCTCCTGCGCGAGCCCGTCGAGGGCGAGCAGGTGGCGCCGATGTCGTCGCTGGTGCGGCTGGACGAGCTGATCGCGGACGTGCGCGCGGCCGGCCTGGCCGTGACGCTGGACGCCCCCGCCGACCTGCCCCCGCTGCCGCCCGTGCTGGACGTCACCGCGTACCGGGTGTTGCAGGAGGCCCTGACGAACGTGCTGCGGCACGCCGGCGCCGCCCCGACGGCGGTCGCCATCGGCTACACCGAGCAGGCGCTCACGCTGGAGGTGCGCAACGCGCCCGCGACGGCCGGCAGGCCGGCCGCCACAGCCGGCGCGGCCGTGGCGGGCGCGGCCAAGGCGAGCAGGCGGCCCGGCCACGGGCTGGTCGGCATGCGCGAGCGGCTGGCGATGGTGCAGGGCAGCCTGCAGACCGGCCCGGAGCCGGACGGCGGCTTCGCGGTGCGCGCCCGTTTCCCGCTGCCGCGCACCTGGTGAGCGCGGCCGGTCAGAGCCATCCGCTCCTGCGCAGCAGCCGGAAGACGATGATCACGGCGACGACCATGACGCCCAGGGTGAGGGGATAGCCGAACGCCCAGTGCAGCTCGGGCATGTAGTCGAAGTTCATGCCGTAGATGCCGGCGATCATGGTCGGGACGGCGATGAGCGCCGCCCACGACGAGATCTTGCGCATGTCGGCGTTCTGCTGCATGGCCGCCTTGTTCTGCTCCCGCCCCGTCAGCGCCAGGTGGGCGGTCAGGGCGCTGGTGAGCAGCTCGTTGTGCTCGTCGACCGCCGCGTCCACGCGCAGCAGGTGGTCGAGCACGTCGCGGAACTGCTCCCGGGTGGCCGAGCACAGCTCCACCCGGCCCTTCACGATCTCCTCCAGCACCGGGATCAGCGGGTCCTGGGCGGTGCGGAACTCCAGGACCTCGCGCTTGAGCGAGTAGATGTCCTCGGTGGCGTCGGCGTACTCGCCGCTGAACACCCGGCGTTCCAGCGCGATGAGGTCGCTCTCGATCTCGTGCGTGATGCGGCCGTAGTCGTCCACGACCTGGTCGCAGATCGCGTACAGCACCCCCGACGGCCCTGCGGCGAGCAGCCCGGGATCGGACTCGAGGCGGCGGCGCACCGCGCCGAGCGGCGCCGCCTGGCCGTGCCGGACGCTGATGACGAAGTCCGGGCTGAGGAACAGGTTGATCTCGCCGACCTCGATGTCGGAGGTCTCCTCCGCGTACAGCAGCGGCTTGAGCACCACGAACAGGGTGTCGTCGTAACGTTCGAGCTTGGCCCGCTGGTGGGCGTGGATGGCGTCCTCGACCGCCAGCGGATGCAGCTCCACCTCGCGAGTGATCAGGTCGAACTCCTCCTGCGAGGGGTCGTGCAAGCCGATCCACAGGAAACAGTCGCCCCTGGCCCGCGCCGCGTTGAACGCGTCGCTGATGTCTCCGGTGATGGTCTCACGCACGCCGCCGCAGTAAATCGCCTGATCCACAATCACACCCGGTATTGTCGCGTACTCGGACAAGCCGCCCGTCCCGCCCGCGGAGCCGCACCGTGCGGGGCGGTGCGGCCGTCCGGCCTCAGGGCCGCACCGTGCGGGCGGTGCGGCCGTCCGGTCTCAGAGCCGAAGCCGGGGCCACGACTCCGTGTCGCGCAGGAGCCGGCGGTCGTGGGTGGCCAGCACCACCGCGGCGCCCATCGTGGCCAGCGCCTCGGTCAGCTCCTCCATCAGCACCATGGACAGGTGGTTGGTCGGCTCGTCGAGCAGCACCACCTGCGGCCGGGAGGCCAGCAGGAGCGCCAGGTCGAGCCGGCGCCGCTGCCCCACCGACAGCTCGGCGACAGGCCGGTGCAGGGACTCCGACGGGAGCAGGCCGAGCCGGCCGAGCCCGATCGTGGCCCCCTCGTCGAGCGCGCCCGAGCCGACGAGCCTGCCCACGGCGGCCTCGTACACCTCGAAGGCCCGGCGCCGCGACGGCGGCGGCGACTCCTGGGCGAGCAGGCCGACGCGCGTGCCCCGCCTGCCCTGCACGGCGCCCGAGTCCGGGGCGAGCCGGCCCGCGAGCACGTGCAGGAGGCTCGACTTGCCCGAGCCGTTCGGGCCGGTCACCACCAGGCGGTCGCCCGCGCGCAGCAGCACCGACTGCGGCGCGTCGAAGCGGCCCCGGACCGTCACGCCGTCGGCGCGCAGCAGCGTGACCCCGGCGGGCGCGTCCAGGTGCGGCAGCTGGAACCGCAGCGGCGGCTCCGGCACGTTCACGAGGTGCGCCTCCAGCGCCTCCTGCCGCCGGTGCACCGCCCGCACCAGGGCCGGCGCGCGGGTGGCGCGGGTGTGCTTGCCGGTGCCCTTGTCCGGCCGCCAGCCGGTGGACAGCCGGTTCTGGGCCGCGGAGAGGTCCTGGGCGAGGCGCCGGTGTTCGAGCTGCTGGTCCCGGTAGGCGGTCTCCCAGCGCTCGCGCTCGGCCCGCCGGCCCTCGTGGTAGCCCGCGTACCCGCCCCCGTACGTGCGGGGACGCCCGTCGCTGGTCGGGTCGAGGTCCAGCACCGCGGTGACCACGTCCGACAGCAGCGCCCGGTCGTGGCTGACCAGCACCACGCCGCCGGGATGCGCGCGCAGCGCGGCGGTCAGGTGGTCCAGGCCGCCGGAGTCGAGGTGGTTGGTCGGCTCGTCGAGCAGCAGCAGGTCGTGCCCGGCGCCCAGCAGGCAGGCCAGCCGGATCCGGTACCGCTGCCCGACGGACAGCTCCGCCAGCGGCACGGAACGGTCGCTGATCGCGCTGAGCGCGGCGAGCGAGACGTCGACCCGGTGGTCGGCTTCCCAGGCGCCGATGGAGTCGGCGGCCGCGAGCGCCTCGGCGTACGCCTCCTCGGCGCCGGGACGCTCCTCGACCAGGTCGAGGGCGGCCGACTCGAACGCGCGCAGCACCGCGCGCACCCGGGCCAGCTCGACGTCGATGAGATCGCCGACCGTGCCGTCACCGGCGACCGGCATCTCCTGGTCGGCGACGCCCAGCGTGCCGGCCCGGTGCACGGTTCCCGAGTCGGGGGTCAGCGTGCCGGCGAGCACCTGCAGCAGGGTGGTCTTCCCGCGGCCGTTCTCGCCGACCACCCCGAGGCGGTCGCCGGGGGAGACGGTGAGGTCCACGCCGGTCAGGACCGGCCGGCCACCGCGCGACAGGCGCAGGTCGGTGGCGTTGAGATGGGCTCGCGAGCGAGCGGATGGCATGGCGATGGCAGACATGTACTTCCTGTCGAAGACAGGCTCGCGCGCGCCCGGGCATGGGGGCGGGGAACCTGAGGGTGAGAGACGACGGCGAACGTGCCCGGCCGCGCCCCTGACGGGCGGGCGAGGCGGTCGTCCTCACAGGAAGTACAGATGCACGGGCCCAGTTTATCCGGAAACCGGGCCTGCCGGGGGCATGATGGAGGCAGGGCCGGAGGAGGAGGTTCGCGGTGGCGGACGGAGTGGTGTTCGAGAGCGTGGCGCCGGTGGTGCCGGTGCTGGACCTGGATGCGGCGATGGAGCGGTATCGCCGGCTCGGCTTCGACGTCCGCGCCTACGAAGGCGGCGCGCGTTACGCCTTCGTCGAGCGCGGCGGCGTGTCGCTGCACCTGAACGAGTGGGCCGAGCACGATCCCGGCCGCACCGGCGCGGTCGTCTACCTGTACGTCTCCGACGCGGGCGCGGTGCACGCCGAGTGGGCGGCCGCCGGCGTCCCGGGGCGGCTCGGGCGACCCCAGGACACCGAGTACGGGCTGCGCGAGTTCGCCTACGTCGACCCCGACGGGACCCTGCACCGCGTCGGGTCGCCACTCGGCTGACCGGCCGTCTCTCAGAGGTCGGCCAGCAGGGTCGCCGGGCGTTCCACGCAGTCGGCGACGTAACGGAGGAAGCCTCCGGCGACGCCGCCGTCGCAGACGCGGTGGTCGAACGTGAAGGAGAGCTGGGTGACCTTGCGGACGGCGAGGGTGCCGTCCACCGCCCATGGCCTGTCGATGATGCGGCCGATGCCCAGGAGGGCGGCCTCGGGGTGGTTGATGATCGGGGTGGAGCCGTCCACGCCGAACACGCCGTAGTTGTTGAGCGTGAACGTGCCTCCTGTCAGCGCCTGCGGGGGCAGGGTGCCCTCGCGGGCCAGGGTGGTCAGGCGGGCCAGCTCGGCCGCCAGCTCCGTCAGCGTCATGCGGTGGGCGTCGCGGACGACCGGGACGACCAGGCCGCGCTCCGTCTGGGCGGCGAAGCCCAGGTGGATCTGCGGGTAGCGGACGATCTCGGCCCGTTCGAGGTCGACCGTGGAGTTCAGCTCCGGGTAGCGGCGCAGGCCGGCGACGCAGATGCGGGCCAGCAGCGCCAGCAGGCCGATGCGCCGGTCGGGGACGGCGGCGCGCAGCGCGTCCTTGGTCTCCAGCAGGCCGGTGGCGTCCACGTCCACCCAGGTCGTGGCGTCGGGGATCTCGCTCCTGCTCCGGGACAGCTTCTCGGCCACCGCCCGGCGCAGGCCGCGCAGCGGGATCCGCTCCGGTTCCTGAGCCGAGGAGGAGGCGGCGGCGAGCGTGTCGGGCCGCGGGGCGGAGAGGGTGGCGGGCGCGTCGTGCCGCGGTGTGGCGGGCGTGCCGTGCTGCGGCGCGTGGGCGGCGGTGGTGCCCGGCCGCGCGGCCTGCTGCGGCGCGGAGAGGGCGACGGCGGCGGGCAGGCCGTGGCGCGACACCGCGGCCGGCTCGCGGGCCTGCGCGATGGCACGCTCGACGTCCCGGCGCAGGATGACCCGGTTGGGGCCGCTGGGTGTGATCCCGGCCAGGTCGATGCCGTTCTCCTGCGCCAGCCTGCGGACCAGCGGAGAGATCACGCGAGGCGCCTCCCCGCGGCCTGTCCCGGCAGATGGGGCCGCGGCCGGAGTGGCGGTGCGCGAAACGGCGCCGGGCGATACGGCGGCGGGTGGCACGGCGCCGGGCGGAACGGCCGCGGCCGACGTGGCGGTGGGCGGAACGGCCACGCCGAGGTGGGCGGTCCCGGCGGGCCGGCTCGCGGCTGGGGCCGCCTCTGCGCGGGTGGCGGCGGGCGACGGGGCCGCGCCGGTACGGCCTCTGCGCCGGCGTCGCTGCCCCGGAAGGTGGCCGGTGCCGTAGCCGATCAGCACGTTGCCGGATCCGGCCCGCTCCTCCTCCCGGTAGCGCTCCGCCGCCGCGCCAACCCCTGCTTCCGTGCCGACACCCGTACCGGGAGCGGGGGCGGGCGCGCCGACCGAGATGAGCGGATCGCCCACCGAGAGGGTCCTCCCCGCCTCCGCGTGCAGCTCCAGCACGGTGCCCGCGTAGGGGACGGGCACCTCCACGGCCGCCTTGGCCGTCTCCACCTCCACCACGATCTGGTCGATCTCCACGGTGTCCCCGACGGCGACCTTCCAGACCACCACCTCCGCCTCGGTCAGCCCCTCGCCGAGGTCGGGCAGCCGGAAGAGCTGTGCCTCAAGAGTGTTCACGCCGCCCCCCTGGTCAGATGCCGCACGTCGGGCCGGTCGTCGAACTGCAGCCGGTCCACGGCGTCCAGCACCCGGTCCACCCCGGGCAGATGCGCGTGCTCCAGCATCGGCGGCGGGTAGGGGATGTCGAACCCGGCCACCCGCAGCACGGGCGCGGCCAGCGAGTGGAAGCACCGCTCCTGCACCCGCGCCGCGATCTCGGCCCCCACCCCCGCGAACCCCTGCGCCTCCTGCACGACCACGCACCGCCCGGTACGCCGCACCGACTCGACCACGGTCTCGTCGTCGAACGGCACGATCGTCCGCAGGTCCACGACCTCCAGGTCCAGCCCCTCCTCGGCGGCGGCGGAGGCGGCCTCCAGCGCGACCGGCACCGAGGGCCCGTAGGCGACCAGGGTGGCGTCACGCCCGGGCCGCCGGATCGCCGCCCGCCCGAACGGTGCCGCCGCGCGCCGCTCCAGCGCGGCCTCCGCCTTGGCCCAGTACAGCTTCTTCGGCTCCAGGAACACCACCGGATCGGGGTCGGCGATGGCGTCCCGCAGCAGCCAGTAGGCGTCCTCGACGGTGGCCGGGGTGACGACCTTCAGCCCGGGCGTGTGGGCGTAGTACGCCTCGCTGGAGTCGCAGTGGTGCTCGACGCCGCCGATGCCGCCCGCGTACGGGACCCGGATCACCATCGGCAGCGACAGCCGTCCCCGGGTGCGGTTGCGCAGCTTGGCGACGTGCGAGGCGATCTGCTCGAACGCCGGGTAGGCGAAGGCGTCGAACTGCATCTCCACCACCGGCCGGAAGCCGCCCATCGCCATGCCGACCGCGAGGCCGACGATGCCCGACTCGGCCAGCGGCGTGTCGAAGCACCGTTCCTCGCCGAAGTCCCTGGTCAGCCCGTCGGTGATGCGGAAGACGCCGCCGAGCGGCCCGACGTCCTCGCCGAAGACCAGCACGCGCTCGTCGTCGCGCAGCGCGTCGCGCAGGGCCGTGTTGAGGGCCTGCGCCATCGAGACGGTGGGCATGTCAGCTCTCCTGTGCGTTCAGCTCGGCCCGCAGCTGCTCGCGCTGTTCGAGGAGCTGGGGGGTGGGCTCGGCGTAGACGTGGTCGAAGATCTCGAGGAGGTCGGGCTCGGTGTCGGCGTTCATCCGCGCCCGCAGGTCCGCGGCGAACGACTCGCCCTGCGTACGGGCGGACTCGGCGTCCTCGTCGGTGAGCAGGCCGCGCCCGCGCAGGTACGTCTCCAGCCGCGGCAGCGGGTCGGCCGCGCGCCAGCGCCGCACCTCGTCGTCGTCCCGGTACCGGGTGGCGTCGTCGGCGTTGGTGTGCGCGTCCATCCGGTACGTGTGCGCCTCGACGAGGAAGGGGCCCCGCCCGGAGCGCGCGTGCTCGACGGCCGCGCTCAGCACGGACAGCACCGCCACGAGGTCGTTGCCGTCCACCTGCTCGGCGGGCACGCCGTACCCGACGCCCTTGTACGCCAGCGCCGGCGCCGCGCTCTGCTTGGCCAGCGGCACGGAGATGGCGTACTTGTTGTTCTGCACGAAGAAGACGACCGGCGCCTTGAGCACGGCGGCGAAGTTGAGCGCCTCGTGGAAGTCGCCCTCGCTCGTCCCGCCGTCCCCGATGAAGGCCATCACCACGCCGTCCTCGCCCTTGCGGCGCAGCGCCTCCGCCATGCCGGTGGCGTGCAGCACCTGCGTGGCCAGCGGCGTGCACTGGGGCGCCACCCGGGTCGCGACGGGGTCGTAGCCGCAGTGCCAGTCGCCGCGCAGCAGCGTCAGCACCTCGACCGGGTCGAGGCCGCGCGCCACGAGCGCCACCGAGTCGCGGTAGGTGGGGAACAGCCAGTCCCGCTCGCGCAGCGCCAGCACGCCCGCGACCTGGCAGGCCTCCTGGCCGCGGCTGGACGGGTAGACGGCGAGCCGGCCCTGCTTGGTCAGCGCCGTCGCCTGGGTGTCGAAGCGCCGTCCCACGACCATCCACCGGTACGCCGCGCGCAGCAGGTCGTCCGGCGGCACGTGGTACCCCGCGGGCGCCTTCACGGCGGAGCCGCTCTCATCGACGAACCGGATGGGCGCCTGCGAGGGCAGCAGCTCCCGCACGGCTCTCGCCGACGTCTTCGTGGACATGAAGACACTCACTTTCTGCTGGTCGGAGCGCTCGCCCAGGCTTCGGCCAGGGCGAGGAAGGCGGAGTTCTCCTCCGGCAGGCCGATGGTCACGCGCACGCCCTCGCCGGGGAACGCGCGCACCACCACGCCCTTGTCGAGGCAGTGGGCGGCGAAGGCGGTGCTGTCCTGGCCGAGGGGGAGCCAGACGAAGTTGGCCTGGGAGTCGGGCAGGCCGTAGCCGAGCGTGCGCAGCTCGCGGGTCACCCGCTCGCGCTCGGCGACGGTGAGGGCGCAGCGCCTGGCCACCTCGGGCTGGTCCAGGAGCGCGGCGACGGCGGCCTCCTGGGCGAGGGCGGTGACGCTGAACGGGATCTGCGTCTTGCGGGCCTGCGCGATGACGTCCGCGGGGCCGACGCAGTAGCCGACGCGCAGCCCGGCCAGCGCGTACGCCTTGGAGAACGTCCGCACGACGGCCACGTTGGGCCGGTCGCCGAACAGGTCCAGCGCGTCCGCGGCCGGGTCGGCGTACTCGCGGTAGGCCTCGTCGATGACGATCAGCACGTTCTCGGGCACCCGGTCGACGAAGTCGCGCAGGGCGCGCGTCCCGACGGCCGTCGAGGTCGGGTTGCTGGGGTTGCAGACGAAGATCAGGCGGGTCCTGCCGGTGACCGCCGCCGCCATCGCGGGCAGGTCCTGCGCGTGGTCGCGCAGCGGCACCCGTACGGCGACGCCGCCCGCGACGGTGGTGAGGATCGGGTACGCCTCGAACGAGCGCCACCCGAAGACCACCTCCGACCCCGGATCGACCACCGTGTGCAGGAGCTGCGCGCAGACTTCCGAGGAGCCCGCGCCCACCGCGATCCGTTCGGCGGCCACGCCGTGGTGGGCGGCGAGCGCGTCCACGAGCCGGCCGGCGCCCATGTCCGGGTAGCGGGCCAGACCGCCGGCGAGCTCGGCCAGCCGGGCGGCCACGCCGGGCAGGAGCCCGTACGGGGACTCGTTGCTGGCCAGGACCGCGGCCCCGGGCACCTTCCTGCCCGGCACATACGACCGGAGCCCGGCCAGCGACGAACGGACGTGCACCATCGGCGATCCTCCCTGCGGACATTTGTCACAGAAAGCGTCCGTCCAGCTGGCCATCCGTTCAAGAGACGACGGATAATGAGCGACAAATGGTTCGGAACCGGCTCTTGGGGGGCCAAATGTCGTCTGAAGTGACCCAGGGGAACGGCTGGCCGGGACGTTCGGCCACCGGGCTGGACGCGGTGGACCGGGCGATCATCGCCGAGCTCCTGCGTGACGGCCGGATGTCGGTGCGCACGCTCGCCGAGCGGGTGCACATCTCGCGCGCCAACGCCTACGCCCGCCTGACCCGGCTGGTGGACGACGGCGTGATCACGGGCTTCACGGTCGAGCTCGCGCCGCACAAGGCCGGCCTGGGCACCAGCGCGTACGTGTCGGTGACCATCGAGCAGAACTCCTGGCGCGCGGTGCTGGCCCAGCTCAAGGAGATCCCGTTCGTCGACCACTTCGCCATGGTCGGCGGCGACTACGACATCCTGGTCCTGGTCAGGACGCCGGACAACGAGACGCTGCGGCACGTGGTGCTGGAGCGCATCCAGGACGTGCCGGGCGTGCTGTCCACGCGCACGTGGCTGGTGTTCGACGAGGCGCGCGGCAGCGGCGCGCAGTGGGGGGCGCCGGGCTAGGACTTGAGGGTGCTGTACTCCTCGAAGATCGCCTCGATGTGCCGGACCAAGCCCATGCTGATCATGACGGAGGAGACGTACGGGCCGGTCGCCCCCCGTCGCCGTCGTCTCCTCCTCCGAGGAGGGCCTGGAACGGGCGAGCGCCTCCCGGTACGGCCTGGCCGCCACCGTCCACACCACCGACCCTGACCACGTCGCCGCGGCGCGCCGCATCCCCACCGGCGGCGGCGACGCGCCGAACGTGATCCCCGGCGCCACCAGGACCCGAGCCCGGGCTGGACTGCCTGCCCGCGGTCAGCTCAGAAGGGGAGCGGCAGGCGCACCATCCCCGCCAGGGTGAGGAGCTGCTCGGCGTCGTCGACCGGCGGCTGGATCCGCCGCATGATCCACTGCTTGACCTCCTTGCCCTGCTCCCCGCTGAGCGCGACCTCCCGCTCCCAGCCCTTCGTGTAGAGCCCGCCGGCGGCCCCCAGGTCCAGGCAGGTCACGTACGGCGCGGGCGTGAAGTCGAGCGGCGGCAGCCCGAGCAGGTCGGCGGCGGCGTTGTGCCCGGCCGTCTTGCCCATCGGGGTCGCGTGCTGGCAGGCCTGCATGACGTCGTGGTCGTCGTCGAAGCGGGCCGCCGCCACGTCCCCGGCGGCGAACACGGCTCCGGACGGCTCCTCGACCCGCATCCACCGGTCGACGGCCAGCCGGCCGAGCCGGTCGCGGCGCGCGGGGATCTGCTCGGTGAGCGCGTCGGCCCGGACCCCGGCCGTCCAGACGACCGCGTCGGCGGCGACACGCTCCCCGCCGGACAGCACCGCCCCGCCGGGCTCGACGGCACGCAGGCCGGCGCCCAGGCGCAGCTCGACGCCCAGCCGGTCGAGGGCGTCCTCGATGTACGGCCGCGGCGCGGGCCCGAGGTCCGGCCCCACGACGTCCGCCTGGTCCACGAGCACCACCCGCCCGCGCCCGGCCAGCTCGGTGGCCACCTCCAGGCCGGTGAACCCGGCCCCGACCACCACGGCCGTGAAACCCTCCCTGCCCCGCAGGTGGTCGGCCAGCCGCCGCGCGCCCGCCAGGGTGTCCACGTCGAACAGCAGGCCGGCACCCGGCAGGTCGGGCCGCACCAGCCGGCTGCCCGTCGCCAGCACCAGCCGGTCGTAGCCGATCACGTCCCCGCCGGCGTGCACCCGGCGGGCGGCCACGTCGATGTGCTCCGCCCAGGCGCGACGGTGGCGGACGCCGATGGGCCCGAGCAGGCCTGGCAGCGGGACGGTCGCGCGTTCCGGCTCGGCCTCGTACATCCGCGGGCGCAGCACGAGGTTCTCGTCCGGCGCGATCAGCGTGATGTCCAGGTCGGCGCCGTCGCGCACGCGCGCGGCCGCGGCCGCCGCCCACACCCCGGCGAAACCCCCACCGATGATCACGATGTGCGGCATGTGTGTCTCCTCAGTCTGTGACGTGCTCCCGTACGCCAGGCAGACAACACAGCCCGCTCAAAGGTGACCGAGATGCCGGAGCTTTTCCGGATTCACCACCCGCCAGATGGTGACGATCCGGCCCTCGCGGATCTCGAACGTGTCCACCCACGCCGGCACGCCGTCCCGGTAGGTGATCAGCGCCGGTCGGCCGGCCACCTCGAGGTGCTCGATCCGCTCGGCCGGGTGCCGCCCCTCGATCCACGCCAGCATCGGCGCCAGCCGGTCGCGACCGCGGACCGGCACGCGGGCGGCCTTGGCCCTGCCGCCGCCGTCGGCGACGTACACCACGTCCGGATCCAGCACCTCCACCAGCCGGGCCAGGTCGCCCGCCTGCGAGGCGGCGCGGAAGGCGGCCACCACCCGCTCGCGCTCGCCCCGCGCGGCATCCGGCTCCCTGTCGCGGGCGGCCGCCACCCGCCCGCGCGCCCGGGAGGCCAGCTTGCGCGCGGCCGGCACGGACCTGCCGAGCACCTCGGCGATCCGCTCGAACGGCAGCCCGAACACGTCGTGCAGCACGAACGCCACCCGCTCGGGCGGCGCCAGCTCCCGCATCACCACCATCATCGCCGTGCCCACCGACTCGTCCACCAGGACGGGCCCGGCCGCGTCGGGCCCGGTCAGCAGCGGCTCGGGCAGCCACGGCCCGACATAGTCCTCGCGCCGCACCCTGGCCGACTTCAGCACGTTGTACGACGTGCGCGCCGCCACCGTGATCAGCCACGCCCGCAGGTCCACCACCTGCGACAGGTCCTCGGCGCCCGCCGCCCGCAGCCAGACCTCCTGCACCACGTCCTCGGCCTCGGCCACGCTGCCGAGCAGCCGGTAGGCCGCGCCGAACACGGCCGGCCGATGCAGCTCCCACTCCTGCTCCAGGCGAGAACTCAGCTCCATTCCGGGCATCCTAGGCACCGTGCGCCCGGGCGGCGGCACGGGGCTCCGCGGCGCGGGTCAGCACGTCGCGGATGAAGGCGGCCACCTCCTCGGGGGTGAAGTCCATCGCGTTCTCGCCTACGGTGACCTCGAAGCTGCAGCGTGACGGGTCCGGCCCGCTGCGCACCCGGCTCCACAGCTGCACGCCCTGCTCCTCCAGGAGCGCCCGGCCTGCCTGCTCGACGGCCCGCCTGGGAGCGGGCAGGTGCACGTGGAACAGCGGCGTCTGCGGCGGGTCCGGGCGGGTGCGGGCGGCGCCGTCGGCGTTGATGGCGGCCGCGATGGCGATCGCGTGCTCGCGGTAGGCGGGCATGCGCTCGGCGACGGTGTCGAGGCCGGTCATGGCGGCCAGGGCGAGCGGCCACGCGTCGGCGATGCCGCCGCCGAGCCGCTGCCGCCACACCTCCGCCGCGGCCACCGTGCCCGCGTCGGCGGCGAGCACGGCGCCCCGTACGCCCTGCAGGCTCTTGTAGAGCGAGACGTACACGGAGTCGAACAGCCCGGCGAGCTCGTCGAGCGGCCGCCGGTAGTACGTCTGGGCCTCCCACAACCGCGCCCCGTCGAGGTGCGCGGCGGCGCCGGTGGCCCGCATGAGGCCGACCTGCTCGCCCAGCTCGTCCCATTCCGGGAGCAGGCCGCCGAGGTCGCGCTGCGGCAGCTCCCACACCACCGCCGCGAGCGGCTCGCCGATCGCGGTCAGGTCCCGCGCCGTCATCAGCTCGTGCATGTCACCGGTGCGGCGGAAGGTCAGCCCGTGGACGGCGTTGTACCCCTGCTCCTCCCACACGTCCAGATGCGTGAACGGGTGCCCGGCGAAGGTGCGGCGCCCGCTGCGGTCGGCGTACACGCGCAGCACGGCCTGCTGCGCCATCGTCCCGCTCGGGAAGAACAGCGCGCGCTCCTTGCCGAGCAGCCCGGCCAGGCGCCGCTCCAGCACGGCGACGGGGCCGTCCGGGCCGTCCGGCGGGGTGTCGTCGTCCACCAGCTCCAGCATCCGCTCCAGCACCGCCCGCGGCCTGCGCCGGAGCGGCGCGTGCAGGAACAGGGCCCGTCGTACGGGCGGGTTGCCATCGGCCATGCTCGGCTCCAACGCGTGTGTCGTGCGCTCCGCGGGGGTTGCCCTGACGAATGTATCCCCTGCCATCCGGCCGGAGCCGGCCCGGCGGTGCCGTGCTGCCGTGCTGCCGTGCTGCCATGCTGGACGAGCCGCGCGGCACGTCACCGATGGGCACGCGGGCCGTGACCGCCCGGCCCACCGCCCATCTTTGACAGCAGGGCGGCTTGTCAAGGGCTGTCCTGCCCTGCCGTGACTTGTCACACTCGGGCCGTAGCCGGCCACCGTCAGCGCCGGCCACCTTCGAGGAGACGCCTGTGACTGTCATCGACGACCTGGCCGCCCCGCCGCCCGGCAGCCCGCTCACGGCCGTACGGGAGAGGATGCCGCTGCTGCTCGGCGCCCTCCTGACGGGCACGCCGATCGCCCTGGGCTGCGAGGCGGTGCTGCAGGCGGAAGAGGTCCTCATGATGGGCGGCCTGCCCGTACGGCTGCGCTCCGTGCGCCGCCGGCTGGCCAGGCTGCTCTACGACCAGCGGTACGGCGTGAGCACCGCGGACTTCGCCGACCTCGCGGAGTTCGGCCTCGACCACCCCGAACGCGTCTACTACTCGCCCGCCCACTGGGGCACGCTGCGCCGGGCCCTGCCCGTCAGGGACGTCGGACACCAGGACGTCTTCCTCGACCTGGGCGCGGGCAAGGGCAGAATGGTGCTGGAGGCGGCGGGCCGGTACCCGTTCAAGCAGGCGATCGGCGTCGAGCTGTCTCCCGAGCTGACCGAGGTGGCCAGGGCCAACCTGGCCGCCACGAGGCTGCGGCTGCGCGCGCGTGCGGTGGAGTTCGTGCAGTCGGACGTGCTCGACTACGACATCCCCGACGACGTCAGCGTGGTGTTCCTCAACAACCCGTTCAGGGGCCGGACGTTCGCCGCCGCCATGGACCGGCTGCTCGGCTCGGCCGACAGGAACCCGCGCCCCATCACCCTGATCTACTTCAACCCCGTCGAGGAGGCGCACCTGCTGCGCACCGGCCGCTTCCGCCACCTGCGCACGGTGACGCCCTGGCGGCGCAGGGACACCGGCGTGTTCGGCACCACGCGCGTGTACGCGGTGACGACGTAGCCGCTGTCCGGTCGCGCCGCCTTGACGGCCGGGGCGCGGCTGCAAGTTAATGTCAACATGAAGTCAACCGACTCGATGCGCATCGGCGAGCTGGCCGAACGGTTCGACCTGGCGCCGCACGTGCTGCGCCACTGGGAGGCCATGGGCCTGCTGACCCCCGCCACCCGGGTGAACGGCCGCCGCCGCTACACCCGCGACCACGTCGTACGGGTCATGACGATCATCCGGGCCAAGGGCGGCGGGATGAGCCTCGACCAGATCAGGGAGGTGCTCGGCGCGGCCGGCCGGGCCGAGCGCCGAGCACTCCTCGAACAGCATCACGCGGACCTCGAGCGGCGGCTCGGGGAGATCGCGGCGTCCAAGCGGCTGATCGAGCACCTCATGGAGTGCACCGCCGAGGACTTCACGCAGTGCCCGTCCTACCGGCGCATCATCGAGGGCGCCGCCGCCCTGCGGGACCTGCGCGAGGACGGATGCGTGATCTGACGGCTAGGCCGCCTCGAACCGGCGCTGGCAGCCGATGCAGTAGCGGGCCAGCGGGCGGATCTTGAGCCGTTCGAACGGGATGCCCGCCTCGCAGTGCCCGCAGCGGCCGTAGGCGCCGGTGGCCAGCCGGTCGAGGGCCTGGGTGAGCTCGGCGATCGCGCGGTCGGCGGTGGACAGGGAGACGAGCAGCTCCTGCCACGTGTCGTCCGCGCCGGTGCTCTGCCGCGCCTCGTCCTGCAGGCCGAGCAGGTGGCGGCTGCGCCGTTCGAGCTGCTCCTGCAGGTCCTGGCGGAGGGTCTGGAGCTGGACGGTGCTGAGGTGTGAGGCTCCGTGGGTGTCGGTCATGATGATAAAGATCCTTTTCGGGATGCGCACGCTGACGGGACGACCGGCCGGTCGTCATGGCTGGCCGCCCGGGAGCGCGCGCGGCCGCCTCGCCGAGGAGGCGGACACGCGCGGCGAGGCCCTACGGCACACGAACGGCCGTAGAGCTCCGGAGGTGGTGAAAGGCGGCGGCTAGATCAGCGGCGGGCTGCGTGGCCCCGTGGCGAGGTGGGCGAACTGCTGCGGATCGCGGATCGCGGCCTCGTCGTGGCCGGGCGACGGCAGCAGCGCCAGATGGCCGGCTTCGGCCTGCCGCTCGCCCCGCAGCGGCGGCCACAGCGACAGCACGTGGTGCTCGCGCACACTGGTGGCCTGTGGCGGCAGGCTGGAGAGCTCGGCGCCGGGTCGCCCAGGATCCACGCCGGCCCGTACGGCACGCCGGCCCGCAGGCCGGAGCCCCCGCTGCCGGAGCCCGATGAGGCGCCGACGAGCAGCAGGGACAGCAGGACCAGGCCCATCACGCCGGTGAACGCGATGGACCCTCGTGGTGTTCTCCACGGCCCCGTCATACGGGCGACCATAGCTCAGAACGTCACAAAGAGCACTCCAGTAATGACGCAGGGCGCGGGTCAGGCCGCCCAGTTCCGCACGGCGGGGACGTACCCGGCGGGCTTGTCGGCGACCTTGGCTCCCGGATTGACCAGCCAGCCCTGGTAGCCCGGGGTGAACATCCGGTACACCGACTCCGCGGGCACGTCGCTCGCCTCGTCGAGCCGGGCGCGCAGCTCGGCGGGCAGCTCGAAGTCGAGGGCGGACAGGTTGGCGTCGAGCTGCCCGACGCTGCTCGCCCCGATGATCGCCGAGGCCACGCCGGGCCGGGTGGCGACCCAGTTGAGCGCGACCTGGGCCATCGGCCTGCCGACCTCGGCGGCGACGTTCTCCAGAGCCGCCAGGAGCCGCCATTCCCTGTCCGTCCACGTGCGTCCCGCGCCGCCCGCGCCGCTCAGCCGGCCCTCGCCGGTCAGGCCCTGGTCGGCCTGGCGGTACTTGCCGGTGAGGAAGCCGCTGCCGAGCGGGCTCCACGCGGTGATGCCGAGGCCCAGGGTCTGCCCCATGGGGACGTGCTCGCGCTCGATCGCCCGGTCCACCAGGGAGTAGGGGAGTTGCAGGCTGACCAGCGGGGCGAGCGCGTGCGCCTCGGCCAGCGTCTGGGCGCGGGCCGCGTACCAGCTCGGCACGTCCGACAGGCCCGCGTACCGGATCTTGCCGGCCCTGGTGAGGTCGTCGAACGTGCGCATGACCTCCTCGACCGGGGTGATCCGGTCCCAGGTGTGCAGCAGGAACAGGTCGACGTGGTCGGTGCGCAGGCGGCGGAGGGACGCCTCGAGCGCCCTGATCATGTGCTTGCGGCCGTTGCCGCCGGCGTTCGGGTCGCCGGGGTCCACGCTGTTGGTGAACTTGGTGGTGAGCACCACCCGGTCGCGCACCCCGGCCTCGGCGACGAGGTTGCCGAGGATGGTCTCGCTCTCCCCGGCGGTGTAGAAGTCGGCGGTGTCGATGAAGTTGCCGCCGGCTTCGAGGTAGCGGCGGAAGATGGGGCGGGCCTCGTCCTCGGTCTTGCCGTACGCGGCGTGGAAGCCGCCGGTGCCGAAGTTCATCGTGCCGAGGGCGAGGCGGCTGACGCGCAGGCCGGAGCGGCCGAGCAGGAAGTACTGATCCATGGACATGCGGCCAGCTTGCGCCGCAGAAAATGGACCCGCAAGTCCAAAATTGGTAGGGTGGATCACGTAGTCCGATCGGGTGGAGGTCGATCATGCAGACGCTGACCCGCAAGGGAGCCGCCACGCGGCAGCGCATCCTCGAAGGCGCGGCCGAGCTCATCCGCGAGCACGGCGTGGCCGCCACGACCCTCGACGACGTGCTGTCGGCGACCTCGACC
Source organism: Nonomuraea sp. NPDC050202 (assembly GCF_040656115.1). NCBI lineage: Bacteria > Bacillati > Actinomycetota > Actinomycetes > Streptosporangiales > Streptosporangiaceae > Nonomuraea > Nonomuraea sp. NPDC050202. Next base: position 32,456 of record NZ_JBFALF010000027.1, on the reverse strand, counting down.
AGCAAGAGCCAGCTCTTCCACTACTTCCCCGGCGGGCGGGAGGAACTGCTGCTGGCCGTGGCGCGGTTCGAGGCCGGCAGGGTGCTGGAGGACCAGCGGCCGCAGCTCGACGAGCTCACCTCCTGGCCCGCCTGGGAAGCCTGGCGCGACAAGGTCGTCGACCGCTACCGGCGGCAGGGCCGCCTGTGCCCGCTCAACGCCGTCACCTCGCACCTGGGCGACCGCACGCCAGGGGCCCAGGCGGTGGTCACCGAGCTGATGGGGCGCTGGCAGGCCGAGATCGCCGCCGGCGTGCGGCACATGCAGGCCGCCGGCGAGATCGACCCCGGCCTCGACCCGGAACGGGCGGCCGCCGCGATCCTCGCCGGAATCCAGGGCGGCGTGCTGATCCAGATGTCCACCGGGCAGACCACCCACCTGGAGTCCGCCCTCGACCTGGGCATCGCCTATCTCAGGTCGAGCCGGGACCAGGCTCACCAGGTGACCGGGAGCCGCAGCGCGCCGTAGATGTCCAGGCCGCCGCGCAGCGGCACCTCCCCGGCGGGCACGGCCAGGCGCAGCGCCGGGAAGCGGCCGATCAGCGCGGGCAGCGCGACGCGCAGCTCGACCCGGGCGAGCTGCTGGCCCAGGCACTGGTGCGCGCCGTGGCCGAAGGCCAGGTGCCCCACGGCCTCCCGGCGCAGGTCGAGCCTGTCCGGGTCGGCGAACCTGGCCGGGTCGCGGTTGGCCGCCTGGACCGAGACGACGACCGTCTCCCCGGCCCTGACGAGCCGGCCGCCCAGCTCGACGTCCTCCAGCGCGGCCCGCTGGCCGGTGTGGGCGATGCTCAGGTAACGCAGCAGCTCCTCGACGGCCCGGTCGGCGAGCTCCGGCTCGTCGCGCAGGGCCGCGAGCTGGCCGGGGTGGCTCAGCAGGGCGAACGTGCCCAGCGCGATCATGTTCGCGGTGGTGTCGAGCCCGGCGCCGAGCAGGAAGGCGCCGATGCCCGCCAGCTCCTCGTCGTCGAGGTCGGTGCCGGTCAGGTCGCTGAGCAGGTCGTCGGTGGGGTGCGCGCGCTTGGCCCGCACCAGCCCGTGCAGGTACTCGCCCAGCGCGCCGAAGGCCGCGTACTGCTCCTCCGGGCTGTGGTCGCCGCCGGCCAGCACCGCGGCGTGCCGCTGGAACGTCTCGCGGTCGGCGTACGGGACCCCGAGCAGCTCGCAGATCATCAGCGCGGGCACCGGCTGGGCGAAGAGCCGCACCAGGTCCGCGGGCGGGCCGTGCTCGGCCATGACGTCGAGCTGCGCGGCGGTGATCTCCTGGACGCGCTCGGTGAGCAGGCTCATGCGGCGCACGGTGAACTTGCCGATCAGCAGCTTGCGGTAGCGGGTGTGCTCGGGAGCGTCGAGCCCGGTGAGGTCGCCGATCGGGGCCGGAGGCGTCTCGCCGAAGGTCACCCCCGGCAGCGGGTAGTGCATGAGCTCGGGCCGGGAGCTGAAGCGGGGGTCTCCCAGCACCGCGCGGGCCAGGGCGTGACCGGTGACCAGCCATCCCGCGTGCCCGTCGGGGAAGGTCAGCCGCCTGATCGGCGCCTGCTCCCGCACTCCGGCCAGCTCCGGCGGCGGGTCGAAGGGGCAGCCGGGGGTGCGGGTGAGGGGGAGCTCTGCCAGCGGCCGGTGGGTTTCGACCATGTTGAGTGGCCTCCATGAGGTGCACGGCGTTCTGAGGTCGAGAACACTGTACGCATAATGGAGGAGCGTGCGCAACCTTATGACGGCGTGCGCGCGGGAGTCCGATAATGGGGTGGCGGTCCCGGCGTGCGCGTGCCCACAGTGGCGGTATGCCGCAGAACACCTTCGACGCGCGAATCGCCGAGACCTACGAGGAGAAATGGCCCGAGCTGTTCGAGCCCGCGGTCGTCGACCCGGCGGTCGACTTCCTCTCAGGGCTGGCGGGCGCGGACGCCGGGCCGGCGGGCACGGGCGCAGCGCCGGCGGGCCCGGGCGCAACGCCTTCGGGCTCGGGCGCCGCGCTGGAGTTCGGCGTCGGCACCGGCCGCCTCGCCCTGCCGCTCAGCCGGCGGGGCGTCCGCGTGCACGGCATCGACCTGTCCACCGCCATGATCGCGCAGCTCCGGGCCAAGCCCGGCGCGGAGCACGTCGGCGTGACCGTCGGGGACTTCGCCACCACGCGGGTGGACGGCACGTTCGCCCTCGCCTACCTGGTACGCAACACGATCACCAACCTGACCACGCAGGACGAGCAGGTCGAGTGCTTCCGCAACGAGGCGGCGCACCTCGGCCCGGGCGGCTGCTTCGTCATCGAGGTGTACGTCCCGGAGCTGCGGCGGCTGCCGCCCGGCCAGACCGTCCACCCGTTCGCGGTGACACCGGCGCACCTGGGGTTCGAGGAGTACGACGTCGCCGCGCAGCTCGCCGTCTCCCACCACTACTGGACGGCGGGCGGGCAGGTCGAGATCTACTCCTCGACCCACCGTTACGTGTGGCCGGCCGAGCTGGACCTCATGGCGCGCCTGGCCGGGATGGCGTTGCACGAGCGCTGGGCGGGCTGGGGGCGCGAGCCGTTCACCGGCGAGAGCAGGAGCCACGTCTCGGTCTGGCGGAAGCCCGCCTCCTGAGGTTCAGCAGTGTTCGCCGGTGCCGCGTCTCCGGCCGCGTCGGCTGGGACACCCTCCACACGGGACGCAGCGTCTGATGCTCCAGAACCTCGAAGGCGGAGACGGACTCCCCGTCGCAGAGCGGGACGGCGAACCGGACCTGCCCATCGGCCGTCCGGCCGATCCCCACCGGCCTGGGGCACGATCGCCCAGCGGCACGCCGCACGCGGCGATCCCCACCGGCCTGGGGCACGATCGCCCAGCGGCCCGCCGCACGCGGCGATCTGCATCGCCAGGCCGAGGAGCACGGGCAGAGCCCGTAACCGTCGCCACCGGATCATGCTCATCACCCTTCGACCACCCGCTCGGCCACGGCCGGACCGCGCCTGCCATTCTGATCGCTCACGCGGTGTGGCGCGGCGGCAGGGGAGGTGCCGCCGCGCCAGGGGGCCCGAAGGTCAGCTAGCGCTGCAGGAGACCGTCGGCCAGGTGTAGTTGCCGTTGTGCTGGACTGTCACGCCCCAGTTGTTGCCGTTGCCGTTGGGTCTGGCGGTCAGCACCTGGGCGCTGGGATAGCTGGCGGTGACGTTCCAGGTGGCGATGATCTGTGCTGGGGAGGGCACGTTCATCGTGACGGTCCAGTTGCTGGAGCCGCTGACCGACACGTTGAGGTTGTAGCGGTCGCTCCACTGCTGGCCCGCGGAGAGCGTGGCGGTGCAACCCCCGCCGCCGCCACCGCCGCCGCCACCCCCGCCGCCTCCGCCGGAGGAGCCGCCGACCGTGATGTTGGAGCTGCCGCTGCTCTGGTAACCCTCGGTGGCGAGGATCTGGTAGTCATGGCTGCCCAGGCTCATGCCGTTGCGGGCCCAGGCGTCGAAGTGGTTGCCGGCCGTGATGGTGCCGCCGGTCTTCTTCGACTGGCGCACGCTCCAGTACTGGTTGAAGGTCCGGGTGCCCTCGATGGACGGGGCGTTGTAGCGCGTCGTCTGGTAGATGTCGTACGTTCCGCCGTCGCTGGTCACCGTGCCCTTGTACGTGCCGGTCGGCCGGTAGGTGCCCCAGTTGTCGACGATGTAGTACTCGACGAGCGGGTTCCTGGTCCACCCGTACAGGGTCAGGTAGGCGTTGCCCGAGGGGTTGAAGCTGCCCGAGTAGGTCACCGTCCTGCGCCCGCCGGGGTTCCAGCCCTTGCCGGCCACGAAGTTCCCGGTGTTGCGCCACGAGGTGCTGTAGTTGCCGCCGGATCCCAGCTCCATGGAGACCGTGCCCTGGCTGTCGGTCCAGAACGAGTAGAAGTAGCCGTTGTTGGTGCCGGTCTGGTTGGTGGTGATGGCGGCGTGCGCGACGCTGGGCAGCATCGCCACGGCCAGCGCCGCGACCACGGCGCAGGCCCGGCCTGCGAACCGCAGGATGCGGCCGCGTCTGCGGCTGTGCGGGGGGTGGGGTGCGTCGTTCATCTGCATGCTTCCTTCTCGTGAAGGCGGGCATCAACGAAACTATCGGAACGGTGGCGAAAGTATCGGCCGCGTTGTGCGGACTTGTCAATGACTCCGGTCAGACTGTGAGGGTACGCCCCGCCGGGAAGGGGTGGGATGCGCGAACTGGCCTGGTCGATGCGCCCGGGAACACCTGACCGATGCCTTGAAAATTTCAGCTACATGCCGAAACTTGTCGTCCCAGCAGACGGCCTTACTGGCTCATTGTGAAACCTAGGGGCATTAGGTATATCCTAATCAACCTAGGAAAGGTGGTGTGCATGGCACGGATGGGGCTCACGGCGGAGCGGGTGACGCTCGTCGGGGCTGAGCTGGCGGACGAGGTCGGGCTGGAGCACGTGACCATGTCGGCGGTGGCCCGCCGGCTCGGGGTGAAGGACGCCAGCCTGTACGCGCACGTCCGCAACCTCGACGACCTGCGAGGACGGATCGCGCTGCTGGCGGCGGACGAGAAGACCATCCGCATCGCGGAGGCCACCGCCGGCCGGTCGGGCAGGGAGGCGCTGGTGGCGTACGCGAACGCGTGGCGCGGCTACGCCCACGACCACCCGGGCCGCTACACCGCCACGCAGACCCCGATGGAGATCGATCCCGAGCTCGCGGCCCGGGCGGCGGGGCCGCGGCGCGCGATCGAGCTGACCTACAGCATGCTGCGCGCCTACCGGCTGGACGAGCCCGACCTGACCGACGCGGTCCGGCTGATGCGCAGCACGCTGCACGGCTTCGTCAGCCTCGAGGCCGCGGGCGGTTTCGCGCACTCGCGCCCGGCGCAGGCCACCTGGCTGCGCTGCCTCGACGCCCTGCACACCCTCCTGGAGCACTGGCCAGAACACGAACACGAAGGAGATCCGGCATGACCACCCCCACCATCGGCCACCTGCGCGCGCCCGGCGCGAACCTGCGCTACGAGGTGCGCGGCAGCGGCCCGCTCCTGCTGCTGATCCCCGGCGGCGCGGGGGGCGCCGCCGCGTTCGACGGCGTCGCGGCCGGCCTGGCAGACGAGTACACGGTCGTCTCCTACGATCCGCGCGGCCTGTCCCGCAGCCCGCTGGACGACCCCGAGGCCCGGCAGTCGGTCGAGCAGCACGCCGACGACGCGTTCCGGCTGCTGGAGCTGCTGTCGCCGGGCGCGCCCGCCCGCGTGGCCGGGTGCAGCTCGGGCGCCATCGTGGCGCTGCACCTGCTCGTCACCCACCCCGGGCGGGTCGAGCGCGTCGTGGCGCACGAGCCGCCGGTGGTCGAGGTGCTGCCGGACGCCGCCGAGCACCGCGCGCTGCTCGCCCGCGTCGAGGACACCTTCCGCAGGGAGGGGCTGATGCCCGCTGCGGCCGTGTTCGCGGCGGGCCTCAAGCGGCCCGGCGCCGAAGCCCCCGCCGCCACCGAGCTGCCGCCGCAGGCAGCGGCCCGGGCCGAGCGCACCATGGGGGACATGCCGTACTTCCTCGGGCGGATCGTCCCGAGCTTCATGGCCTACACCCCCGACGTGGATCGGCTGCGGGCCCTGTCGGACCGGCTCGTGCTCGCGGCGGGCGAGGAGTCGCGCGGCGAGCTGCCCTACCGCTCCGCCGCGTTCCTGGCCGAGCGGTTCGGCACGGAGCTCGTGCACTTCCCGGGCGGGCACGTGGGCCTGACCACGCACCCCGCCGAGTTCGGCGAGCTGCTCCGCAAGGTGCTGAGCGCCTAGTCCCCAGCTGCAGCCGCCACTCCACCCCTGCGGCTTGATTTTCTACTATTTAGGTAGGTTATGCTGGTTTAGCTTCCACGTGTTCATGAAAGGCAGTACCCCCATGTCTCCATCCAGACCGCTGCGCACCGTCGTCACGCTCACCCTCGTGGGCCTCCTCGGCGCCTGTGGCGGCGGGGGCGCTGCCGGGCCGGCGCCCGGCGACGGCAAGCCCGTGCTGGGCGGCACGCTGACCTACCTGGAGCATCAGCCGCCGACCTGCCTCTACCTGCCCGCCGCCGGCTTCTATCCCAACGGCGGCATCCTCAACCAGATCACCGACAAGCTGACCTGGCAGAACCCGCAGACGCTCGAGATCGAGCCGTGGATCGCCACCAAGTGGGAGATCAACGAGGACGCCACCGAGTACACCTTCCACCTGCGCGACGGCGTGACGTTCAGCGACGGCAGCCCGCTGGACGCCGACGCCGTCGCGGCCAACTTCGACGTGTACGGCCTCGGCGACGAGAAGCTCAAGCTGCCCGTCGCCGAGTTCGTCAACAACTACGAGCGCAGCGAGGTGATCGACCCGCTCACCGTGCGCTTCCACTTCGACCGGCCGTCGCCCGGCTTCCTGCAGGGCACCTCGGTGATCGGCGCCGGCCTGGTGTCGAAGAAGACGATCTCCCTGCCGTACGAGCAGCAGTGCCAGCTGAAGAACATCATCGGCTCCGGCCCCTTCACGCTCAAGAAGCAGATCCTCGACAAGGAGGTCGACCTCGTCGCCCGCAAGGACTACGACTGGGCGCCGCCGTCGTCGCAGCACCAGGGCCGCGCGTACCTCGACGAAATAAAGATCATCGTCACGCCGGAGGACAACGTGCGCGTCGGCGCGCTCACCTCGGGCCAGGCCGACATGGTGCGTTACGTGCAGGCCTACGACGAGCAGACCGTCAAGGACGCCGGCTTCCGGATCCACGCCGAGCCCACCCGCGGCGTGAACAACGGCCTGTACCTGCGGCCGGGCAACAGCCTGCTCAAGGACCCCGACGTACGCACCGCGCTGCGGCTCGGCACGAACGCCAGGGAGATCGTCGACACCCTGTTCACCGAGAGCTACCCGGTCGCCACCTCCGTGCTCAGCCACCTCGCCCAGGGGTACGTAGACCTGTCCAAGGAGCTCGCCCACGACCCGGCCAGGGCCGACGCGCTGCTCGACGCGGCAGGCTGGACACGCGGCGCCGACGGCATCCGCGCCAAGGACGGCAGGCGGCTCGAACTGGGCGTGTTCGTCTCCGGCCCCCAGCCGCTGTCGAAGCAGACCCTCGAACTCGTCGCCCAGCAGTGGACGAAGATCGGCGTCAAGCTGGAGATCCGCCCCGCCGACGCCGGCACCCAGGCCGTGGACATCAAGGACGCCGAGAAGACCGCCGTCCAGCACAGCATGGTCGGCCGCGCCGACCAGGACGTGATCAAGAGCCACTTCCACAGCGAGAACCGCGACGTCATCCTCTCCGACGACGAGAAGCTGGACCGGCTGCTGGAGGAGGAGTCCGCCGAGCCCGACACGGCCGCGCGCAACGCCAAGGTCGCCGAGATCCAGCGGTACGTGATCGAGCAGGGCTACGCGATCCCGCTGTTCGAGGAGCCCCAGGTGTACGGCGCCGCGCCGCACGTGCACGGCGTGGCCTTCGAGGCGGTCGCCCGGCCGTGGTTCTACTCGGTGTGGAAGTCGCAGCCGTGACCAGGTACCTGCTGTCGCGGGCCGGGCAGGCGGCGCTCGTGCTCTGGGCCGCCTTCACGGCGAGCTACGTGCTCCTGCAACTGCTGCCCGGCGACTCGATCCTGATCAAGTTCCAGAACCCGGAGCTCGGCCTGTCACCCCAGCAGATCGCCGAGATCCGCGCCTACTACGCCGGCGGCTCGCCCGTCGCCGACTACGTCCAGACCCTGCTCGGCTTCCTGACCGGCAGCCTCGGCTACTCCATCGACACCGGCGCCCCCGTGGTCGAACGGCTGGCGGAGGCGCTGCCCGAGACCGCCCGGCTGGCGTCGGCCGCGTTCCTGCTGGCGGTGCTGATCGCCGTGGTGATCGCGTTCGCGGCGAGTTACAGCACGACCTCCTGGCTGCGCGGGGCGCTGCTGTCGGTGCCGTCGCTGTTCGTCTCGGTGCCCGCGTTCTGGCTGGGCATCCTGCTGATCCAGGTCTTCTCGTTCCGGCTGGGGCTGGTGCCGGTGATCGGCGGGAGCGAGCTGCAGCAGCTCGTCCTGCCGGTGCTGACGCTGGCCGTGCCGATCTCGGCGCCGATCGCGCAGGTGCTCGCGCGCGCCATCGACCAGGTGTACGCGCAGCCGTTCGTGCCGGTGATCGCGGCCAGGGGCGCCACGCGCTGGTGGATCCTGTGGCGGCACGTGGCCCGCAACGCCGTGCTGCCGACGCTCACCGTGGCCGGGCTGACGTTCGGCGAGCTGATCGCGGGCTCGGTCGTGACCGAGACCGTCTTCGGCCGGGCCGGGATCGGCCGGCTCACCGAGCAGGCCGTCAACGCACAGGACACGCCGGTCATGCTCGCCGTCGTGGTGCTCGCTGCAGCCGTGTTCGTGCTGGTCAACCTGGTGGTGGACGTGCTGTTCCCGATCCTCGACCCGCGGCTGAAGGGAGCGGCGGCATGAGCGGCGCCCCGGCTCCGGCCGGAGGAGGCCAGGCCCGGGTGCGGCTCGGGCCGGCTCTGGCCAGGGTGGTGCCGGCCCTGGCCAGGGTGGTGCCCGGCCGCGTGCCGATCGGGCTGGTCCTGGCCTGGGCGGTCGTCGGGCTCGTGCTGCTCTGGGCGGCCGTGCCGGGCGCGTTCACCGCCTACGACCCGATCGCCGGCGTGCCCGCCGATAAGCTCCGGCCGCCGGGGGCGGAGCACCTGTTCGGCACCGACGCGGTCGGGCGGGACGTCTTCGCCCGGGTGGTGCACGGCTCGGTGCACTCGCTGTCCGGGGCGCTCGTCGCCGTCGGGGTCGGCCTGCTGCTCGGCACGCTGCTCGGCCTGCTGGCCGGCGCCGCGGGCGGGGTGGCGGACGCGGCGGTCATGCGGGTCGTGGACGTGCTGCTGTCGGTGCCCGGCCTGCTGCTGGCCCTGACCGTGATCATCCTGCTCGGCCCCGGCACGGTGAACGTGGCGATCGCGGTCGGCGTCGGCTCGGTGGCGGCCTTCGCCCGGCTGGCCCGCGCCGAGGTCGTACGGGTGCGCCGCACCGACTACGTGGAGGCCGCGTTCGGCAGCGGCGGCCGGTACCCCGCCGTGTTGTGGCGCCACGTGCTGCCCAACTCCCTCGGCCCCGTCATCGCGCTGGCCGCCCTGCAGTTCGGCGCGGCCATCCTGGCCATCTCGACGCTCGGCTTCCTCGGCTACGGCGCCGAACCGCCCACCCCCGAGTGGGGGCTGCTCATCGCCGAAGGACGCAACTACCTGGCCACCTCGTGGTGGCTGACCACGCTGCCCGGCGCCGTCGTGGTCGCCGTGGTGCTGGCCGCCGGACGCATCAGCCGCTCGATCGGAAGGGAACGCGCATGAGCCTGCTGGAGGTGCGCGACCTCGCGGTCTCGTACGACGGCCGCCGCGCGCTGCACGGCGTGTCCTTCTCGGTCGAGCCGGGCGAGGTCGTGGCCGTCGTCGGCGAGTCCGGGTCGGGCAAGTCCACCACGGCCCACGCCCTCATCGGCCTGCTGCCGGGCAACGCCACCCTGGACGCGGGCCGGATCCTGTTCGGCGAGGCCGACCTGGCCGGGTGGTCGCAGCGCCGCCTGCGTTCCGTACGCGGCAGCCGGATCGGCCTGATCCCGCAGGACCCGGCGAACTCCCTGGACCCGGTCAAGACCATCGGCGCCCAGCTCGGCGAGGTGCTGCGGATCCACGGCGAGCGCGACCGCCGCACGATCCGCGCCCGGGTCCTCGACCTGCTGGCCCGCGTCGGCCTGCCCGACCCGCAGACGCGGGCCCGCCAGTACCCGCACGAGCTGTCGGGCGGCATGCGCCAGCGCGTGCTCATCGCCGCCGCGATCGCCCTGCGACCGCGCCTGATCATCGCCGACGAGCCCACCAGTGCCCTGGACGTCACCGTGCAGCGGCGCGTCCTCGACCTCATCGACGACCTGCGGGCCGAGTACGGCACCGCCGTCCTGCTGGTGACCCACGACCTGGGCGTCGCCGCCGGCCGCTCGGACCGCCTGGTCGTGATGAGGGACGGCCGCGTCGTGGAGCAGGGCCCGACGCCCGCGGTGCTGGCCGCGCCCCAGGAGGGCTACACCGAGCGGCTGCTGAGCGACGCCCCCGCGCTGTCGGAGCGGCCCTTCCGCGACCCTCCCGCCGGCGAGCCCGCCATTGTGGTGCGCGACCTGGTCAAGGAGTTCCGCGTGCGGCGCCGCCCGTTCCGCGCCGTGGACGGCGTGCGCTTCGAGGTGACCCGCGGCACCACGCACGCGCTCGTCGGCGAGTCCGGCTCGGGCAAGACCACCACGGCCAGGATGGTCGCGCGGTTCGCCACCCCCACGTCGGGAACGGTCAGCATCGCAGGGGCACCGGACGGCCGCCGCTTCCGCCGTCACGTGCAGCTCGTCTACCAGAACCCGTACGGGTCGCTCGACCCTCGCCAGTCCATCGGAGAGATCATCGAGGAGCCGCTGCGCAACTTCGGGCTCGGTGACCGCCAGGCGCGCCGGGCCCGTGTCGCCGACCTGCTGGAGCGAGTGGCGCTGCCGGGCGAGGTACGCGGCCGCCGCCCCCGCGAGCTGTCCGGCGGGCAGCGGCAGCGGGTGGCCATCGCCCGCGCGCTGGCCGTCGAGCCCGAGGTGCTCGTGCTCGACGAGGCGGTCTCGGCACTCGACGTCACCGTGCAGGCGCAGATCCTCGACCTGCTCGAACGGCTCCAGCGCGAGCTGGGCCTGACCTACCTGTTCATCTCGCACGATCTGGCCGTGGTGCGCCAGATCTCCCACACCGTCTCCGTCATGAGCAAAGGACGCATCGTGGAAACCGGAACCACCCGCCAGGTCTTCAGCGACCCCCGGCACGACTACACCCGCGAGCTGCTGGCCGCGATCCCGGAGCGGGTGCGATGAGGCCTCCCATCAGGCTGGGCTTCTTCACCCGCCTGCTCGACGACGTCCCTCCGGGCGAGCGTTACCGGCTGGCCGCCGAGCAGATCCGGCACGCCGAGGCGTACGGGTTCGACACCGCGTGGGTGGCGCAGCACCACTTCGACGGCGAGGAGGGCGGGCTGCCCGCGCCCCTGGTGTTCCTCGCCCACGTCGCGGCCCGCACCGAGCGCATCAGGCTCGGCACCGGCATCATCACGCTGCCGCTGGAGCAGCCGCTGCGGGTGGCGGAGGACACCGCCGTGCTCGACCTGCTGACCGGCGGCCGGCTGGAGGTGGGCGTGGGCGGCGGCGGCACGCCGTCGGCGTTCGCGCCCTTCGGGCACGACCCCGCCGACCGCGCGGCCCTGTACGCCGAGCACCTGTGGGTGCTGCGGCGCGCCTGGGCGGGCGAGGACCTCGGCGGCGGCAGCCGGCTCTACCCGCCCGCGCCCCGGCTGCTCGACGCCGTGTGGGAGGCCACGTTCTCGGTCGCCGGCGGGGCCAGGGCCGGGCGGGCGGGCCACGGGCTGATGCTGTCGCGCACCCAGCCGCGGCCCGCCGAGCACCCGCAGGCCACGCTGGCGGACCTGCAGCTCCCCATCGTCGAGGCCTACCACGAGAGCCTGCCGCCCGGTGCCGCGCCGCGGATCATGGCGTCGCGGACCGCGTTCGTGGCCGACAGCCGCGCCGAGGCGCTGCGGCACGCCGAGATCGGCCTCGGCCGGCGCACCCTGCCCTTCGAGCTGCCCGGAAGCGACCTCGACAGCCGGATCACCGCCTACGACGTGCACCTGGGCACGCCGCAGGACGTCATCGAGAGCCTGAGTGCCGACCCCACCCTGCAGTGGGCGACCGACCTGGTCTTCCAGGTCCACTCGGTCGACCCGCCGCACCCCCTGGTCCTGCGCTCCATCGAGTTGCTGGCGACCGAGGTCGCGCCCGCGTTCGGCCGGCGTCCCATCACGGAATCGAGCAAGAAATGATCACTGACGTCATCGACCACCTGGCCGGGATCGCCCCCGGCTCCTCCCTCGACCGGCTGCGCGACCGGCGCCCCGACGCCCGCGAGCACGCCCAGCGCAGCTACGACGCGCTCTTCACCCCCGACGACGAGGGCGAGGTCACGCTCGTCGAGCGCGACGCGGTCGCGGCCTTCGTCACCGGCCTGCACCAGGACCTCACGGTCGCCGGCTTCTACGCCGGCCGCCTCGCCGAGCTCTCGCCCGGCCTGCTCAAGGCCGTCGAGGCCGAGATCGAGGCCGGCCGCGCCACCGGGCCCTACGGCGTGTACGCGGGCGCCCTGGCGGCGGAGAGCGAGGAGGGGCCGCGTTACCGGGTGAGCGACCCGGCCGCGCTCGGGGTCCGGCTCGCCGCCGCGTTCGAGCACGCGCACCTGCTCGTGTTCCGGCCGCGCGAGGCGGGCAGGGACGCGCTGGCGGCGCTGGGCCGCGCGGGCTGGAGCGAGACGGGGATCGTCACGCTGTCGCAGCTCGTCGCGTTCCTCAGCTTCCAGGTACGGGTGATCACCGGCCTGCGGCTGCTCAACCAGGAAGGGGTCACGGCATGACCGGCCGCACCACGCGGAAGGGGCATCGGGGCTTGATCGGCTGCACCACGCGGAAGGGCATCGGGGCATGACCGGCTTCACCACGGAGCGGCTCGGCTGGCGGCCGTGGCTCGCGCCCCTGACGGAGGAGGAGCTGACCGACGCGCACCACGAGGCGCTGGTGGACAGGGCCCGCGCCGCCTCCCCGTACTTCCTGCTGCTCGCGCGCGACCCCGACATCCTGCACGCCCGCACCAAGACCGACCAGGACATCTTCTACAACCCCGACGGCGGCCTGCCGCGCGCCGAACGCGAGCTGGCCGCCACCGCCACCTCCCGCCACAACGGCTGCGTCTTCTGCGCCTCGGTGCACGCGCGCTTCGCCGATCACTACTCCAAGCGGCCCGCCGACGTGCGCCGCCTGCTGGACGAGGGGGTGCGCGCGCGGCAGGACGACCGCTGGCGGGCGATCATCGACGCCGCCGTGGCGCTGGCCGACACCCCGTCCCGGCTCGGCGCGGAGCACATCGCGGCGCTGCGTGCGGCCGGGCTCGACGACCTGGCGATCAGCGACGCCGTGCACGCCGGCGCGTTCTTCGGCTGGGCGAACCGGCTGATGCTCTCGCTCGGCGAGCCCACGCGGGAGGAGAGGTGAAGCACCCCCGGCCCTCGCGGCGCACCCCGCCGCGCATCCCCGCCCCGCCGCGCTCCGGCGCGACCTGGCCGCGCTCGGCGTCCGGCTCGACGTCGCCGAGGGGCCGGAGCCGGCGTTGCGCGCCGTCATCGGCACCCCGAGGGGGCAGGTGATCCTGCGCTGACCGGATCCTGCAAGCGGTTGCACCCCGGATCCTGGGGTGATGTGCTCCTTTCGTCTGGATCAGTGCAAGGGGTTGACATAGCATCCGGGGTGTCCGGCGCAGGTACCGGCGAGGGAGGGCCAGTCCATGCCGAAGCGTTCCCGAGATCATTCCTGGAGCCGCCGTGACGCCATGCGCGCCATGGCCGCGTCCGCCGCCGTGTCGGCCTTCGCCGTGCCGATGGGCCTCGACGCGCCGGCCGCGCAGGCGTTATCCGACCCGTGGGCGCGGGCCAACCGCATCGCGGCGAAGGTGCGCGGGCCGAGGTTCCCGCACCGGCGCTTCGATGTCCGGAAATATGGTGCCGTAGGGGATGGGGTGACGGACTGCACGGCCGCCATCCGTACCGCGATCGGGGCCTGTCACGCGGCGGGCGGCGGGCACGTGGACGTGCCCGAAGGGCGGTTCCTGACCGGTGCCGTACACCTGCTGAGCAACGTGGACCTGCACGTGGCCGAGGGCGCCACGCTGCTGTTCAGCACCGACCCCAAGGCGTACCTGCCGCTGGTGCTGACCAGGTTCGAGGGCGTCGAGCTGCTCAACTACTCGCCGCTGATCTACGCCTACGGGCAGCGCGACATCGCGGTGACCGGGGCCGGTGTGCTCGACGGGCAGGCCGGCGACGACCACTGGTGGCCGTGGAAGGGCTCAGGAGACCACGGCTGGGAGCCGGGGGAGCCGCGCCAGGCCGAGGCCAGGGCGGCCCTGTTCGCCCAGGCCGAGCGGGGCGTGCCGGTCGAGAGGCGGGTGTACGGCGAGGGCGGCTACCTGCGCCCGTCCTTCGTCCAGCCCTACCGCTGCCGGAACGTGCTCATCGAGGGCGTCACCATCGTCAACTCGCCGATGTGGGAGATCCACCCCACGCTGTCGGAGAACGTGCTCGTGCGCGGCGTCACCGTCCGCACCCACGGCCCGAACAACGACGGCTGCAACCCCGAGTCCAGCCGGATGGTGGTGATCCGGGACTGCACCTTCGACACCGGCGACGACTGCATCGCGATCAAGTCGGGCCGCAACGCCGACGGCCGCCGCGTCAACGTGCCGAGCGAGCACATCCTGGTCGAGGGCTGCACGTTCCGGGAGGGGCACGGCGGCATGACGGTCGGCAGCGAGATGTCGGGCGGCGTGCGCGAGGTCTTCATCAGGGACTGCACGATGTCCAGCCCGAACCTCGACATCGCGCTGCGCTTCAAGACCAACTCCGTGCGGGGCGGCTTCGTCGAGGGCTTCCACGCCAGGAACCTGGAGATCGGCCAGGTCGGCGGCTCGGTCATCGACATCAACTTCAACTACGAGGAGGGGCCGGGGCACGGCTTCAACCCCGTGGTGGGCGGGATCGACGTGCGCGACATGACCGTCCGGACCGCAAACCGGGCGCTCAACCTGCGCGGATACGCCGACGCGCCGATCCGCGGCGTCAGGCTGGCCGACGTGGACTTCGGCGCCATCGCGACGCCGAGCGTCGTCGAGCACGTCGAGAACCTCGTCCTCGAGAACGTCCTGGCGAACGGCGAACCGCTGATCATCCCCTGAACGACCGTGATACCACCGCCGGCGTACGCACCGACCTGGAGATCGCCTCCCCCTAGGGCGAACCCCTGAGGCCTCCGGCAGTACGTGCGGACCCCGGTGTACGTGCTACGACGTACCCCAGGTGTCTCCCCCGGCCCGACGCTCCCGGCCGCCGAGTTCGCGAGTCTGAACGCAGACAGAAACGACATCCTCGACGAGGGAGCACGACATGACCGCCACCATCGAGACCATGATCTCCAGACTGTCCGGCTGGCTGGCCCGGCACAGCATCGACGTCCTCCGGGTCAGCCTCGGGCTGGTCTTCGTGGCCTTCGGCACGCTCAAGTTCTTCCCGGGGGTGAGCCCGGCGGAGGCGCTGTCGGTGGCCACGCTGGAGAAGCTGTCCCTCGGCCTGCTGTCGGGTTACGCGGCGCAGGCCGTGATCGCCGCGATGGAGGTCTTCATCGGCCTCACCCTGGTGACCGGCAAGCTGCTGAAGACCGGGCTGGTGGTGATGACGGGCGCGCTGGCGGGCTTCTTCGCGCCGTACGTGTTCTTCTTCACGAACCTGTTCCCGGGCGCGCCGACGCTCGAGGCGCAGTACATCTTCAAGGACATCGTCCTGGCGGCGGCGGCCATGGTGATCGGCGCCCGCGCCCTCGGCGCCCGCCTGGTCCCGGCCCGGGACCGGATGGCGTGAACGGGACAGGACGCGGACGGCCGACGGGGCCCGACCCCGGCGGCCGTCCGCCGTTTCCGCGGCACTCCCGGCCGGCGCCTCACCCCGCGTCCGGCAGGTCCGCGTCCGGCAGGTCCGCGTCCGCCAGGTCCATCGACGCGAGCGGGGCAGGATCGACCACGGCCATGATGCGGGCGATCCGGCCGCCGGCGACGGTGAAGGCCAGGACCGACTGCGGGGTGCCGTCCTCGCGCAGGGCGATCCACGCGGGTGGTGTGGATCCGCTCCTGCTCGGGCTGATCCACCTGCGGGTCAGCCAGCTCAACGGCTGCAGCCCGTGCGTGTACGCCGGGATCCACGCGGCGAAGAAGCAGGGGGAGACCGACGAGCGGCCGCACAGCGTGCCCGGGCCTGGCCTGCCAGGCCATGCCCCGGACGTCGCTGCCGTGCCGGCGGCGCGTGTAGCTCCTCGTAAACTACTCGTCCGTGCTCGACATCAAAGGCGCGATCGGGACCGCCTCCTTGGCCGCGATCCTCGGCTCGTGGGTGCTGACCGGCTGCGCTCAGTTCGCGGAGCCGGCCTCGCTGCCCCCGGCCACGGTGTACGAGCACGCCGAAGCGGCCGAGAACTCGGCGGCCGTGCCCATCCCCGCCGGCGGCGCGGCCGCAGCCCTCACCCGGCCGTTGACGGACGCAGGATGGTTCTGCGCGCAGGCCCGGAGCAACGCGGACGGCCGGGTCCTGTGGTGCCGGATCGCTCACCTCGACGACACGGACACCGTGCACCCCCAGGTCGCGCAGTTCCTGCTGGACCACGACGATCGGCTCGCCTGGGCGTGGTTCCCGCCCGCCGGGCAGGGCACGTACCAGCAGGGGGAAGACCCTCAGGTCGCGGACGCCGCGGCACCCGCGCTCGCCGCCGTCTGGCCCGGCGCCGGTGACCGCGTACGGCGGGAGATCGACGACTTCGCCCGCGACCTCGGCGACCCGATGGTGAGACGCAGCGACGAGATCCCCGCGACCGCGTGGCGTGACGAGCACGCGGACTACCGCTTCTCCGACCTCCACGGCCTGCTCGTGACCGCCAGGGACGTCTCCGTGCGGCGCTGGCCGCTCGGCGCCGAGCACTACGCGACCACGATGAGCTCCGCCGTGGACGACCTCCGGGCCGGCGGATACGACTGCTTCTACCCGCCTCAGAAGTCGTGCACCCGCGTGCGGTCGAACGGCTACTTCGACGTGACGCTCCGCGACGACCAGATCGTGTCGGCGCGGTTCGGCATCGGGAGCCTGATCGAGTCGGGGCGGCAGCGGCATCCACTGGCCGAGGAGTTCCCGCACGGGCTGACCTTCCTGGCCGAGGCGGTACGCCGTCCGGTCACCGAGCGCATCGAGCAGGCCCGCCGGTCGGGAACGAGCTTCGCCGGCATCGTGGCCGGGACGATCGTGATCATCGACGCGAGGCGGGGCGCCGCCGACGGAGACGATCTCGTGGCGTACCTCGACATCCAGATCGGCGCACCGCTGGCCGCGACTGTGCCCGTCTGAGCGCGGCGGCCTCGCTCAGCGCGCCCGCTCGGGAGCCGGCCCGGTCGACTCGCGCCAGATCACCTGGGTGATCGGCTCGTCCTCCTCGGGCGCGGGCTCGCCGCGGAGCGCGGCCAGCAGCCGGGCCAGCACGCGACGCCCCAGCCTCTCGTGATCGACGTCGACGGTCGTGAGCGACGGCGGGAGGAACGCGGTCACGGGGTTGTTGTCCCACCCCGTGACGCTCAGGTCCTCCGGCACCTTCCAGCCGCGCTCCCAAGCCCCCCGCATCGCCCCCGCGGCCACCAGGTCGTTGGCGCCGATGACCGCGGTGACGCCGCTGCCGGGCGGCAGGCCCAGCACCGCCTGCCGTGCCGCCTCCGCCGACCAGGCGCAGTCGGCGACCCCGTGGGACTCCAGCCCCAGCCGGCCGAGGGTGTCGAGATAGACCTGCCTGCGCTGGCGCGCCGAAGCGTGCGCGTAGTCGCCCGCCACGTGCAGGAACCGCCGGTGCCCGTACGCGGCCAGGCCCTCGACGATCTCGGCCATGTGCGAGGCGTCCGCGAGCTCCCCGACCCCGCGCATGCGGTCGTCGTAGTCGGGGGAGACGACGATCGGCACGCTCCCCGGGCGCTGGGTGGGGAGCGACATCCGGGTCAGCGACAGGATGCCCTCGAACAGTCCGGAATCGGACAGTTCGAGGGCGCGCTGCGACCACGTCTGCGGGGCTCCGCCGAGCGTGACGACCTCGACCACGTAGCCCGCCTCGTGGGCCGCCGCGGTGGCGCCGGCCAGCAGCTCCAGGGCGCTGACGGCGGTGCCCGCGGGCAGGAGCATCGCCAGCCGGCCGGTGCGGCGGTTGCGCATGGCGCGGGCGACGAGGTTGGGACGGTAGTCGAGCTGCTCGATCGCCGTCCGGATGCGCTCGCTGGTCGCCGGCTTCATGCCGTCGCCGTTGAACTTGAGGAAGCGCGACACCGTCTGGTGGGAGACGCCGGCGAGCCTCGCGACCTCCATGATGGTCGGCCGCTTCGCCGCCGCTGCCTTGCTCACGTGGTGCTCCTCGCTCGGCCGGTACGCGGGTTCAGCGTACCGGCGGTCCGGGAAGTGTTCGTTCACCCGGCACCTGTCATGAACGTTCACTTTCACTGCCCGGCTCTCGGCCGGGGGGAAAGGCCACCCTTCTTGACCCTCGGCGTGTTCGTTCACTAGCGTGCTGGGATGAACGTTCACTTTAACCCCGCTCACCCGTGACGAGCGACGCCCGTCCCCAGCGAGAAGGACCTTCGTGACCCACCCCGTGGATCAGAACCCCACCGCCCCCGCCCCCGCGTCCCACATCAGCACCGAGCCGGGCGCCGGTGTGGTGCCGCAGTTCGCCGCCCCGCCCCCGTCGCGCGCCCGCCGCCGTTACGCGGTGGCCGGCACCGGGCACCGGGCCGGCATGTACGTCGCCGCGCTGACCGGCGAGCACGCCGACGTGGGCGAGCTCGTCGCCTGGCTGGACCCGAACCCGGCCCGCATCGACTACTACGACGCCCAGGTGGGCGCCGAGCTGGGCCTCGGCGGCCCCGCCGGCCTGCCCCGTCACGCCCCCGACGGCCTGGAGCGGATGGTCGCCGAGCAGCGCGTGGACGTCGTGATCGTCACCAGCCTGGACCGCACCCACGCCGAGCTGGTCGACCGGGCGCTGCGGGCCGGCGCGGACGTCGTGGTGGAGAAGCCCCTGACGATCGACGCGGACGGCTGCCGGCGCATCACCAGTGCCGTCGCCGACACCGGCCGCGACGTCGTGATGACGTTCAACTACCGCTACGCGCCCCGCAACTCCACGCTGCGCCAGGTCATCGCCTCCGGCACGATCGGCGAGGTGACCAGCGTGCACTTCGAGTGGGCGCTGGACACCGTGCACGGCGCCGACTACTTCCGCCGCTGGCACCGCGACAAGGCCAACTCGGGCGGCCTCCTGATCCACAAGGCCAGCCACCACTTCGACCTGGTCAACTGGTGGCTCGGCGACACCCCTGCCAGGGTCTACGCCTCCGGGGCGCTGCGCTTCTACGGCGACAAGAACGCCGCCGAGCGCGGCATGGGCGAGCGGCCCGAACGCGGCACCGGCGCCCACGGCGACCCGTTCTCCCTCGACCTGCGCGCCGACCCCCGCCTGGACGCCCTCTACCTGCAGGCCGAGCAGCACGACGGCTACCGCCGCGACCAGGACCCGTTCGCGCCGGGCATCACGATCGAGGACAACATGGCGGTCCTCGTCGACTACCGCCGGGGCGCGCGGCTGAGCTACTCGCTCAACGCGCACAGCCCGTGGGAGGGCTACCGCGTCACGGTCAACGGCACCGCAGGCCGCGCCGAGCTGGAGGTCGTCGAGCGCGGCTTCATCGAGCTCGACGCCGACGGCAACGCCGTCCTCGACCCGTCGGCCACCCCGCTCGGGGCGCACGACCCCCTGCGCCCCGAGGGTGAGCGCCTCATCGTCCAGCGGCACTGGCAGCGGCCCGAGGAGGTCCCGATCCCCGCCGGCATCGGCGGCCACGGCGGCGGCGACGCCATCCTCCTCAAGGACGTCTTCCGCCGCGACCTGCGCATCGGCCCCGACCCCCTCGCGCGGGCCGCTGACTACCGCGACGGCCTGCGGGCGGTCGCCGTCGGCATCGCCGCCAACCAGTCGCTCCTCACCGGCGGGCCCGTCGCCGTCGACGAGCTCGGTCTCGGCGCGGACCTCTGACGCCGGCCCGCGCCTGGCAGCGGCCCCCGCGGTCAGGCGCCGGCCGTGCGCCACGCGGGCCGTGCGCCACGCGGGCCGTGCGCCACGCGGGCCGTGCGCCACGCGGGCCGTGCGCCACGCGGGCCGTGCGCCACGCGGGCCGTGCGCCACGCG
>NZ_JBFALF010000027.1:0-12463 GCF_040656115.1 Nonomuraea sp. NPDC050202 | reverse complement strand
GGGTCCGGCGGCATGCGGGCCCGCGCGGCATGCGGGCCCGCGCGGCATGCGCCACGGTGGCCGGCTCCTCGTGAAAGCGCCTAATCGAGCACGCGGGTGAACCGGACCGCCTCTTCCCGATAGCCCACGGCAGCGTAGAAGCGCCGGGCGGTCGTGTTGCCCGCCGCCGTCTCCAGCGTCAGGTGGCGCAGCCCCTGCCGGCGTGCCCAGTCCTCCGCCGTGCTCAGGAGCCGCCGGCCCACCCCCGTGCGGACGGCGTGCGGCGCGACGGCCAGCTCGCCGATGTAAGCCTCCACCGGCCCGGTGAAGTGCCGGTGGGTGTTGACGGAGACCATGCCGACGACCCCGCCGTCGGCCGTGGCCACGAACACGGCCCCACGCTGCTCCGGCGAGGGGGTGAAGAAGCCGGCGAGCCACTGCCGGGCCGCTTCTGCAACGGCGCCGGGGTCGCGCCATTCGGCCACCCCCTCGGTGAGCTGGGAGGCGAGCTCCATGACGGCGTCGCGGTCCTCTTCCCGAACGGGTCGAATCTGGACGTTCATGGGGCCTCAGCATGTCATCTCCTCCTCCGACGCCCCATGGGCCCGACCCTGCCGGGCTTGTCCCGTGGTGCCCGCGTGGCTAGGGTTCGTTCCGTATGTGGAACGACGGGGAGTCCGGCGGCATCGGGGGAGTGGGCGTGCGCGTTCAGGCGGTCATGGCGGGGCTGGTCAGCGCGGTGGTCGGCTACGCCAGTTCGTTCACCGTCGTGCTCGCCGGGCTGCGTGCCGTCGGGGCGACACCGGGGCAGGCCGCGTCCGGGCTGCTCGCCCTCTGCTGCGGCATCGGGGCGGCGGCGATCTTCCTCGGGCTGCGGTACCGCATGCCGATCAGCATCGCCTGGTCCACCCCCGGCGCGGCACTGCTGGTGGCCACCGGCCCCGTGCCCGGCGGTTTCCCGGCCGCGGTCGGCGCGTTCATCGTCTGCGCCGGGCTGCTCGTCCTCGCCGGGTTGTCGCCGTGGCCGGCCCGGGCGATCGCCGCCATCCCGCGCCCGATCGCCGGCGCCATGCTGGCGGGCGTCATCCTCAGCCTGTGCACCGCACCGGTCCGCGCCGTCGTCGACGTCCCGCTGCTGGCCGTGCCCGTCGTCCTGACCTGGGCGGTGTTGCAGCGCTACCTGCGGCGGTGGGCCGTTCCCGGCGCTCTCGCCGTGGCGGTCATCGCCATCGCAGTGCACGGGCCCGGCGACGGCCTGTCCGGCGCGGCGCTGCGGCCCGCGGTCGAGCTGACCGCCCCGGCGCTGAGCCTGCCCGCGGTGGTGAGCATCGCCATCCCGCTGTTCCTCGTCACCATGGCCGCGCAGAACGTCCCCGGCATGGCGGTCATGGCGACCTACGGGTACGCGCCGCCCCTGCGCCCGGTCCTCGTCGCGACCGGGCTGGCGAGCGCGGCGGCGGCGCCGTTCGGCGGTCACGCCGTCAACCTGGCCGCGATCACCGCCGCGCTGACCGCCGGCCCGGACACCCACCCCGACCCCGGCCGCCGGTGGATCGCGACGGTGGCCCTCGGCGCCGGTCAGCTGGCGCTCGGCCTCGGCGCGGGCCTGGCCATGGCCCTGGTGCTGCTGTCCCCGCCCGTGCTGGTCACCGCGGTGGCCGGCCTCGCGTTGCTGTCGGCGCTCGGCTCCTCGCTGGCCGGCGCGGTGACCGAGCCGGAGGGACGGGAGGCCGCGGTGGTCACCTTCGTGGTCACCGCGTCGGGGATGACGATCCTGAGCATCGGAGCGGCGTTCTGGGGCCTGGTCGCGGGCGGTCTGACGGCACTCCTGCTGCACAGGCGGGCGCCGTCGGAGACCTCGGCCGGGGAAGCGGGGGAGGAGCGTCCCGTGGCCGGCGTGCCGGCCGGTCAGCGTCCGTAGGGGAAGGCCGTGCGCTCAGCCCGTGAGCCGCGCCATGGAGGCGTCGAGGTGGGTGCGCATGGCGGCGGCGGCCCCCACGGCGTCCCCCGACGCGATCGCGTCGCGGATCCGGCGGTGCTCGCCGAGCACCTGGTCGAGATGGCCGGGGTCGGGCTCGGGACCGGCGTACGGGCGGGTGATCGCGCCGGCGCCCAGCGTGTCGAGCAGGTCGAGGTAGAAGCGGTTGGCGGTGGCGGCGGCGATGGCGCGGTGGAAGGCGAAGTCCGCCTCGACCGCGTCGCTGGCGCCGCCCCGGACCGTGGCCGTGCGGCGCAGCGCGGCGTCCACGGCGGCCAGCGTGGCCGGCGTGCGGCGGACGGCGGCGAGCGCGGCGGCCTCCACCTCGATGCCGCGCCGCAGCTCCAGCAGGTGCAGCCGGTCACGCGGGTTGCGCACCGTGCCGAGCGAGTGGGTGAAGTCCTGCGCCGCCGGTCTGGCCAGGACGGACGAGCCGCGCCCGCGCCGCGTCTCCACCAGCCCCGCCGCGCGCAGCCGCGAGATGGCCTCGCGTACGACGGTGCGGCTGACGTCGAACCGGACGGCGAGCTCGCCCTCCGACGGCAGCAGCGCGCCGGGCTGCCACTCCCCGCTCCCGATGCCGCGCCGCAGCTCGCCCTCCACCCGATCGGCGAGGCTCGCGCCGTGCTCGTCAGCCATGGTCCAGGCCCAGGGCTCCGGCGGTGCGCACGGTGAGCTCCCGGAGCAGGTCAGGCTCCTCGGACAGGGAGACGCTGTAGGAGGGGAGGAGGTCGCGCAGCACGGGGCGCCAGTCACGCAGGTGGCCGGGGAAGGCGCGTTCGAGCACGTCGAGCATGATCGCCACGGAGGCGGAGGCGCCGGGGGAGGCGCCGAGCAGGGCGGCGAGGCCGCCGTGGGACGACGTCACGACCTCGGTGCCGAAGCCGGCGATCGAGCCCCGGCCGTTCACCCGCTTGACCACCTGCACCCGCTGGCCGGCCGTGACGAGCTCCCAGTCCTGCGGCCGCGCGTCGGGGACGAACCGGCGCAGCGCCCGCAACCGGCCGCCGCGGGTCTGCGCGAGCTGCCCGACGAGGTAGCGCAGGAGGTCGCGGTTGTCGCGGGCCGCGCCCAGCAGCGTGCCGGCGTTGCGTGGGGTCACCGACCGCGGCAGGTCGGACAGGCGGCCGCGTCTGAGGAAACGCGGCGAGAACGCGGCGAAGGGCCCGAACATGAGGTACGCGCGGCCGTCCACGACGCGGGTGTCGAGGTGCGGCACCGACAGCGACGGCGCGCCCGGCTCGGCGTGGCTGTAGACCTTGGCGTGGTGGCGGGCCAGCAGCCCGGGGTCGGCCGAGCGGAGGAACCGGCCGCTGATGGGGAAGCCGCCGTATCCCCGCGTCTCCGGCACGCCGGCGCTCTGGAGCAGCGGCAACGTCCCGCCGCCCGCGCCGAGGAACACGAACGGGGCGCGTACGAGGTAGTCGCGGGCGCCGTGCAGGTCGCGCACCCGCAGCCGCCAGGACCGCCCGTCCCGCCGCAGCGACCGCACCTCGTGACCGGTCCGCACGTCGGCGCCGTCACCCGCCAGGGCGGCGAACAGCCGCCGGGTGAGCACCCCGTAGTCCACGTCCGTGCCGCCACGGGTGCGGCAGACCGCCACCGGCCCGCGCCCGGGGCGGCCGGCGAACATCAGCGGGAGCCACCGTGCCATGACGTCCTGGTCGGTGGTGAGCTCCATCCCCTCGAACAGCGGATGCGCGCGCAACGCCGCGTGGCGCAGCCGCAGGTGCTCCACCCCGGCGGCGCCGTGCGCGAAGGCGTAGTGGGGGACCGGCCGGATGAAGCCCGCTGGGTCGCCGAGCGTGCCCTCCTCGACCAGGCGCGCCCAGAGCTGCCGGGAGAGCTGGAACTGCTCGTTGACCGCGATGGCGCCGCTCACGTCGATCGAGCCGGCGCCGGTCAGCGGCGTGTAGTTGAACTCGCAGAGCCCGGCGTGGCCGGTGCCCGCGTTGTTCCAGGCCGACGAGCTCTCCAGGCCGAGGCCGTCCAGCCGTTCGAGCACCAGGACCGACCAGTCCGGCCGCACGCGGCGCAGCAGCGCGCCGAGGGTGGCGCTCATGATGCCGCCACCCACCAGCACCACGTCGTAGTCGGCCCGTCCGGCCTGGGCGATCACGCGTTGTCCTCCACACCTGTATGACAAATCCATGTCTTGTATAACAGGTCGTGTCACGTGGTCGCGCCGGAGGTGCCCTGATGGCCGGGTCAGGTGCGGGTGGGGCCGGGTGGAGGGAAAATCGCTTCTTTCACCCGGCGATCACCGCTTACGATCAGGACGCGTGAGCGGAAGGTTGCGCCAGATCGCGGCGGACAACGAGCGGATCGCCGCCGACGGCCGCTATCCGGCAGCCGGCGGCACGACCGTGGAGGTCGGTCCCGCGCTGCGGGACGCCGTCGCCGGCACCGTGAGCCACCCGCCGGACGGCCCCATCGCCTGGAAGGGCGCCGGCACGTACGCGACGGCCTTCGAGGTCACCGGCGAGGGCAGCCTGGGCGCGGCGCGGCGGCTGCACCTGGACGGCGCGGCAGGGATCGCGCTGCTGAACTTCGCCTCCGCCCGCAACCCGGGAGGCGGCTACCTCGGCGGCGCGAAGGCACAGGAGGAGGACCTGTGCAGGCACTCCCTGCTGTACTCCTGCCTCCTGCGGGCGCCCGACTACTACGCCGCCCACCGGGCCTCGGCCGACCTGCTCTACAGCCACCGCGTCATCTGGTCGCCCGGCGTGCCGGTGCACCGCGGCGAGGACGGCCGGCTGCTGGCCGAGCCGTACCTCGTCTCGTTCCTCACCTCGCCGGCGCCCAACGCCGGGCAGGTGCTGCGCCGCGACCCCGGCGCGGGCGAGCGGATCCGGCGGGCGCTGGCCGAGCGGGCGGGGCGCGTCCTGGCCGTCGCCGCGCATCACGGCGCCCGCACGCTGGTGCTGGGCGCGTGGGGGTGCGGCGTGTTCCGCAACGATCCGCGCGAGGTCGCCGGCGCCTTCCACACCCACCTGACCGGTGACTTCGCGGGGGTGTTCGAACGGGTGGTGTTCGCCGTGCGTGATCGCGACCCGGACTCGGCGAACCGGGCCGCGTTCGCCGGACGCTTCCTGTGAGCCGGGCGCTGCAGCCCCTGAAGAACTCGCCCCGGTCGAGCATGCACGGCCCGGAGCAGCCGGCGGGCACGGGCCACGGTCAGGCCCGCGGCCCTGGCGGTGCCGAGCGCGCCACGGCGTCGTAGGGCACCGCGTGGCTCGTGTGCCCGTGGACCCCCGTCGTGGTCGTCGCCATGAACAGGGAGTTGAGCAGCGCCTCCTCCACCGCGTCCAGGACCGCCGCGAACACCGGGTCCAGCGCGGCATCGGGCAGGACCGGCGACCGGGAGGCCGTGCTGAACGCGATCGCGTAGTCACCGCTCCCGTGCGAGTACGACGCCCCCACCCGCCCCATCGCGAAGATCGCCCGCCGGGCGAGCCGGCCGAGCTGCCGGGCGTCGAGCGGCGCGTCCGTGGCCACCACGATCATGCACGAGTTGCCCGGCGGCTCCGGGCGGCCCGCCCCCGGGACGAGCTCCTCGACCGGCATCGGGACGCCCCGGACGGTCAGCACCCCACCGAAGTTGGCCTGCACCAGCGCCCCCACCGTGACAGGGACGCCGTCCACCACCTGCCGCCTGGACGAGGTGCCGATCCCGGCCTTGAACCCCAGGGCCGTCGTCCCCGTGCCCGCACCCACGCATCCCTCCGCGGGCAGGCCGCCCGAGGCGCCCTCCAGCGCGTCGAGGACGTGGCGCTCGGTGATCGGGCGGCGCCGGATGTCGGACAGGAAACCGTCGTTGGTCTCCCCGACGAGCGGGTTGAAGGACAGCCCGCCGGGGTGCAGCCCCATCAGGTACGTCAGCACCGCGTCGGCCGCCCTGAACACCGACAGCGTGCCGGTCAGCACGATCGGCGACTCCAGCACGCCCAGCTCGTCCACCTGGGTCGAGCCGACCAGCTTGCCGTACCCGTTGCCGGTGTGGACGGCCGCGGGCAGTGGCCGCACGGGCCGGGGAACGATCGCGGTGACCCCGGTGCGGAGGGCGGCCCCGTCGTCGATCGTGGTGTGCCCCACCAGGACACCCTCGACGTCGGTGATCGCGTTCAGCGGTCCGGTCGGCAGCGGGCCGACGACGACGCCGAGCGAGCGCGCCCGCGAGCGCCCGTTCAAGGGCCTTCCTCGGCGGGCGGCAGGTACGGGCGGAAGTGGTCGGCCACGAGGCCCTCGACGGCGTCGGCGTCGAGCGTCCCGTCGATCTCGAGCACGCGGATGCCCAGGCGGCGCGCGGAGCGGACGGCGTCGTCGGCGACGAGGCGGTCGCGTTCGAGCCGGTTGCGCTGGGCCCGCTCCGGGTCGCTCACCCCGGCCCCGACGGCGGCGGCCCGGCTCAGCTCACGCACCTGCCGGTCGCGGAACGCCGCGGTGGGCACCATGACGACCATCCGCCGGGGCGAGTCGACGATCGGCGCGACCAGCTCGGGCCGCAGCCCCCAGCCCTCGGCGATGATCGGCCGCCACGAGACGAGCCCCCGCAGGTCGTCCAGGGCCCACTCGAACCGGACCGGGAAGCCGGCCAGCGTTTCGGCGGCCAGGTCCGCCGGCGTGCCGCGCACCCACATGGTGTCGGCGTCCGGGCCACCGGGAGGCTCGCCGAGCCTGACGCGGCGGGCCACGCGGCGGTCGTCGTGGCCGCGGGCGTCGTGGTAGTCGTAGTGGTAGGCGGTCAGCCCGTGGCGCAGCGCCAGCAGCCGCGCCACGGTGGACTTGCCGGCCCACTGCCCGCCGCCGATCCACAGCGTGCGGCTCAGCGTGCCGAAGGGGTCCCAGGTCACAGGGGGCGTCCTCCTCGTCGTACGCGAGTGGTGATCTTCACACGGTAGCGACCGTCACCCCTCTTCCTTGAGCCGTTCGAAGACGAGCTGGGTGCGCTGGACGGCGCGCACCCCGTACACCCGGGAGATGAGCTCGGGGGTGAGGACGTCGTCGGGCGGGCCGCCGGCCACGATGCGGCCGGCGTTCATCACGTAGAGCCGGTCGCAGAAGGCGGCGGCCTGGTTGAGGTCGTGCAGCACGGCCAGCGTGGCGATACCCAGCTCGGCACCCAGCTCGCGCACCAGGTGCAGGATCTCGAGCTGGTGGCGGATGTCGAGGTGGGACGTGGGCTCGTCCAGCAGGAGCAGGCGGGTCTCCTGGACCAGCGCGCGGGCGAGCAGGACCCGCTGCTTCTCGCCGCCGGACAGGGTGGCGAAGACGCGGTCGGCGGCGCCCGCCAGGCCGACGCGGTCCAGCGCCCGCGCGTACCGCTCCTCGTCGGCGGCGGCATCGGGCCTGTACGGGGTGCGGCCCATGGAGACGATCTCGGTCACGGTGAAGTCGAGGTCCGCCGGGATCTCCTGGGCGACGACGGCGGTGCGCTGGGCGGCCTGGCGGGCGGGCAGCCGGTGCACGTCCTCGCCGTCCACGGAGATGAGCCCGGCGCAGGGGCGCAGCGCCCGGTAGATCGTGCGCAGCAGCGTCGACTTGCCGCAGCCGTTCGGCCCGACGAGGGCCACGAACTCGCCGTCGTCCACCAGCAGGTCGGCCCCGTGCACGATGGGGTGGCCGTCGACGCCGACGGACACCCCTCGCAGGTCGAGCCTCACGTGACGCTCACCGCCCGGTCCACGGAGCGCCGGCGCAGCAGCCACAGGAAGAACGGCACCCCGAACAGCGCGGTGACGATGCTCAGCGCGAGCTCCTGCGGGGCGTTGACGGTGCGGGCGGCGATGTCCACCAGTTGCAGGAAGACGGCGCCGAGCAGGGCGGTGACGGGCAGCACCCGGCGGTGGTCGGCGCCGACGAGCAGCCGGGCGGCGTGCGGCACGATCAGGCCGACGAACGCGATCGCCCCGCTGGTGGCCACCAGCACGCCGACCAGCAGCGAGGTCAGCACGAACAGGATCAGCCGGAAGCGGTTGACGTTCACCCCGAGCGATACGGCCGTCTCCTCCCCGGCGGCGATCGCGTTCAGCGGGCGGTGCTGCAGCAGCAGGTACGTCACCCCGGCGGCCAGGACGACGGCCGGCAACGGCAGCATGTGCCACCGGGCCCCGCCGAGGCTGCCCATCAGCCAGAACAGCACCTGCTGGGCGGCCCGCCCGCTCTGCGCCAGTTGCAGGACGAAGCTGTAGCCGGCCTGGAACAGGTAGGCCAGCGCCACCCCGGCCAGCACCAGCCGGGACGGAGTGAGCCGGCCGGACCGCTGCGCCAGCGCGTACACCAGGCCGAGGGCGAGCAGCGAGCCGGCGAAGGCGGCGGCCGACAGCGACAGCCCGCCCAGCGCCGAGGCGCCCAGGATGAACACGCACACCGCGCCGAACGAGGCGCCGGAGGAGATCCCGAGCAGGAACGGGTCGGCCAGCGGGTTGCGCACCAGTGCCTGCAGCACCGCTCCGACCACCGCCAGCCCGGCCCCGACGAGCAGCGCCAGCAGCGCCCGCGGCAGCCGGAACTCCCACACGATCTGCTCCTGCACCGGCGTCCACGTGCGCGGCACCAGGCCGGGGACGAGACGGTCGGCGACGATGCCCCACGCCTCGGGCAGCGCGACGTGCACCGCGCCGATGCTCACCGCCAGCCAGGTCGAGGCGAGCGCGGCCACGGCGAGGGCGACGACGAGCGGCACGAAGCGGCGGCCGCGCCGGCGGGCCGGTCCGGCGCTCACCGCCATGGTGGGCGCCACGTCCTGGGTGGTCATTGCGCGAAGGCGTCCGGGTGCAGAAACCGGGCGATGTCGGTGACCGCCAGGATGTTGCGGTAGCCGGGGTGCTGGGCGGCCACGGGCAGGGCGAGGTAGCGCCTGTCCTTGGCGGCCGGGCTGTTCCTGGCGATGGCGAACGCCTCCTCGGCCTTGGCGGGCGAGCTCGGCATGTCCTCGCCGCGCAGCGTGGCGTAGTCGCTGACGAGCACCGCCTCGGGCTGGGAGGCGCTCACCTTCTCGACGCTGACCTCGGTGTAGTCGCCCTTGACGTCCTTGAGGACGTTCTCGCCACCGGCCGCGGTGATCATCTGGTTGGTGATGCCGGAGCCGCCGTAGGCGTTCACCGGGCCCTTGCCGCCGTCGGTGGCCAGCACCTTGACCGGGGTCCGGCCCGCGACGCGCTTCTTCACGTCGGCCAGCCGGCCCTGCAGCTCGCCGACGAGCTTCTCGGCGCGGTCGGAGACGCCGAAGATCTTGCCGAGGTTGCGCAGGTCGGTGAAGGTGTCGTCGATGGTGAACTGGAGCACCTCCTCGGGGCTGCACCACCCGCCGAGGATGTAGACCGGGCTGCCGGCCGCGTCCAGCTCCTCCACGGTGGCATAGCCGCCGGCGGCGTCGAAGCCGGCCATCGCGTTGTCCAGGACGAAGTCCGCGCCCTGGGCCAGCATGGCCTCCTTCTGCGGCAGCATGATCGTTTCGGAGATCTGCGGGATCTCGTCGTACTGCTCCTTCTGGCCGGGCAGGAACGCGCTCTCGCCGAAGTAGGTGCGGCCGGCGATCCGGTCGCCCAGACCGAGGGCGAGCAGGGTCTCCAGCGAGGGGTGGTAGCCGGTCACCACCTTGGACGGCGGCTTGTCGAAGGTGAGCTTGCGCCCGCAGTTCTCGACCGTGACCGGGAAGCCCGCCTGCGGCGCGGCGGTGGTCTCCGCCTGCTGCTGGGCGGCGGGGGCCTGACCGCACGCGGTCAGCGTCAGCGCCGCCACCAGGGCGAGCAACCTTCTCATGATCCGGCTACCGCCTTCTCGCTGATGATCGGCAGGGCTGGGGCGGTGCGGAGCGGGCGGCTCATGTGGCTAGGTCTCCGGTGGTGAAGGTTGGACGATCGTGGCCATTGTGCACATATGCCGCAATTGCCAGCAACTTGCATTAAGCGTCCGGCCGGTGCCAGAGGTCCCGCACGCGGGCGGCGGCGGTCCGGACGGGCAGGCGGGTGGTGTCCAGGCGGATGTCGCCCGCCGTGAAGGCGGCCTGCCGGGCGTGCAACTCGCGGAACTCCGCCGGCGTGAGGTGCACGGGGCGGCCCGCCGCCCGCCGCCGCGCCTCGGCCAGGTCCACCACCAGCTCCAGGATCAGCACGCCGGGCAGCGACTCCCGGTAGAGCGCGGCGGTGTCGTCCGTCAGCACGTCCGCGATCACCACGTCGATGCCCGCGGCCAGGAAGTTGGCGGCCAGCGCGCAACCGTTGAGCACGCCCAGGCGCCGCTGGCGCCGGCCCTCCTCGCCCTCCCAGGGCGCGGCGTGGCCACTCACGACCAGGTGGCGGACGTCGTCGATGTCGATGAAGGCGGCACGCGGCCGGTCCTGGGCGACCAGGCGGCCGATCGTGCTCTTGCCCGCCGCGGGAGGGCCCGTCAGTACCAGCGCTCGCATGACACGATCCTGCTTCACGGCCGCCGAATTGACGAAGGCGCGGGGTGTGTGGGATATTGATGGCGGCACATGAAGTTGACACTACTAATAGGTGTGGACTTCCGTTTGCCTGTTGCGTTATGCTGCCCTCCCTCGCCTTCGTATCCTCCGGAAGGACATCTGTTGGCAGCCTCGCGCAACGCCTCTCCCATTCCCGCCGGCCCCCGCCGCGTCTCCTTCGCGCGCATCCAGGAGCCTCTCGAAGTTCCCGACCTTCTCGCCCTGCAGACCGAGTCGTTCGACTGGCTGCTCGGGAACGAGCGGTGGAAGGCCCGGGTCGAGGCGGCTCGCCAGGCCGGACGCAGGGACGTCCCGGCCCAGTCGGGCCTCCAGGAGATCTTCGAAGAGATCAGTCCGATCGAGGACTTCTCGGGATCCATGTCCCTGTCGTTCCGCGACCACCGGTTCGAGCCGCCGAAGTACTCCGTGGACGAATGCAAGGAGAAGGACATGACCTTCTCCGCCCCGATGTTCGTCACGGCGGAGTTCATCAACAACACCACGGGCGAGATCAAGAGCCAGACGGTGTTCATGGGCGACTTCCCGCTCATGACGCCGAAGGGCAGCTTCATCGTCAACGGCACCGAGCGGGTCGTGACGTCGCAGCTCATCCGCTCGCCCGGCGTCTACTACGAGCGCAATGTCGACAAGACGTCCGACAAGGACCTGTACGGCTGCAAGGTCATCCCGTCGAGGGGTGCCTGGCTGGAGTTCGAGATCGACAAGCGCGACAGCGTCGGCGTGCGCATCGACCGCAAGCGCAAGCAGCCTGTCACCGTGCTGCTCAAGGCGCTCGGCTGGACCAGCGAGCGCATCCTCGAACGCTTCGGCCGGTACGAGTCGATGCGGGCCACCCTGGAGAAGGACCACACCGCCGGCCAGGATGACGCCCTGCTCGACATCTACCGCAAGCTGCGGCCGGGTGAGCCGCCGACCAAGGAGTCGGCGCAGACCCTGCTGGAGAACCTCTACTTCAACCCCAAGCGCTACGACCTCGCCAAGGTGGGTCGCTACAAGGTCAACAAGAAGCTCGGCCTCGGCCTCGACATCGACGTCACCGTCCTGACCGAGGACGACATCGTCGCGGCCGTCGAGTACCTGGTGCGGCTGCACGCCGGCGACGAGCCGACGGGCCTGCCCCTGGAGGTCGACGACATCGACCACTTCGGCAACCGGCGGGTGCGCAGCGTCGGCGAGCTGGTCCAGAACCAGGTCCGCCTGGGCCTGGCGCGCATGGAGCGCGTCGTGCGCGAGCGCATGACCACGCAGGACGTCGAGGCGATCACGCCGCAGACCCTGATCAACATCCGCCCGGTCGTGGCGTCGATCAAGGAGTTCTACGGCACCTCGCAGCTGTCGCAGTTCATGGACCAGACCAACCCGCTGGCCGGCCTGACGAACAAGCGGCGCCTGTCCGCGCTCGGCCCCGGCGGCCTGTCCCGCGAGCGGGCCGGCATGGAGGTCCGTGACGTGCACCCGTCCCACTACGGCCGGATGTGCCCGATCGAGACCCCCGAAGGCCCCAACATCGGCCTCATCGGTTACCTCGCCTGCTTCGGCCGGCTCAACGCCTTCGGCTTCGTCGAGACGCCGTACCGCAAGGTCGTCGACGGCAGGGTGACCGAGCAGATCGACTACCTCACGGCCGACGAGGAGGACCAGTACGTCATCGCGCAGGCGAACTCGCCGCTGACGGCGGACGGCGCCTTCGCCGACCATCGCGTGCTGGTCCGCACCAAGGGCGGCGAGTTCGAGTACGTACGCTCGGGCGAGGTCGACTACATCGACGTGTCGCCGCGCCAGATGGTGTCGGTGGCCACCGCGATGATCCCGTTCCTGGAGCACGACGACGCCAACCGGGCCCTGATGGGCGCGAACATGCAGCGTCAGTCGGTTCCGCTGCTCAGGAGCGAGGCGCCGCTGGTCGGCACCGGCATGGAGTACCGTGCCGCGACCGACACGGGCGACGTGATCAGCGCCGAGAAGGCCGGTGTGGTGGAGGAGGTCTCGGCCGACTACATCACGGTCATGAACGACGACGGCACCCGGACGACGTA
>NZ_JBFALF010000026.1:0-159809 GCF_040656115.1 Nonomuraea sp. NPDC050202 | reverse complement strand
GTCAAGCCGGGCGCCGCCGTGCTCGACGTCGGCGTCTCCCGCGTGAACGGCAAGATCGCCGGGGACGTGGCGCCGGACGTGGAGGATGTCGCCGGTTACCTCACGCCCAACCCGGGCGGCGTCGGGCCGATGACGCGCGCGCTGCTGCTGTCCAACGTCGTGGAGGCCGCCGAACGCCGCCTCGGGTAAGCCGAACGCCGCCTCGGGTAAGGAGTCCGGCCGCCGCCTGCGTCAGGTGACGGAGGTCGTGGCGGTCTCGTCCCTCCCGAGAAGTCCTCAAGGGCCCTGCCGGCGCGAACGCCGGCAGGACGGCGGCGTGCGTGACCGGGTGCCTTCAGAACGGGTACCGGGCGATGTCCCCCTGCATGGTGACCCACTGCGTCTCGGTGAAGGCGTCGACGTTGGCCCCGGTCCCGCCGAACCGCGCCCCCGTCCCCGACGCGCCCACCCCGCCGAACGGGGCCACGGCCTCGTCGTCCACCGTCTGGTCGTTGATGTGCACGATGCCCGTCGGCACCAGGTCCGCCAGGGCCAGCCCCTTCATCACGTCCCGGGTGAGGATCCCCAGCGACAGGCCGTACGGCGAGTCGGCGGCCAGCGCCGCCGCCTCCTCCAGCGTGGAGAACGTCGTCACGGGCGCCACGGGCCCGAACACCTCCTCCGCGTACGCCGGCGCGCCGACCGGCACCTCCGCCAGCACCGTGGGCCGGTAGAACAGCCCCTCGTACGTCCCTCCGCACGCCAGCCGGGCCCCGGCCGACACGCTCTCGGTGACCAGCCGGTGCACCCGGTCCCGCTGCCCCGCGTCGATGAGCGGCCCGAGCGCGACCTGCCCGGTGGCCGGGTCGCCGACCGGCAGAGCGCTCGCCTTGGCGGCCAGGCGCGAGACGTACTCCTCGGCGACGGCCGCGTGCACGAGGTGCCGGCCCGAGGTCATGCAGATCTGCCCCTGGTGGAAGAACGACGCCCAGGCGCCCGCCGACGCGGCGGGGTCGAGGTCGGCGTCGTCGAAGACGACCAGGGCCGAGTTGCCGCCCAGCTCCAGGTGCACCCGCTTGAGCGAGCGCGCGGCCAGCTCGCCCACCTTGCGCCCGGCCGCCGTCGAGCCGGTGAAGGAGATCACGGGGATGTTCGGGTCGGCGACCAGGGCCTGGCCGGCCTCGGGGCCGCCGGGCAGCACGTGCAGCAGGCCGCCGGGCAGCCCGGCCTCCTCGAAGACGCGGGCGATGGCGTACCCGCCGCAGACGGCGGTGCGCTGGTCCGGCTTGAGCACCACCGCGTTGCCCAGCGCCAGCGCTGGCGCGACGGACCTGGTGCCGAGGATGAGCGGGAAGTTGAACGGCGCGATCACGCCCACGACGCCGACCGGCACCCGCCGGGCGAAGCTGAGCCGCTTGCGCGCCGTCGGCAGCACCTCGCCGAGCGGCTGCGAGGCCAGCGCCGCCGCCTCGTAGCACTCCTGCGCCGCCACGTGCGTCTCGAAGGCGGCCTTGCCCGGCACGCCGCCCGACTCGCGCACGATCCAGTCCTGGATCTCCTGCGCGTGCTCCTCGAACAGCCGCCCGGCCCGCCGCAGCAGCGCGGCCCGCTCCTCGTACGGGGTCGCGGCCCAGGCCGGCTGCTCCTGCCGGGCGCGTACGGCGGCGGCCGCCACGTCCGCGGCGCCGGCCGTGCCCGCGCGGCCGAGCTCGTCGCCGGTGGCGGGCTCGATGACGGGGACGTCGCCGGCCCGTGAGGCGGTCCAGCCGCCGTCGAAGAGCGATCCCGTCCAGATCTTGGGGTCCAGGAACGTCATGGTGCGCCTCCTTGCAGACTGGAACTCACGGATCCACGCTCACGACCACGTCGAGCAGCAGGGGAGTCTCGCGGGTGGCGAGCGTGGGGACGATCTCGTCGAGGGTCGCGGTCAGGTCGTCGTACGTCTCCACGCGCTGCGCCGGACAGCCCAGCGACCTGGCGAGGGCGCCCAGGTCCACCTCGGCGAACTGCGGCCACGGGCCCTTCCCGCCGCCGTGCCTGTCGGCCAGCCGGTCGAGGACCGCGTACCGGCCGTTGGCGAGCACGACGAACAGCACGCCCACCCGGTAGTGCGCGGCGCTCCAGAGGCCCTGCACGCCGTACAGCGCCGACCCGTCGCCCACGACCGCGACGACGGGCCGGTCGGGCAGCGCCATCCGCAGGCCCACGGCGGCGGGCACGCCGAACCCGAGCCCGCCCATGGCCGCCGAGATGAAGCCGAACGAGGTCCTGGCGGGCACGATCTCGTGCAGGTCGGGACGCGCGGAGGGGGCCTCCTCGATGAGCGCCACGTCGTGCGGGAGCCGCTCGGCCAGCGCCCGCAGCACGTCCGTGGGCCGCAGCGGCCCGCCCGCGTACGGCTCATGCCCGGACGCGCGCGACGATGCTCCGCCGCGCTCGTGGCCGGACATGCGTGACGATGCTCCGCCATGCTCGTGGCCGGACATGCGTGACCAGGCGTCGCCGTGTTCGGGAGCGGGCGTACGTGACCAGGCGTCGCCGTGTTCGGGAGCGGGCAGCAGCTCGGCCAGGCGGGCGCAGACGGCCTCCGGAGCGGCGAGGTACGCCAGGTCCGCCGGGCTGCGATGCGCCACCTCCGGATCGTCCGTCACCAGCGCGATCACCGTGCCGGGCGGCACCAGCGGCCCCGGCGCGTACGAGTACTGCCGGAACACCGGCGCCCCCACCACCAGCACCACGTCATGGGGCCGCAGCCGCTCCCGCAGCCGCACCCGGTCCTCGGGCAGCACCCCCGCGTACTGCGGATGGTCCTGCGGGAACCCGGCCCGCCCGCCGAACGACTCCTGGTACACCGGGCACCCCAGCCGCTCGGCCAGCGCCACGAGCGCGAACCACCCGGGGCCCACGCCAGCGCCCGCCACGATCGCCGGCTCGCGCGCCCCGGACACCAGCTCCACCAGCGGCGCGAGGTCGGCGTCGGCCACGGCGGCCGGCCGCAGCAGCCGCGCGGGCGCCGCCACGGTCTCGCCGTCGAAGGGCGCCGCCCAGTCGTCCATCGGCACCACGACCAGCGCGGGCCCCCTGGACGTGGTCGCCTCGTGGAAGGCCCTGACGACCGCGCCCGGCACGTCCTGCGCCCGCACCGGCTGGTCGACGCGTACCGGGTAGTCGCCGGCCAGCCCGGACAGCCGCCCGGCCAGGAACGGCTCCAGCGCCAGGTGCCGCCGGTCCTGCTGGCCGACGACGATCACCAGCGGCGCCCGGTTCTCCCTGGCGGTGGCGATGGCGGAGACGGCGTTGCCCAGCCCGGCCGCGGTGTGCAGGAGCACCAGCGCGGGAGCCCCGCGCCCGATCGCCCAGCCGGTGGCCATGCCGACCACCGACCCCTCGTGCAGGGCCAGCACGAACCGCAGGTCGTCGGGCAGCCCGGCGAGCAGCGGCACCTCGGTCGAGCCGGGGTTGGCGAAGATCGTGGTCAGCTCGTGGCGCCGAAGGATGTCGAAGACGGTGTCCCTGACGGTCCTCACTGTGCCCCCTTGCTCGCTGGATCTGCCGGTGGACGTGCTGCCCGCGCGGCTCCCCGAAGCGGGGACAGCGACCGCGTCGTGAGCCGCTCGCGCTCGGCGGGCAGGTCGATCTCGAGGTCCTCACGGCCGCCGCGCCGCCCTGGACCGGGGTGACGGTCAGGTCGATCCGGAAGCCCTCGGCCTTGCCGAGGTGGATGGGCGCGCCGGCGTCGACCTCGGCCGGGTTCGGGTCCTGGGGTGGGCGTGGCAGGCTCGGCGCCGCCGCGTGCGGGCGCGCCTGGAGAGGCGCGGATCCCGAGGGCGCGACGCACGGCTTGCTCCTAGTCGTTCGCTATGCGCACAGGTATTCTCTGATCGAACAACCCCGTATCGCGGAAGCTACGCCTTTGCCGGCTCCTGTCAAGGGGATCACCATGGTGGATCATGTGCAGTCGCTGGCCCGCGGGCTCGCGGTGATCCGGGCGTTCAGCGCCGCCGCGCCCGAGCAGACGCTCAGCCAGGTGGCCCGCGCCACCGGGCTCAGCAGGGCGGCGGCCAGGCGGTTCCTCATCACGCTGACCGAGCTCGGGTACGTGCGCAACGACGGGCGGCTGTTCGCGCTCACGCCTCGGGTGCTGGAGCTGGGGTACGCCTACCTGTCCGGCCTGTCGCTGCCCGAGGTCGCCGATCCGCACCTCGAACGGCTGGCCGCGCAGGTGCGCGAGTCGGCCTCGGTGGCGGTGCTGGACGGGGAGGACGTGGTGTACGTGGCGCGGGTGGCCACGGCGCGGATCATGCGGGTGAGCATCAGCATCGGCACCCGGTTCCCGGCGTACTGCACGTCCATGGGGCGGGTGCTGCTGGCGGCGCTGCCGCCGGAGGCGCTGGAGGCCTACCTGGCGCGGGCCTGCCTGCGGCGGCTCACCTCCCGCACGATCGTGCTGCCCGCCGCGTTGCGCGCCGAGCTGGACGAG
This sequence comes from Nonomuraea sp. NPDC050202, assembly GCF_040656115.1. Taxonomy (NCBI): domain Bacteria; kingdom Bacillati; phylum Actinomycetota; class Actinomycetes; order Streptosporangiales; family Streptosporangiaceae; genus Nonomuraea; species Nonomuraea sp. NPDC050202. The sequence goes on along the minus strand of NZ_JBFALF010000026.1, from coordinate 155,350 downwards.
GTGCGGGAGCGCGGGTGGGCGATGGTGGACCAGGAGCTGGAGGAGGGGCTGCGCTCGATCGCCGCCCCGATCCGCGACCGCACGGGGCGGACGGTGGCGGCGGTCAACGTCTCGACGCACGCCACCCGTACGAGCCTGCAGGCCGCCGAGCGCGACCTGCTGCCCCCGCTGCTGGCCACGGCGGCCAGGATCGAGGCCGACCTGGCCTCCCTGTCACCGGCCCGCGCCTGACCCGCCCCTCCCACCCCGAGGGGACCTGTGCCCCTGCCTGCGGGTCACCGCTCGTGATGGAGGTACGGTGCCCCTGCCTGCGGGTCACCGGTTGCGATAGCGGTCCGTGGCCAGGCGGGTAGCCCGGATGGCCGCGTCCGCCGTGTCGTAGCGCCGCTGCGCCAGCCCCACGAAGATGCAGTCCACGATCAGCAACTGGCTGATCCGGCTGGCCAGCGCCCCCGGCCGGAAGGCGGTCTCGCGTCCCGCCGACACCAGCGTGTGGTCCGCCAGCTCGGCCAGCGACGACCGCGGGTTGTTCGTGATCCCCACGACCAGCGCCCCGGCCTCCGCCGCCGTACGCGCCGGCACCAGCACGTCAGGCGTCTCTCCCGTGCAGCTGATCGCCACCGCCACGTCCCCGGCCTTCAGCAGCGCCGCGCTGGTCAACGCCAGATGGGCATCGCTGAACGGATGGCTCGACAGCCCGATCCGCAGCAGCTTCTGCGACATGTCGGCCGCCACCAGCCCCGACGCCGCCACCCCGTACACGTCCACCCGCCGCGCCTCCGAGATCGCGGTCACGACCTCCCCGAGCTGGTCGGGATCGAGCTGCGCGGCCGTGTCGGCCAGCGCGTCGGCCTCGGCCCGCGCCACCTTGGCGATCACGTCCGTCAGCGGGTCGTCGGGCCCGAGGTCGCCGGGCACCAGCCGCTCGGGCTCCTTGGCCACGGCCGCCGCCAGCGCGAAGCGGAGCTGCGAGTAGCCGGTGAAGCCCAGCGCCCGCGCCGTACGCACGACCGTCGCCTCGCTCGTCCCCGACACCACGCTGAACTCGGTGATCGTGCTCCGCACGACCAGCCCGGGATCGTCCAGGATGAGCCGCGCGATGGACTGCGCCGCCGGGGTCAGCGAGGGCAGCACGGCGCGTACGGCCGCGACCGGGTTCGCGGGCTCGGCGCTCACGCGAGCAGCCATTCGGCCGCGGCCAGCGCGGACACGCGGGAGATGCCGTGGGTGGCGACGTGGGTGGCGCCCGGCGGCGGGGCGGGGACGCCGGTGTCCACGATGATCGCGTCGGGCCGGACCGCGAGGGCCTTGGCCACGGTGTCGCGTACCCAGGGGTGACGGGCGGCGTCGTGCACCACCAGCACGACGGGCCGGTCGTCGAAGGCGGGCAGCTCGCCTTCGGGGCCGAGCCGCACGCTGTCGGTGTTCGGCAGCAGGGCGGCCAGCGCGGCCGTCACGCCTGTCCGCGTGGCGGGGTCCACGGCCTGGTTGAGCCGGGTGTTGATCTCGACGACCAGCGGCCCCCGGTCGAGCCCGGCGGTCCCCGACGTGGTGAGCGCCCTGCGGGCGGCCCGCAGGCCGACGCCCTCGTCGAGGTCGTCGTGCGCCTGCGCCCGTGCCAGGGCCTGATCGGCGTACCAGCCGGACAGCGCGCGCACCCGGCCGGCCGCCTCCGCCAGCCGCTCCTCGGGCAGCCGGCCGTCGCGGACGGCGGCCACGATCGCGTCGCGCATCTCCCGCAGCCCGTCCTCGGTGGTCAGCCCGGCGCAGATGGCGTCCACGCCGGCGGCGAGCGCGCGCACCGCGATCTCGCCGGGGCTGAACATGGCGGCCACCGCCCGCATCTCGATCGCGTCGGTGACGAGCATCCCGTCGAACCCGAGCTCGCCCCTGAGGAGTTCGGTCAGGACGGTACGGCTGAGCGTCGCAGGCATCGACGGGTCGAGCGCGGGCACCAGCAGGTGGCCGGACATGATCGAGCGCACCCCGGCGCCGATCGCCGCCCGGAACGGCGGCAGGTCGCGCTCGGCCAGCACCTCCCGCGAGGCGTGCACGGTGGGCAGCGCGAGGTGGGAGTCGGTGACCGTGTCGCCGTGGCCGGGGAAGTGCTTGGCGCACGCCGCCACGCCCGCGCCCTGCACGCCGCGCACGTAGGCGACGGTGTGGCGGGCGACGAGCTCCGGTTCGGGGCCGAACGAGCGCACGCCGATGACCGGGTTGGCGGGGTTGGCGTTCACGTCGGCGGAGGGCGCGTAGTCGAGGGTGATGTCGAGATCTGCGAGCATCCTGCCGATCTGGCGGCCCACCTGCTCGGTGAGCGCCACGTCGTCCACCACGCCCAGCGCCCGGTTGCCGGGGAAGGAGCTGCCGGCCATGACCTCCAGCCGGGTGACCGTGCCGCCCTCCTCGTCGATGGCGATCACGGTGCCGGGGTGCTCCGCGCGCAGTTGCCGGACGAGCCGCGCGTTGACGGCGTTGCGGGCGAACAGCACCACGCCGCCGAGACCCTCTCCCAGCGCGCGGCGCAACCAGTCGGGGGCGGAGGTCCCCTCGAACCCCGGATGCAGCACCGTCATCGCCAGTCTGTACAGGTCACCGCTCATCGGCATTTTCCTTCACAGTTGTTGATCTGAAGGTAATTTTCTGTCATCGTCGGCCTCGACACAACCACTTCCGAGAGGCCACCCCCCATGCCCAGCAGAAGGACTCTCCTGAAGGGTCTCGCCCTCGCCGCTGCCGCTTCCGCCGTCCCGCTGCCGGCGTTCGCTCAATCCGGATATGTCCCGCCGTTGCGTCAGATGCGGGGTATGTGGATCGCGTCCGTGGTCAACATCAACTGGCCGTCCAAGCCCGGGCTGAGCGCCGAGGAGCAGAAGGCCGAGTACCTCGCCTGGCTGGACGTGGCCGTCCAGAGGAAGCTCAACTCGGTGTTCGTGCAGATCAGGCCGACGGCCGACGCGTTCTGGCCGTCACCGTACGAGCCGTGGTCGCAGTACCTGACCGGCACCCAGGGGCAGGACCCCGGCTACGACCCGCTCGGGTTCGCCGTGGAGGAGACCCACAAGCGCGGCCTGGCCTTCCACGCCTGGTTCAACCCGTACCGCGTCTCGATGCAGGCCGACCCGGCCAAGCTGCACCCCGACCACCCCGGACGGCAGCACCCCGACTGGATCGTGCCGTTCGGCGGCAAGCTCTACTACAACCCGGGCATGCCGGAGGTCCGCAAGTTCTGCCAGGACGCGATGATGGACGCGGTCACCCGCTACGACATCGACGGCCTGCACTTCGACGACTACTTCTACCCGACCAACACCACGGCCTTCGACGACGCCGAGGAGTTCGCCAAGTACGGGGCCGGCTTCCCCGACCTGGCCGCCTGGCGGCGCAACAACGTCGACCTCATGGTGCAGGAGATGCAGCAGCGCGTGCTGGCGGCCAAGCCCGGCATCGCCTGGGGCATCAGCCCGTCCGGCATCTGGCGCAACAAGGCCACCGACCCGCTCGGCTCCGAGACCAACGGCGGCCAGTCGTACGACAACCTGCACGCCGACACCCGCGGCTGGGTCAAGAAGGGCTGGCTCGACTACATCGCGCCGCAGCTCTACTGGTACATCGGGCAGCCTCCTGCCGACTACTCCAAGCTCGTGCCGTGGTGGTCGGACGTGGCGAGCGGCACGAACACGCTGCTGTGGATCGGGCAGGCCGCGTACAAGGCGGGCGACCCCGCGCAGGCGCCCGAGTGGCAGGTGCCGGGCGAGCTGTCCAGGCATCTGACGCTCAACCGCGAGCACCCCGAGATCGGCGGCGACATCTGGTACAACGCCAACGACGTCAAGGTGGACCGGATCGGCTCCATCTCCACCGCGGTCAACGACCACTACCAGCGGCCCGCGCTCGCGCCCGTGCTGCCCAGGCTGGCGGGCGGCGAGCCGCCGCGGCGGCCGGTGGTGGCGTACGCCAAGCGCCGCTCCGGCGGGGTCGAGGTGCGGGCGGTGGCCACCGGCAGGGACGAGCCGTTCCTGTTCGCCATCTTCCGCTTCGACCGGCACGCGGGCTCAGGTGACTTCGCCGACGCGCGCAACCTCGTCGCGATCGTGCCCGGCGACCGGCAGGTCCGCTGGACCGACCCCGACGGCGAGCGCGGCGACCACTACTACGCGGTGGCGGTGGACCGGGCCAACCGAACGAGCAGGCCGAGCAACGGGTTCCGGGCGATCTGAGGGGTGCTGCCCGGATGATCTGAGATGGTCTGAGGGCGTGCTGCGCCTGCGCGCGTCGCCGGCCGCTTTCCTGACCGGCGACGAGCCCGGCACACGCCCTTTCGGACGCATCACCGCTGCTCGAATCCGTGCCACGATCGGCATGGTGGGGCTTGGGGTCCGACGCTGCCGGAACCCCTCGCCGTAGCCCCGGTCGCGATCTCAGAAGCCCTGTTAAGACGCCCTGCGCCCAGCCGCCGAAGGCTGCTCGGCCGCCGAGGCCCCAGACGCGCGCTGTGGCGGGACCACGGGGGTCGGGCGCACGAGTCCGAGCGCGACGACCTCGTTGGCCAGCCGGGTGCGCCGGTTGGTGCCTTCGGGGATCCTGAACTTCTGGTAGAGCCGCAGCAGGTGCTGCTTGACCGCGGCCTCGGTCACGACCAGGTCGTCGGCGATCTCGCGTGCGGTCGCCGGAGCGACGAACGCCTCGTCCGACAGCGCCGGCCGGCAGAGCGAGGTCAGCACGTCGACCTCGCGCCTGGTCAGCTCGGGCGCGGCCGCCCTGCGCAGCTCGACCTCGGGGGTGAAGTCCTCTCGGGGGACTCCACCGATCCGGCCCCGCGCCGCGCCGAAGGAAACGACGTCGCCGTCGTCAAGGACCCTCCGGGCGATCGGCCTGCCGTTCACCCGCGTGCCGTTCCTGGACAGGCCCAGGTCCACGACGTACAGGTAGGGTCCTCGTCTGACGAACTCGGCATGGAGTCGAGACACGCTGGGGTCGGTGAGCCGGATGTCAACACCCCGGCCCCTTCCGACCGTCGTGATCTCGGGGCGCAACGGGACCACCTCGCCAGTGTCCTCGATGCGTATGAACGGCCCCTCCACGGCAGTTCCTCCCCAGGTAGCCCGCCGTAACTATTACTACAGCTCCGGCTTACCCAACCGAGGGGATGCGGAATCTCCTTTGCCGAAAGGAGAATCCGACGTGAAATTGGTCTGGACCTTTGCGGTCGGTTTTGCCTGCTCACGGGTAGACTTCGGACGAAGATAAGCGGAGGAATCACTCATGGCGGACAAGCCCACGAAAGGTCTGGCCGATGTCGTCGCGGCGTCCACAGCGCTGAGTGACATCGACGGAAAGGCCGGTCGCCTCTTCTATCGTGGATACGACATCCACGACCTGGCCGGCCGCGCGACGTTCGAGGAGACCGCACACCTGCTCCAGCGTGGCAAGCTGCCCACCCGCTCCGAGCTCGACGCGTACGGCGCCGAGCTGGCGCGCGGCCGGGAGCTGGGCGCCCTGGTCTCCGCGAACATCGCCGAGATCGCCGAGAAACAGAAACCCATGGAGGCGCTGCGCTCGCTGGTCTCGCTGTCGGGCGCCGACGACCCCGACAAGGACTCCATCGCGCCCGACGCCAACCTGCGCAAGGCGGCCCGGCTGGTCGCCCAGCAGCCGCTGCTCGTCGCCCGCTACCACGCCGCCCGCACCGGTTCCGAGGCCCCCGAGCCGGACCCGTCGCTGAGCATCGCCGCGAACTTCCTGCTCCAGGTCACCGGCCGCACGCCCGGCCCGCGCGAGGTCGAGATCTTCGACGAGTGCCTGGTCCTGCACGCCGACCACACCATGAACGCCTCCACCTTCGCCGCCCGCGTCTGCGCCGCGACCCTGTCGGACATGCACTCCGCCGTCGTCGCCGCCATCGGCACCCTCAAGGGCCCGCTGCACGGCGGGGCGAACGAGCAGGTCATGAAGACCCTGGAGTCGCTGTCGCCGGGGGGCGTGGCCCAGGCCGTCCGCGACAAGCTCGCCGCCGGCGAGAAGATCATGGGCTTCGGTCACCGCGTCTACAAGACGGAGGACCCCCGCGCCACGCACCTGCGCAGGATGTCGGCCGAGCTGGGCGAGTCCAGCGGCGACGACACCTACTACCGGATGTCCAAGGAGATGGAGGAAGTCGTCTTCGAGACCAAGGGTCTCTACCCCAACGTCGACTTCTACGCCGCCTCGGTCTATCACTACCTGGGCATCCCGACCGACCTGTTCACGCCGGTCTTCTCCATCAGCCGCATGTCCGGCTGGACCGCTCACGTGATCGAGCAGCACGCCGACAACCGGCTGATCCGCCCCGACAGTGAGTACATCGGTGAGACCGACCAGAAGTGGAAGCCGATAGAAGAGCGTTGAGCCACCACCAAGGGACCGAAAAGGGCGAGAGCTGGGGGCCGTACCCGCTGATCCTGGCGGGTGCGGCCGTCGGCGTGCTCGTGGTCTTCGTCGTGAACCCGCGCTGGGGCGGGTTCGTGCTGGGCGCCGCCATCATGATCGCCGCCGCGCTGCGCTTCGCCGGGTACGGCGGTCAGCTCGCGCTGAGGAGCAGGAAGATCGACGTCATCACGCTGTCCGTGTTCGGATTCGTGCTGGTCCTGACCTCGCTCCTGCTTTACAACAACGAGCTGAAGGCGCTCATCCTGTCCCTTTTCGCACCGTGACCTGGCGGTCCGATAGCCTCAACGCATCCATTCATTGAAGGGGAACCATTCGCATGCCCAAGATCAAGGTGGAGGGCCCCGTCGTCGAACTTGACGGCGACGAGATGACCCGGATCATCTGGCAGTTCATCAAGGACCAGCTGATCCTTCCCTACCTCGACGTCGACCTGAAGTACTACGACCTCGGCATCGAGCACCGGGACGCCACGGACGACCAGGTCACCATCGACGCCGCGAACGCCATCAAGAAGTACGGCGTCGGTGTGAAGTGCGCCACCATCACCCCGGACGAGGCGCGCGTCGAGGAGTTCGGACTCAAGAAGATGTGGAAGTCCCCCAACGGGACCATCCGCAACATCCTCGGCGGCGTCATCTTCCGCGAGCCGATCATCATGTCGAACGTGCCGCGGCTCGTCCCCGGCTGGACCAAGCCGATCGTCGTCGGCCGTCACGCCTTCGGCGACCAGTACCGCGCGACCGACCTGAAGATCCCCGGCGAGGGCACGCTGACCCTGACGTACACGCCGAAGGACGGCTCCGAGCCGATCGAGCTCGACGTGTACGACTTCCCCGGCAGCGGCATCGCGATGGCGATGTACAACCTGGACGAGTCGATCCGCGACTTCGCCCGCGCGTCGATGCGGTACGGCCTCAACCGCGGCTACCCGGTCTACCTCTCCACGAAGAACACGATCCTCAAGGCCTACGACGGCCGCTTCAAGGACATCTTCGCCGAGGTCTTCGAGACCGAGTTCAAGGACGAGTTCGACAAGGCCGGCCTGACCTACGAGCACCGCCTCATCGACGACATGGTCGCCGCGGCGCTGAAGTGGGAGGGCGGCTACGTCTGGGCCGCGAAGAACTACGACGGCGACGTCCAGTCCGACACGGTCGCCCAGGGCTTCGGCTCGCTCGGCCTGATGACCTCGGTCCTGATGACCCCCGACGGCCAGACCGTCGAGGCCGAGGCCGCGCACGGCACCGTGACCCGCCACTACCGCCAGCACCAGCAGGGCAACCCCACCTCCACCAACCCGATCGCCTCGATCTTCGCGTGGACGCGTGGCCTGGCCCACCGCGGCAAGCTCGACAACACCCCCGCGGTGACCGACTTCGCCAACACGCTGGAGCAGGTCTGCGTCGAGACGGTCGAGGGCGGTCAGATGACCAAGGACCTCGCGCTCCTCGTCGGCGGCGACGCCAAGTGGCTGACCACCCAGGACTTCCTGGCGGCTCTCGACGAGAACCTCAAGAAGAAGATGTCGGCTTAACTGCCACCCGACACGGCCTCTACCAGCGGTTACGCCGCGTGGTAGAGGTCGTTCGGCTGTCTGCCGCAGTCTCGCGCCCGGTCGGCTTTTTGGGGGTTTCCCACAAAACGGGCCGCGTAGCGTGCGCTGTCTACGACATGGGCGCCGCCGGTCGGTAGACGGGAGAGTGGATACTGCACGGGGCTGTCGTGCCGCAGGGCGCACATCGTTGGTCTACAGGAGGGCTCGTCGGGTGTTCAGTCGTGTCGCCATCGTCAATCGTGGTGAGGCCGCCATGCGGCTCATCCACGCCGTACGGGACCTCGCCGCGGAGACCGGGACACGGATGGAGACCGTCGCCCTGTACACCGACGTCGACCGTACGGCCACCTTCGTCCGCGAGGCGGACCTGTCCTACGACCTCGGTCCCGCCTCGGCGCGCCCCTACCTCGACCTGAAGGTGCTGGAACGCGCGCTGGTGGAGACGGGGGCCGACGCCGCGTGGGTCGGGTGGGGCTTCGTCGCCGAGGACCCCGCGTTCGCGGAGCTGTGCGACAGGATCGGGGTCACCTTCGTCGGGCCGAGCCCGGAGGCCATGCGCAAGCTCGGCGACAAGATCGGCGCCAAGCTCATCGCCGAGGAGGTCGGCGTGCCGGTCGCGCCGTGGAGCCGCGGCGCCGTCGAGAGCCTCGACGCCGCCCGGACGGCCGCGGCCGGGATCGGCTACCCGCTGATGCTGAAGGCCACCGCGGGCGGCGGCGGGCGCGGCATCCGCGTGATCACCAACGAGGCCGAGCTGGACGACGCCTACGAGCGCACCAGCCAGGAGGCCGCGCGGGCGTTCGGCAGCGGCGTCGTGTTCCTGGAGCGGCTGGTCACCGGCGCCCGGCACGTCGAGGTGCAGGTGATCGCCGACGGCCAGGGCACTGCGTGGGCGCTCGGCGTCCGCGACTGCTCGGTGCAGCGGCGCAACCAGAAGGTCATCGAGGAGTCGGCCTCGCCGGTGCTCGGCCCCGAGCAGGTGGCCGAGCTCAAGGCGTCGGCCGAGCGGCTGGCCGTCGCGGTCGGCTACCGCGGCGCGGCCACCGTCGAGTTCCTCTACCACCCCGGCGAGCGGCTGTTCGCGTTCCTGGAGGTCAACACCCGCCTGCAGGTCGAGCACCCGATCACGGAGATCACCACCGGGTTCGACCTGGTCAAGGCGCAGCTTCACGTGGCGTCGGGCGGCCGGCTCGAAGGGGAGCCGCCGGTGGAGCGCGGCCACGCCATCGAGGCCCGCCTGAACGCCGAGGACCCCGACCGCGACTTCGCGCCGTCGCCCGGCCGCATCGCCCGGCTGGACCTGCCCGCCGGGCCGGGCATCCGGGTCGACACCGGTGTCAGCGAGGGCGACACCATCCCCGCCGACTTCGACTCCATGATCGCCAAGATCATCGCCTACGGCCGCGACCGCGAGGAGGCGCTCGGCAGGCTGCGCCGGGCGATGGCCCGCACCTCGGTGATCATCGAGGGCGGCGCGACGAACAAGAGCTTCGTGCTCGACCTGCTCGACCAGCCCGAGGTGATCGACGCCAGCGCCGACACCGGCTGGATCGACCGCGTCCGCGGCGAGGGCAGGCTCGTCTCGCACCGCCACTCCGGCGTCGCGCTGGCCGCCGCCGCCATCGAGGCGTACGAGGAGGAGGAGCGCGCCGAGCGGCAGCGGCTGCTCGCGACCGCGTTCGGCGGGCGCCCGCAGGTGCAGCACAAGAGCAGCCGGCCGCTGGACCTCAAGCTGCGCGGCGCCGGCTACCGCGTGCGCGTCGCGCGGGTCGGCGCGCACCGCTTCCGCGTCGCCGTCGAGGCGGGCGGCGAGGTCCGCACCGCCGACGTCGAGCTCGACCGCTTCGACCGCTACACCGGGCAGATCGTCGTCGACGGCAGCCGCTACCGCCTGCTCATCGGCACGCATGGGGCCACCCACCTGATCGAGGTGGACGGCGTGGCGCACCGCGTCAGCCGCGACGAGGGCGGCGTCGTCCGCTCGCCCGCGCCCGCCCTGGTCGTCGCCACGCCACTGGCGGTCGGCGCCGAGGTCGAGGCGGGCGCGCCGGTCCTGGTGCTGGAGTCCATGAAGATGGAGACGGTGCTGCGGGCGCCGTTCAAGGCGCGGCTGAAGGAGATCTCCGTCTCTGTGGGCAGCCAGGTGGAGACGGGCGCGCCGCTGCTGCGGCTGGAGCCGCTGGCCGACGACTCCGCCGCCTCGCTCGACGAGGCGGTCGGCTCCGCCGAGCTGGACCTGCCCCCGGCGCCCGGCGAGATCCCGGCGCGGGAGCGCGCCAGGCGCGGCCAGGAGGGCCTGCGCAGCCTGCTGCTGGGCTACGACCTCGACCCGCACGACGAGCGCCGGGTGCTCGACGACTACCTCGCCGCACGCCGTACGGTCATCGAGGACGGCCACCGGCCGCTGGCCGAGGAGCTGGAGCTCTTCGAGGTGTTCGCCGACCTGGCCGAGCTGAGCCGCAACAGGCCCGCCGGCGAGGACGGCGACGAGCACGTGCACAGCCCGCGCGAGTACTTCCACACCTACCTGCAGAGCCTCGACGTCGAGCGGGCCGGGCTGCCGGGCACCTTCCAGACCAAGCTCGCCAAGGCGCTGCGGCACTACGGCGTCACCGAGCTGGAGCGGACGGGCGAGCTCGAGGGCGCGGTGTTCCGCATCTTCCTGGCCCAGCAGCGCGCGTCCGCCGACGTCGCGGTCCTGGCGACCCTGCTGCGCTCCTGGCTGCGCGAGCCGCCGCCGGACGAGGCGCTGCGCGAGCCCGCCGGGCTCGTGCTGGAGCGGCTGCTGGCCGCGACGCAGGTCCGCTTCCCGGTGATCTCCGACCTCGCGCGTGGCGTCGTGTTCGCCTGGTTCGCGCAGCCGCTGCTGCGCCGCAACCGCGCCCGCGTCTACGCCGGCGTGCGCAAGCACCTGCGCCATCTCGACGCGCACCCCGGCTCGCCCGACCGCGCCGAGCGCATCGCCGAGATGGTCCGCAGCACCGAGCCGCTGGTGCGCCTGCTCGGCCAGCGCCTGGTCCGCGAGAACCTGGACAACGCGGTCATGCTGGAGGTGCTGACCCGGCGGTACTACGGCAACAAGCCGCTCATCGCCGTCCGCACCAGCGAGGTGGCGGGCTGCACGTTCGTGATCGCCGAACGCGCGGGCTCGTGCGTGGTCTCCGCCGCGGTGAGCTTCGAGGCGCTGGGCAGCGCGCTGCGCGGCCTGGCCGAGCTGGCCGGCGGTGGCCAGGACGTCGTGGACGCCGACATCTACCTCGTCTGGGAGGGCCAGCCCGAGGACTCCGACGCGGCGGCGGCCGCGCTGCACGAGGTCGTCGCCGCGCACCCGCTGCCCGAGCAGGTCCGCAGGATCACCGCCACCGTCGCCGGGCGCGGCGGGGCGGTCATGCACCACCACTTCACCTTCCGCCCGTCGGCCGAGGGGATGGCGGAGGAGCGGCTGATCCGCGGCCTGCACCCGTACATCGCCGAGCGCATGCAGCTCGAACGGCTGAACAAGTTCGACCTCACCCGGCTCCCGTCGTCGGACGAGGAGGTCTACCTCTTCCAGTGCGTGGCGCGGGAGAACCCGTCCGATGACCGTCTCATCGCCTTCGCGCAGGTACGCGACCTGACCGAGCTGCGCGAGCACGACGGCAGGCTCGTCGCGCTGCCGACGGCCGAGGACATCATCGCCGCCTGCGTCGACTCGATCCGCCGCGCCCAGGCCCGGCGGCCGTCGAAGAAGCGGCTCAACACCAACCGGATCGTGGTCTACGTCTGGCCGCCCAGCAACCTCACCCGCGCCGAGATCGAGATGCTCGCCCGGCGCGTGCTGCCGACGACCGCGGGGGCCGGGCTGGAGGAGACGCTGTTCATCGCGCGGCAGCGCGACCCGGAGACCGGCGCGCTGACCAAGGTCGCCGTGCGCATCTCCCTCGACGCCACCGGCGCCCCCAAGCTGACCATCAGCCAGCCGTCGGACGCGCCGATCGAGCCGCTGGACGACTACCGGCAGAAGGTCCTGCGCGCGAGCAGCCGCAACACCGTCTACCCGTACGAGCTGACCGGCATGCTCGGCGACTTCGTCGAGCACGACCTCGACGACGACCACGGGCTCGTGCCGGTCGACCGGCCGAAGGGCCGCAACACCGCGGCGATCGTCGCGGGCGTCGTCACCACGCGGACCAGGCGGCACCCCGAGGGCATCACCAGGGTCGTGCTGCTCGGCGACCCGACGAAGTCGCTCGGCGCGCTGTCGGAGCCCGAGTGCCGCCGCGTCATCGCCGCGCTGGACCTGGCCGAGCGGATGCGGGTGCCGCTGGAGTGGTACGCGCTGTCGGCAGGCGCCCGGATCTCCATGGAGTCGGGCACCGAGAACATGGACTGGGTGGCCGCGGCGCTCAAGCGCATCGTGGAGTTCACCCAGGACGGCGGCGAGATCAACATCGTGGTCGCGGGCATCAACGTCGGCGCGCAGCCGTACTGGAACGCCGAGGCGACGATGCTCATGCACACCAAGGGCATCCTGGTGATGACGCCGGACTCGGCGATGGTGCTCACCGGCAAGCAGTCGCTCGACTTCTCCGGCGGCGTCTCGGCGGAGGACAACTTCGGCATCGGCGGCTACGACCGGGTGATGGGCCCGAACGGGCAGGCCCAGTACTGGGCGCCGAACCTGTCCGCCGCGCGCGACGTGCTGATGTCGCACTACGACCACACCTACGTCGCCCCCGGCGAGCAGGGGCCGCGGCGGGCGCGGACCACCGACCCCGTCGACCGCGACATCTCCGACTTCCCGCACGTCGTGGAGGGCAGCGACTTCACCACGGTCGGCGAGATCTTCTCCAGCACGACCAACCCCGACCGCAAGAAGCCGTTCGACATCCGCACCGTGATGCGGGCGCTGTCCGACCAGGACCACCCGGTGCTGGAGCGCTGGGCGGGCATGGCCGACGCGGAGACCGCGGTGGTGCAGGACGTGCATCTCGGCGGCATGCCGGTGTGCCTGCTCGGCATCGAGTCGCGGTCGGTGCCGCGGCGCGGCTTCCCGCCCACCGACGGGCCCGACACCTACACCGCCGGCACGCTGTTCCCGCGCTCGTCGAAGAAGGCCGCGCGGGCGATCAACGCGGCCAGCGGCAACCGGCCGCTGGTGGTGCTGGCGAACCTGTCCGGCTTCGACGGCTCGCCGGAGTCGATGCGGAAGCTGCAGCTCGAGTACGGCGCCGAGATCGGCCGCGCGATCGTGAACTTCCGCGGGCCCATCGTGTTCTGCGTGATCTCGCGGTACCACGGTGGCGCTTTCGTGGTGTTCTCCAAGGCGCTGAACCCGAACATGACCGTGCTGGCGCTGGAGGGCTCGTTCGCCTCGGTGCTCGGTGGCGCTCCGGCCGCCGCGGTCGTCTTCTCCGGCGAGGTCAACGCCAGGACGGCGGCCGATCCGCGCGTACAGGACCTGGAGGCGCGCGTCGCCGCGGCCGCCGGGGCCGATCGTGCCGCGCTGACCGCCGAGCTGGACGAGCTGCGCGCGTCGGTGCGGGCGGAGAAGCTCGGCGAGGTGGCCGCGGAGTTCGACCGGGTGCACAACATCCGGCGCGCGGTCGAGGTCGGCTCCGTGGACGCCGTCATCCGCGCCGCGGAGCTGCGCCCCCGGGTGATCGAGGCCATCGAGGCCCGCCTGACGTAGGACCCGCGCTGAGCAGGGGCCGCCTTCCTCCGGGGGCGGCCCTTTCCCATGTCTTGACGCTCACGGCGGCGTGGCACTGTTGATCACGTGGGTATGAGGCAGCTCAGAACAGTCGTACGCGTTTCGGGGGGTTCGGATGCGACTGAGAATTCTGAGTGGGCTGGGGGCGCTCACCGCCGCCGCGCTCCTGTCCGGCTGCGACTCTCAGCCGGACACCACCAAGCTGGCCGACACCAAGGTCGACGCCGCCGCGAAGCTGAAGGCGAGCAAGGCGGCCAAGGTCAAGAACGCCGCCAAGGTCAAGGCGAACGAGCTCGGGCAGATCCCGGTGCTGATGTTCCACCGGATCGTGCCGAAGCCGCAGACGACGGACGACAGGTCGCCGCAGCAGTTCAGGGCCGACCTGGAGCGGCTGGTGAAGGAGGACTACGTGCCGATCACGGCCGCCGAGATGGTGGCCGGCAAGATCGACATCCCGGCCGGCAAGCACCCCGTGGTGCTGACGTTCGACGACTCCTCGCCCTCGCAGCTCACGCTGAACCAGATGGGCGAGCCGCAGAAGGACACCGCGGTCGCGATACTCAAGGAGGTCGCCGCCGCGCACCCGGGCTGGAAGCCCAAGGCCACGTTCTACGTGACGCGCGACATGTTCGGCAAGACCGCGCGCGAGGAGCAGGCGCAGATGCTGCTCTGGCTCAAGGACAACGGCTTCGAGATCGGCAACCACACCAGCGACCACCTCAACCTGCGCGGCCGCCCGCGCAAGGAGGTCGAGGAGCAGATCGGCAAGATCGCCGCGCAGATCAACTCCTTGTCCTACGTCAAGCCCACCACGATCGCCCTGCCGTACGGCAACCAGCCGAACAAGAAGGACTGGGCGATGCGCGGCAAGCTCTACAACCACCAGGGCGCCTTCCTGGCCGGGTACACGCCCGCGCCGGCGCCCTTCAGCAAGTCGTACGATCCGGCCGGGATCCCGCGGATCAAGGCCATGGAGAAGAAGGGCGACTGCGCGCAGTTCTGCTCGCACGCCTGGCTCGACTGGCTCAAGAAGAACCCGGACATGCGCTACACCTCGGACGGGGACGTGAGCACGGTGGCCTATCCCAAGTACAAGGCGCCGTACCTGCGCAAGTCCTTCGCCAACTGGAGCCTGCCCTACTGATCGAGGACCCTGAAGGTGATCCCCGCGCGGTGCAGGCGGTCGATGAGGGGCTGCCCCATGGCCGAGGCGGTGGTGAGCTGGCCCGCGCGGTCGGGGACGTCGTCGAAGGCCAGGCAGAGGGCCGACTCGGCGAGCATCTTGGCGGTCTCGTCGTAGCCGGGGTCGCCGCCCGCGACCTCCGTGACCACGCGCTCGCCCCCGCCCTCGCCCAGGAACGTGACCTTGAACCAGCTCCTGGCCCGCCGCGCGGGTGACGGTCCCTCACCGGGACGCACCCGGCCCTGCATCCAGCGGCGCGCCGGCGGGATCTGGGCCAGCGCCACGAACGCGCCCACGCCCGCCACCGTGGCCAGCGCCTGGGGCAGGGTGCGGACCGCGTAGTGCTGGCGGTAGGTGAAGTCGGGGCCGTAACGGTCGAGCAGGCGGGCGGAGTAGCCGACGACGTGCGAGTCGATGCTGGGCATGGGCAGGGCCCAGCCGCCCACGTAACGCAGCCCGCCCGGCAGCGAGCTGACCGTGCGGCCCTTGGGCCGGGGCTCGGCGGAGCGGCGCTGCGTGCCCTGCTGGAGGGCCTGGCGGCCGCGGCCCATGACGGTCAGCGCGCTGGCCGCCGTGCCGCCCGACGGGCGGCCGCTGGCCCGCAGGAAGCCGCTGATCCTGAGCGGTTCGCCCTCGGGGAGCCGGGTGACCGTGTGCAGGACGCCGAGGTCGTACGGGATCGAGTCGAAGCCGCAGGCGTGCACCAGCTTGGCGCCGCTCCTGGCCGCCCGCTCGTGGTAGTGCACGTACACGCGGTCCATGAACTCCTGCTCGCCCGTGAGGTCGAGGTAGTGGGTGCCGGCGTCGGCGCAGGCGGCGACGAGGGGCTCGCCGCGCAGGACGTACGGGCCGACCGTGGTGGCCAGGACGCGGGTCTGGCGGACGAGCGCCGCGAGCGAGGCCGCGTCGGTGGCGTCGGCGGTCAGGACGGGCACGTCGAGCCCGAGGCGTTCCAGCTTGGCCCGGTCGCGTCCGGCCAGCGCCCAGCGAGTGCCGGGGCCGGCGGCCCTGGCGAGGTAGGCGGCCGTCAGCGCGCCGGTGAACCCGCTCGCGCCGAACAGCACGATGTCATAGGGGCGATCCATGATCCTGAGGCTTCCCCGAACGGGGGTGCGGACGCAAGATGCGCAATGCCTGATTCACGAAAGACACGAAGCCGTGACGTAGCCAGACCTTAACCGATCCCTGAGAAGTTGCTGAGCGTCGTAAAGTTTGCGTCGATGGGGTTCAGCACACGTGGGGATGACGAATGCCGCAAATCTCGCCGCTGGTCGCCGGCGATCCCACCGAGCTTGGATCCTTCCGGCTGTCCGGGCGGATCGGCGAAGGTGGCCAGGGCATCGTCTACCTGGGCGTCAACGACAAGGACGAGCGTGCCGCGATCAAGCTGCTGCACGTCAAGTTCAGCGGCGACACCATCGCCAGGTCGCGCTTCGCCAGGGAGCTGAAGGCGGCGCAGCGGGTCGCGTCGTTCTGCACCGCCCGGGTGATCGAGGCCGATCTCGACGGCGACACGCCGTACATCGCCAGCGAGTACATCGACGGCCGGCCGTTGCGCGAGGTCGTCGAGACCGACGGGCCGCTGACCGGCACGGTGCTCGACCGGCTGGCCATCGGCACCGCCACCGCGCTCACCGCGATCCACCACGCCTCGATCGTGCACCGCGACTTCAAGCCCGACAACGTGCTGATCGCCGCCGACGGGCCGCGCGTGGTCGATTTCGGCATCGCCCGGATCATCGACTCCACCGGCACGATCACCAGCCGCGCCATCGGCACCCCCGCCTACATGGCGCCCGAGCAGATCGCCGGTGACGACATCGGGCCCTTCACGGACGTCTTCTCGTGGGGGGCGACGATCGCCTTCGCGGCGACGGGGACGGTGGCCTTCGAGGGCAAGTCCATCGCGACGGTGCTCAACCGCATCCTCAACCACGAGGTCGACGTCGGCATGCTGCACGAGCCGCTGCGCGGTGTCGTGCGCGAGGCGCTGGCCAAGTCGCCGGCCGAGCGGCCCTCGGCCGACCAGATCCTGCTGCGGCTGCTGGGGCAGTCGTCCGCGGCGGGGGCGTCCACGGCGGTGCTCAGCAGGGGCGTTCAGGTGGCCAGCGAGGACACCACGCCGTTCATCAGGGTGTCGGCCCGGTCGATCACCGAGCAGCCGGGGCGCAAGGGCTCCGTGGTGCCGTCGTCCGGGACCGGCGCCTCCCCGGCGCCGTCCCCGCAGACCGGTGCCTCTTCCGCGCCGCCCGCCCGGACGGGCGCCTCCGCGGCGCCGTCGGGCCAGAGCGCCGCCGCCTCCGGGGCGGCCCCGCAGGACGTGCAGCACACCGCCGGGCAGCACACCACAGGCCGGCAGACGGCCGGGCAGCACGACGCAGGCCGGCAGACGGCTGGGCAGCACGACGCAGGCCGGCGCGCCATGACAGCGCCGTCGGGAAGTCACGCAGCCACGGTGCCGCCGGAAGGGGGCGGGGCGCCGTACCCGATGCCCGAGCCGGCCACGCCGGCGCGGCGCAGGCGGGCGAAGGTGTGGCTGGCGCTGGCCACCGCGATCGTGCTGATCGCCGCCGCGGCGATCGCGCTGGTGCTGAACGGCGGCCTGGCCAACCTGACGTTCCTGCGGGGCTCGGGCCCCGCCGAGGAGACGTCCGGGCCCGAGCCAGGGACCACGTTCTCCACGGTGGCCGACAAGGTGGCGCAGACCGGGAAGATCGTGATCGGCGTCAAGGGCGACCTGCCGGGCGTCGCGCTGCAGAACGGCGACGGCTTCGAGGGCTTCGACATCGAGATCGCCAAGCGGATCGCGGCGGAGCTGGGGGCCAGGGAGACCACGTTCGTCCAGGTGGGCAGGTTCGACCGCGCGGGCGCCCTGGCCGAGGGCAGGGTGGACCTGGTCGTGGCCACCTACTCGATCGACCAGAGCGAGACGCAGTTCGCCGGGCCGTACTACCTGGCCCACCAGGACCTCCTGGTGCGCGCGGGCGACGGCATCGAGGACCTCGGCGACCTGAAGGGCAAGCGCATCTGCGCGCCCAACAGCCCGTCGGTCGGTGCCGTGCAGGACCGGGTGAAGGTCGTGCCGGTCACGGCCAGCGACTACGCCGCCTGCATGGACATGCTCAGGAGCGGCAAGGTGGCCGCGGTGCCCGGCGACGACCTGATCCTGGCCGGCTTCGCGGCCAGGGAGAACATGCGTTACAAGATCCTCGGCGCCAAGCTCACCAACGAGCGTTACGGCGTCGGCATCAAGAGCGGCGACGTGCGGACCTGCCAGGCGGTGGAGGCGGTGATCGCCGACTTCTACGCCAAGGGCTACATCCAGCAGCTCCTGACCAGGTACTTCGAGAAGGTGGACTTCGACGCGGAGCTGAAGGTGCCCGCGATGGAAACCTGCTGATGACGAGCGGGTAACATCCCAGGCGTCAACGATTCTTGCTGGGAGTTAGGGGAAGGCCATGGCGTCGTCAGCCACTGTGCCCGTCAAGGTGACCGTCACCGGAGCCGCCGGCCAGATCGGCTACGCACTGCTGTTCCGCATCGCGTCGGGGCAGCTGCTCGGCGCCGACGTTCCGGTCAAGCTCAGCCTGCTGGAGATCCCGCAGGCGGTGAAGGCGGCCGAGGGCACGGCGATGGAGCTGGACGACTGCGCGTTCCCGCTGCTGTCCGGCATCGAGATCACCGACAACCCTGACGTCGCCTTCGACGGCGCCAACGTGGCGCTGCTGGTCGGCGCCATGCCGCGCAAGGCCGGCATGGAGCGCGGCGACCTGCTCGGCGCCAACGGCGGCATCTTCGGCCCGCAGGGCAAGGCCATCAACGACCACGCCGCCGACGACATCAAGGTCCTGGTCGTGGGCAACCCGGCCAACACCAACGCGCTCATCGCCCAGCGCAACGCGCCCGACGTGCCGGCCGACCGCTTCACCGCGATGACCAGGCTCGACCACAACCGCGCGCTGTCCCAGCTCGCGGCCAAGCTCCAGGTCCCGGTCGCCGAGATCAAGAAGATGACGATCTGGGGCAACCACTCCGCCACGCAGTACCCCGACCTGTTCCACGCCGAGGTGGGCGGCAAGGTCGCGGCCGAGCAGGTCGACACCGAGTGGCTGCGCGACACGTTCATCCCGACGGTGGCCAAGCGCGGCGCCGCCATCATCGACGCCCGCGGCGCCTCCTCGGCGGCCTCGGCCGCCAACGCCGCGATCGACCACGTCTACGACTGGGTCAACGGCACCGACTGGACGTCGGCGGCCGTGGTCTCCGACGGCTCCTACGGCGTGCCCGAGGGTCTCATCTCGTCGTTCCCGGTGCGGGCGGCGGGCGGCAAGTTCGAGATCATCCAGGGCCTCGAGATCGACGCCTTCTCCCGCGAGCGCATCGACGCCAGCGTGCGCGAGCTGGAGGAGGAGCGCCAGGCCGTCCAGGAGCTGGGCCTCATCTGAGCCTCTTCGCCGGACGCGCGCCCTCCGGGCCGGGGGCGCGCGTTTCGCGTTCCCGGGGGTCTACGGGGGTACCACTTCCGGGCAGGGCGTGGACTGGGTGGCCGGAGCGGGCTGCGGGGTGGCGAAGATCACGCCCGCTGCCGCCAGCGCGCTGCACACCACGATGAGGGCACCGAAGATCAGCTTCGTGACCCTTGGTGAAAAGCTCCTCACATTTCGGTATCACAGCACACATTGCCGCTCCGTAGGGTCATTTCCCGGAAAGCGCTCCCCAGGCGTCGGAAACGATGTCGCGCAGCGCTGCCCGCTCGGGCTTCCAGCCCAGCTCACGCTGGATCCTGGCGGACGAGGCGACCAGCACGGCCGGGTCGCCGGGCCGCCGCTCCCCGACGACGGCGGGGATCTCGTGCCCGGTGACCTCGCGGCAGACCGAGATCACCTCCTGCACGGTGAAGCCGGTGCCGCTGCCCAGGTTGTAGACGCGGTGCTCGCCGGGCGTGGTGGCGTCCAGCGCCAGCAGGTGGGCCCTGGCCAGGTCGGCGACGTGGATGTAGTCGCGCACGCAGGTGCCGTCGGCCGTGGGGTAGTCGGTGCCGAACACGCTGACCGACTCGCGCTCGCCGGTCGCCACCTTCAGCACGTTCGGGATGAGGTGGGTCTCGATCGTGTGCCGCTCGCGGAAGCGCCCGTAGGCGCCGGCCACGTTGAAGTAGCGCAGGCTCACCGCGCCCAGCCCGCGCTGCCGCGCGTACGCGCTCAGCGCGGTGTCCACGGCCAGCTTCGAGGCGCCGTACGGGTTGGTCGGCCGGGTCGGGTCGCCCTCCTCGATCGGCGAGCGCTCCGGCTCCCCGTACGTGGCCGCCGTCGAGGAGAACACGATCCGTCCCACCCCCTTGTCACGCATGGCGTCCAGCAGCCCCAGCGTGCCGCCCAGGTTGTTGGCCCAGTACAGGCCCGGCTGCTGCACCGACTCGCCCACCAGCGACTTGGCCGCGAAGTGCAGCACCGCGTCGACGCCGTCGAGCGCCTGCCGGGCCTCGGTGATGTCAGCCCGGACGAAACGCGCACCCTCCGGCACCGCGTCCTCATGCCCGGTCGACAGGTCGTCGAGTACGGTCACCTCGTGCCCCGCCTCGATGAGCTGCGCCGCGACCACACTTCCGACGTACCCGGCGCCTCCGGTGACCAGTAGCCTCATGTGTACTCCTGTTCGCATATGTTTGATTTTGTCAGGCTTGCCGTTCAGCATACGCGGGAAAGCCGACGAGTACGCTGCCAACCACCATGTTTGACACCGTCGCGGCCAACATCGCCCTGGTCCTGCTGTTCATCCTGATCGGGGGCTTCTTCGCCGCCGCAGAAATCGCCATGGTCTCCCTGCGCGACAGCCAGGTCCGCAAACTCTCGCAACGGGGACGTCGCGGTGAGCGCGTGGCCAAGCTGGCCCGCGACCCCAACAGATTCCTGTCCGCCGTCCAGATCGGCGTGACGGTGGCCACCATGCTGTCGGCCGCGTTCGGCGCCGACCGGCTCGCGGCGCAGCTCGTGCCCGCGCTGGAGCGCTGGGGGGTGCCGGTGGCCGTGGCGCCCGTGCTGGCCCTGGTGCTGGTCACGCTGGCCATCTCGTACGTCTCGCTGGTGCTCGGCGAGCTGGCGCCCAAGCGGCTGGCGCTGCAGCGGGCCGAGGGGCTGTCGCTGTACGTGGCACCGTTCCTGGACCGGCTCGCCTCCCTGTCGCGCCCGATCATCTGGATGTTGTCCAGGTCCACCGACGGCGTGGTGCGGCTGCTCGGCGGCAACCCGAAGGCCGACAGGGAGGAGGTCACCACCGAGGAGCTGCGCGACATGGTGGTGGGGCACACCGACCTGACCGCCGACGAGCGCAAGCTCATCGGCGAGGTGTTCGCCGCGGGCAAGCGGCAGCTCAGGGAGGTGATGCTGCCGCGCACCGAGGTCGAGTTCATGGAGGCCGACACGCCGCTGACCCAGGCCGCCCGGCTGGCCGCCACGCTCCCGCACTCGCGCTTCCCCGTCTACCGCGACACCTACGACGAGGTCATCGGGTTCGTGCACGTCCGCGACCTGCTGGATCCCGAGCTGACCGGCCGCACCGAGCCGATCAGCGCCGTGGTGCCGATCAGGGCCGCCAAGTTCGTGCCCGCCTCCAAGCGCCTGCTCACCACGCTGAACGAGATGCGCGACGAGGGCCAGCACCTGGCCATCGTGGTGGACGAGTACGGCGGCACGGCCGGGATCGTCACCATGGAGGACCTGGTCGAGGAGCTGATCGGGGACATCAGGGACGAGTACGACGTCGAGGAGGACGTCGTGATCCTGCCCGCCGGCGAGATCGAGATCGACGGCCTGACGAACCTCAACGACTTCGCCACCGAGACCGGCATCCGCCTGCCCGACGGCCCGTACGAGACGCTGGCGGGCTTCGTGATGGCGATGCTGGGGCACGTGCCGGCCACGGGGGAGCGGGTGGAGTTCTCCGGCTTCGAGCTGGCCGTCACCGAGCTGGACGGCCGGCGGATCGCCCGCGTGAGGGTGAAACGCCGACCAGCCGTCGAGTCGCCGCTGGAGCAGGATTCCTGACACAATTGCCTGCTATGGCCAGACCTCGTGTACTCTCCGGCATCCAGCCCACCGCGGACTCCTTCCACCTGGGCAATTACCTGGGTGCGGTCCGCCAGTGGGTCACCATGCAGGAGACCCACGACGCGTTCTACTGCGTGGTCGATCTCCACGCGATCACCGTGCCGACCGAGCCCGACGCGCTGCGCCGCCGCAGCCGCGTGGCCGCGGCGCAGCTCTTCGCCGCCGGGCTCGACCCGGAGCGTTCCACCGTCTTCGTGCAGTCGCACGTGCGCGAGCACACCGAGCTGGCGTGGGTGCTGATCTGCCTCACCGGCATGGGCGAGGCGGGGCGGATGACGCAGTTCAAGGACAAGTCGGCCAAGTTCGGGGAGAGTGCGGCCAGCGTGGGCCTGTTCACCTACCCGATCCTCCAGGCCGCCGACATCCTGCTCTACCAGGCCAACCTGGTCCCGGTCGGGGCCGACCAGAAGCAGCACCTGGAGCTCACCCGCGACCTGGGCCAGCGCTTCAACCACCGCTTCGGTGACACGTTCACGCTGCCGGACCCGTACATCCTCAAGGAGGTCGAGAAGATCACCGACCTCCAGGACCCGACGGCGAAGATGTCGAAGTCGTCCTCCAGCCCCGCGGGCATCCTCGACGTGCTGGAGCAGCCGGGGCCGCTGCGCAAGAAGGTCATGCGGGCGGTGACCGACACGGGCTCCGAGGTCCTGTTCGACGAGGCGAACAAGCCGGGCATCTCCAACCTGCTGCGCATCCAGTCGGCGCTGACCGGCACGCCCATCCCCGAGCTGGTCGCCCGCTACGAGGGGCAGGGTTACGGCACCTTCAAGAAGGACGTCGCCGAGGCCGTGGCGGAGGCGTTCGCGCCGATCAGGGAGCGCACGGAGAAGCTGCTGGCCGACGAGAAGGAGCTCGACCGCATGCTGGCGATCGGCGCCGAGCGCGCGTCGGCGGTGGCGAAGGAGACGATGGCGCAGGTGCGTGACAGGGTGGGCTTCCTGCCCAAGCTGTAAGGATCTACGGGGAGGGCCGGGCTGTTGTGCAGCCCGGCCCTTTTTCGCGCCCTCGGCGGCACGTCGTTCGCTGACTTGCGTACGCTCGACAGGCGTGCGTACAGTGTTCGCATCAAACAAACGATGTGCGCGAGAAGGTGAAGGTCATGTCTCATCCGCGACGGTGGTGGATCCTGGTCGTGCTCTGCCTGAGCACGGCAGTGCTGGTCATCGACAACATGGTGCTCAACGTGGCGATCCCGCCGCTGGCCGGGGAACTGGGCGCGAGCGCCCAGGACATCCAGTGGATCATGGAGTCGTACATGCTGGTGTTCGCCGGCCTGCTGCTCACCGCGGGCAGCCTGTCGGACCGGTACGGGCGCCGCAGGGTCCTGATCATCGGGCTGGCGCTGTTCGGGCTCGCCTCGCTGGCGGCCACCGTCGCGGGCGACCCGGGACAGCTCATCGCGGCCCGCGCGGTGATGGGCGTCGGCGGCGCGCTGATCATGCCGAGCACCCTGTCGATCCTGATCACCGTGTTCGACGAGGAGGAGCGGCGCAAGGCCATGGCGGCCTGGAGCGCGGTCGCGATGACCGGGCTGATCGGCGGCCCGGTGCTGGGCGGCGTGCTCATCGCCTGGTTCTGGTGGGGCGCGGTCTTCCTGATCAATGTGCCGATCGCCATCGGCGCCATCGTCGCGGCCCTGCTGCTGATGCCCGAGTCCAAGGGCCCGGCCGTCAAGGCCGACCCGGTGGGCATGATCCTGTCGATGACCGGCATGACCGCGCTGGTCTGGACGATCATCGAGCTGCCCGTGCACGGCCCGTTCCAGGCGAGCGCGCTCCTGGCGGTGGCGGCGCTGGTCGCCTTCGTGGTCTGGGAGCTGCGCACGCCGTACCCGATGGTCCCGCTGGGCCTGTTCAGGAACCCCGACTTCAGCGGCGGCAGCCTCTCGCTCACCCTGGTCCAGATCGGCAACGGCGGCCTGCTCATCGTCCTGACCCAGTACCTGCAGTTCGTGCTCGGCTACACGCCCACGCAGGCCGGGCTGGCCTTCATCCCCATGGCGGTGGCCTCGCTGGCCTGCAACGCCCTCGGCGCGACGCTCGGCGCCAGGGTGGGCAACCGGGCGCTGGCCTCCGGCGGGATGGTCGTGGTCGCCGGGGCGTTCGCGCTGCTGGCCACCGTGTCGGCCGGTGACGGGTTCTGGGTGACCGGCGCCGCGCTGTTCCTGCTCGGAGCCGGCGGCGGCCTGGCCTCACCGGCCGCCATCACCGCGCTCATGGGCGCCGTCCCGCAGGAGCAGGCCGGGGTCGGCTCCGCGCTGAACGACACGATCCAGCAGATGGGCGCCGCGCTCGGCGTGGCCGTCCTGGGCAGCGTCGTCGCCGCCGGCTTCACCGGCGCGATGCCCGCAGCCGCACCCGAGCAGGCGCGCCGGTCGCTGCCCGACGCCCTCGCCACCGGGGACCCCGGCCTGGCGCAGGTCGCCCGCGACGCCTTCACCGGCGCCATGTCCACCGGCTTCCTCATCAGCGCCGCCGGGGTGCTGATCGCCGCCGCGCTCGCGTACGCGGTCATGCGGCCCCGTACGAAGCGGCCCGACCCCGTCCTCGCCACCACCTGAACCTCAAGGAGATCATCATGACGAACGTGAGCTACGACGAGCAGGGCACCTGGCGCGCCGAGGGCGGCTGGGGAACGGCCGACTCCGCGGGGCGCAGGCTCGACCTCGCCCGCTGGCAGGCCCGCCTGGACGAGCTGCGCGCCAAGCACCACGTGCCCGGCGCCCAGCTCGCCATCCTGACCGGCGGCACCGTGCACGAGCTGGCCAGCGGTGTCCTGCACCGCGGCACGGGCCAGGAGGTGACGACCGACTCGGTCTTCCTGAGCGGCTCGATCGCCAAGGTCTACACCGCGGCCCTGGTGCTGACCCTGGTCGACGAGGGGCTGCTGGAGCTGGAGACGAAGGTCGTGGACGTGCTGCCCGCGTTCGGCACCCCCGACCCCGAGGCCACCGCGACGATCACCGTCAGGCAGCTGCTCTCCCACACCGGGGGCGTGACCAACGACTTCAACCACGACACCGGCCGCGGTGACGACTGCCTCGCCAAGTACGTCGAGGCCGCCAGGGCCGTGGCCCTCGACTGCCCGCCCGGCACCGCGGTCTCGTACGGCGGCCTCGGCTACGTCGTCCTGGGCCGGATCGTCGAGGTGCTGACCGGCCGGACCTGGGACCAGGCGCTGAAGGAGCGCGTCTTCGCCCCGCTCGGCCTCGACCACTCGATGACGCTGCCCGAGGAGGCGCTGCGCTTCCGGGTGGCCATGAGCCACCTGGGCGAGCCGGGCGCCTACCCCGACCCGGCGCCGGTCTGGGACATGATGCCGCGCTCCGCCGGACCGGCCGGCCGCATCATCAGCTCGGCGGGCGACATGGCGCGCTTCGCCCGGATGCACCTCGACGGCGGCCTCGCGCCCGACGGCACCCGGGTCCTGTCGGCCGCGTCCGTCGCGGCCATGCAGCACAGGGAGACGGACGTACCGGACAAGTGGACCGTCAGCGCCGACGGCTGGGGCCTCGGCTGGACCCTGTACGACTGGGACGGCGTCACCGGCTACGGCCACGACGGCGCCGCCATCGGCCAGTACGGCTACCTGCGCGTCGTCCCCTCGGCCGGCGTGGCCCTGGTCCTGCTCACCAACGGCGGCGCCGCCCGCCGCCTGTACGCCGACCTGTTCGCGGAGCTGCTCGGTGAGCTGGCCGGGGTCCGCATGCCCGAACCCTTCGCCCCGGCCGCCGAGCCGCCCGCGATCGACTGGGCGTCGCTGACCGGCGTCTACCGGCGCGAGGGCGTGGTGGTCACCGTGGCCGAGGGCCGCATGCGCTACGAGTTCGTGGACGGCATGAGGGACCTCTCGCCGCCGCTGGACATGGAGCTGACGCCCGTCACGGAGACGGTGTTCGCCGCCTCCGGCGCCGGCCCGTCCTTCAGCGAGGACTACATGCCCGTCGTCTTCTCCACCCTCACCGACGGCACCCGGTGCGTCTACGTCGGCATGCGGGCCACGCCCGAAGTCACGGCCTAGCCGGGCCCCGGGTACCGCCCGCGGTTCCTCCCCGCGCCCGATGATCGCGGCCAGGTGAGCGCCACCGCCCGCGTTCGGCCCCGACGATCACCCGCAACCCCTATTGCCAGGCTTCCTTAGCGGCGCTAAATTCCACTTAGCGACGCTAAGGAGCGGGTCAATGATCATCACAGCGAAGACCGCCGACGGGACGGAGGCGCGGGCTATCGACGAGGGCGCCGGCCCTGTCGTCCTGATCCTGCACCCGGGCCTGGACGACGGGACCTCCTGGGGCGCGGTGGCCGCGCGGCTGGCCTCCCGCCACCGGGTCGTCCGCCTCCATCGCCGCCGCTACCGGCTGGACCTCGACCAGCGCACCCCCTGCACGGTCGCGCAGGAGGTCGAGCACGTCCTCGCGGTGGTGGAGGCCGTCGGAGGCGGGCCGGTGCTGCTCGCGGGGCACTCGTCGGGCGCGGTGATCGCGCTGGAGGCCATGGTGGCGGCACCGCGGGCCTTCGCGGGCGCGGTCCTCTACGAGCCCCCGACCGTCATCGGCCCACCCTTGGGAGGCCCGGACGGTGAGGTCCACCGCCGCACCCGCGCCGCCGTCGCCGCGGGCCGGCCCGGCCGTGCCATGCGCATCTTCGTACGCGACACGGTGGGGTTGCCCGGCTGGGCGGCGCTGCTGGTGGGCTGCTTCGTGGCCGTGACGCCGAGGCTGCGCGCCCTGGCCCCGCGCCAGGTCGAGGACAACGTCGCCATGGACTCGCTCGGGGTCCGGCTGGACGCGTACGCGGGCATCCCGGCGCCGGTGGTCCTGCTGGGCGGCGACCGCAGCCCGGCACACCTGGGCGAGCGCCTGGACGCGCTGGAGGGCACCCTCCCGCACCCGCGGCGCGTGCTGCTGTCCGGCCAGGGCCACTCGGCCCACGCCAAGGCCCCGGACCGCGTCGCCGCCGTCGTCGCCTCCCTCGCCGCCGAGGTGCTCGGCGAGGCGTAGGCCGGGCCCGGCCTCCTGGAGGCCGGGCGGAAGGGGAGGCGGGCGTCAGCCCTTGTGGAGGAGGCTGGCCTGGTGGGCCAGGGTCGAGGCGAGGGTGATGGCGTCAGGGCAGCCGACGCGCTCCCGCACCCCCTGAGCCGACAGGCGCGCGGTCATGGGCCGCAGCAGGACGGCCGTCCAGCGGGCCGCGGCGGGCGCGTCGACGCTGAAGCGGATCTCCCAGGCCGGGTACGTGCTGCGCAAGGCGTCGAGCTGCCGCCCCGCCAGCGGCCACTCGGCCTCGGACGGCGCCACGGTCATCTTCTCCGTGCCGCCCGGTGCACGCGCAGGAGGGCGCGCAGGGCGGCCAGGCTGGGCCTGGTGAGGCGGGTCTCGTCATGGATGGCGGTCCATCCGGAGTGATCTCGTTCGAACGACCACCCGGGGAACTCTCGCGTGGCCTCCTGGAGGAGTCGTTCCATGACGAAATCGGCACTCGGCGCTGTGGTCATGGACGCAGAGTCGCACCGGCACGCCGCTCCGTGACGAACTCCGGCGAAAGATCTCCCCGTTCGTATCGTGCGAACTCAGAGTTCGGACGCGGTCAGATGGGGATGTCGTGGCGCTCGGCGAGATAGCGCACCTCC
Organism: Nonomuraea sp. NPDC050202; assembly: GCF_040656115.1. Taxonomy (NCBI): domain Bacteria; kingdom Bacillati; phylum Actinomycetota; class Actinomycetes; order Streptosporangiales; family Streptosporangiaceae; genus Nonomuraea; species Nonomuraea sp. NPDC050202. The sequence goes on along the minus strand of NZ_JBFALF010000026.1, from coordinate 127,757 downwards.
GGCGCCCAGGACGGCCTGGCCCGCCGCGCCAGCGACCGGACCATCTCGCGCAGCAGCAGCTTGTGGTCGAGTTCCTCGGGGCATTCGCGCTCGATGCGCAGGAGGTGGAGCAGGCTGGCGGCGTCGTCGCCGGTGTCCTCGCAGGCGCGGGCGACGTGGCCGAGGTGGGTGGTGCGGCGTTCGATGGACGGCGTGCGGCGCAGGTCGATGTCGTCGGACAGATGCAGCACCGCCTCGGGACGGCCGGTGTCGTTCTCGATGCTGGCCATGTGGATGGCGACGTTGGTGGGGCCGAAGAAGGCCAGGTCGTAGACGCCGGAGGAGTCCTCGACGCGCTCGGCGAGCCGTGCCGCCGGGCCGCGTACCCGCTCCCTGGCCTCGTCGTCGGCCCCCATGCGGGCCTCGCCGATGGCGGCGAGCAGGTGCAGCGCGCCGAGTGCCTTGATGTGGCGCTCGTCGCCGTCCCCGACGTGCGGTTCGAGCTGCTCGATGGCGCGCCGCGCCACGTCGTGGGCGATCTCGTGCATGTCGTCCGACAACATCGACTGCCCCAGGTTCCAGTACGCCCAGGCGATCATCAGCGGATCGGCGGACTCCTCGGCGAAGCGCATGGCCCGGTCGGCGGCCAGATGCGCGAGGTCCACCCGCCGCAGGTGTTTGAGCACCCCCCTGGCCAGCAGGTACGCGTCCGTCGCCACGCTGTACGACCGGTGCGTGCGCTCCAGGGCGAGGCTCTCGGCGTCGGTGACGAGGGACGGCAGCGCGGCCATGAGGATCGAGTAGCGGCGCTGCGAGGTGAACCAGGCGTTGCGGGCCGCCGCCACGCGCTCGGAGAGCTGCTCGGCGTCGGGCGGCTCGATGTCGGGGCCCATCGACCGGCTGGTGAACAGGGCACGCTCGATGTCGCTGATCTGCGGCCTGCTGGGCTCGTGGGAGTCGCGCGGGGTCTCTCCCAGGAGCACGGCGGTGCGTACGCCCAGCACCTTGGCGATCTCCCGCAGCAGGGGGAGCGAGGGTGTTCTCTTCCCGTGCTCGATCAGCTCGATGTGCCTGGGGGTGCAGCCGGACTGGGTGGCCAGCGCGGTGGTGCTCATGCCCCGGCGCTCGCGCTGGAGCCTGACCATCTGCCCGGTGCTGATTTCGGCCATGGGCGTGACGCCTCCTGGATCGGTCCCAACTGCACTCAGGCTAGGGCTCCCGATGTGTGGCTGCCATGGTTTCCGCCCTGCTCAGGCCCGCGAATGATGAGCCAGCAGCCGGGCGAGCAGAGCGGAGAACTGTTCACGTTCCGGTCCGGTCAGGGGCGCGAGCAGGTCGTCCTGGAGGCCGGCGATCAGCTCGTCGAGCCGCTCCAGGTGGCGGCGGCCGGAGTCGGTCATGGTGATGACGTTGCGGCGGCGGTCGGCGGGGTCGGGTGCGCGCTCGACGTGGCCGCGCTCCTCGAGCTCGTTGACGACGGCGACCATGTCGCTGCGGTAGACGCCGGTGCGCCTGCTCAGCTCGGCCTGGCTCGCGGGGCCGGACGCGCGCAGCGCGACCAGTGCCGCGTAGTGCCACTTGCGGGCGTCGGCCGCGCCGAGGCGCTCGCCGGCGAGGCGGTCGGCGTACATCGCCACCTGCGACAACATCCGGCTGGGCAGGGTGCGGAGCAGCTCGGGGGTGGCCTGCTCGTCCATCTCGTACGTCACGCCCACGATCTTACCTGTTGCGTTAGTGGCACTAACGATGTAACTTCGTTAGTGCTGCGAACGTTAGTTGCTCGAACGAATGGGAGACCGCCATGCCGAAGATCGATGTGCTCGACTCCGCGATGTACTACGAGGAGTCCGGGGAGGGGGTCCCCTTCGTCTTCCTCCACGGCAACCCCGCCTCCTCCCACATGTGGCGCGAGGTGCTGCCGGGCGTGGCCGGGCCCGGCCGCCGCCTGCTGGCCCCCGACCTGATCGGCATGGGCCGCTCCGGCAAGCCCGACGTGGCCTACCGGTTCGCCGACCACGCCCGCTACCTCGACGCCTGGTTCGACGCGCTGGGGCTCGACGAGGCGGTGCTGGTGGGGCACGACTGGGGCGGCGCCCTGGCGTTCGACCGGGCTGCCCGCCACCCGGGGCGGACGCGCGGCGTGGCGTTCCTGGAGACCTTCGTACGGCCGCTGAGCCTGGCCGAGCTGGGTGAGGGGCCACGGGTCAGGGCGAAGATGATCAGGAGCGCCGAGGGCGAGACGCTGGTGCTCGACCAGAACGTCCTGCTGGAGACCGCGTTCACCGGAGGCGTGCTGCACCCGCTGAGCGAGCAGGAGCGGCGGCCGTACCTGGAGCCGTACCCGACGCGGGAGAGCCGGCGGCCGCTGCTGGAGTGGGCGCGCTCGCAGCCGATCGACGGGGACCCGGCCGACGTGGTCGAGCGGATCGAGGCCTACGGCAGGTGGCTGGCCCGCAGCGGCGACGTGCCCAAGCTGCTGCTCACCTTCGACTCCTCGCCGACGCTGCTCATCACGGAGCGGATGGCCGCCTGGTGCGCGGAGCACATCGCCGCCCTGGAGATCGAGCACTGCGGCCCGGCGGGCCACCACGCGCCGGAGGACAGCCCGGACGCCATCGCCGCCGCCGTGGCGGCCTGGGCCGCCCGGCAGGGCCTGTGAGCCCGTGGACGGGGTCATGGTCGCGGGGCATGTGCTGAAGAGTGGTGGGCAGATGCTCCATCACGACCTGGCGACGGTCCTGGCGGTGGCTGCCGGGGCGGTGGCCGCCGTGTGATCGCCGCCGCGCGAAGAGGGGTGTGATGGCGAGTCTTGCCGAGCGCGTCGAATCGGTGAAGGCCTGGGGCCGCGCCAAGCTGGACCACTGGCGGGTGCGCAGGCTGTCGCTCGACCATCTCATCCGGGCGGGGCAGCGCTACCAGATCCAGTCCGGCGACCGGCTGGCGGGCGCGGTCACCTACTTCACGTTCCTGTCCTTCTTCCCGCTATTGGTGCTGGGGTACTCGGTGCTCGGCTTCGTGGTGGCCACCAGCGAGACCACCCGCAAGGCGCTGAACCAGGCGATCGCCGAGCGGCTGCCGGGCATCATGGACAAGCTGAACTTCGACCTGGAGCAGATCGCCGAGGTCAAGATGACCGCGGGGATCATCGGCCTGCTCGGCCTGCTCTACGCCGGGCTCGGCGCGCTCGACGCGATGCGCGGGGCGCTGCGCGAGATGTCGATGACCACCGCGCCGCCGCTCGACTTCTTCCTCGGCAAGCTGCGCGACCTGGCCTCGCTGATCCTGCTGGGCGTCACGGCGATCTCGTCCGTCCTGGTCGCGGGGTTCGCCACGACCGCCACCGACCATGTCATGAAGATGCTGTTCGGCGGGGACTCGCCGGTGGGCCGGCTGCTGTTCCGGGTCGCCGGGGTGGTGGCGAGCGTGGGGGCCGACTGGCTGCTGTTCGTGATCCTGCTCGGCTGGGTGGCCAGGCCCACCCAGCCGTTCCGGGTGATCGCCAAGGGGGCCCTGCTGGGCGCGATCCTGTTCGGGGTGCTCAAGCAGATCGCGACGCTGCTGCTGGCGAGCACGATGGGCAACGTGGTGTACGGCGCGTTCGCCGCCATCGCCGGTCTGCTGGTCTGGATGAACTTCTCGGCCAGGCTCGTTCTCTTCGTCGCGGCCTGGACGGCCACCGCGGGGCTCTGCCCGCCGCCGTCCCCGTCGCCGATCCCGTCCACGGAGGTGGACAGCCCGCCCGGGGACGGCCCGGCGCCCATGCCGGAGCGGTCCTCCAGGGCAGGCGAGCGGTCAGAGGCGTGATCTCCCGCCCGTCAGAGGCGTGACCGGCCGCGCTTGCGGCGGATCCCGTACCCGAGCCAGATCAGCCCGAACAGCAGGCCCCCGCCGATCACCAGCGATCCGATCGTCCTGGTGGAGTCGGTCTGCTTGGAGGCGGCGGTGTCCAGCAGCGGCGGCTGGGCGGCCGGCGTGACGGAGACGCCGGGCGAGCCCGACGCGCCCGGCGCGGCGGACGGCTGCTGCCGGGGCGCGGCGAGTGCCGAGGCCGGGAGCGGGTCCACGAGCCGGCCGACCGGGGCGGTCTTGCCCCGCACCGAGAAGCCCCAGTCGAGGAGCTGGCTCACCTCGTCCCAGAAGCCGCCCTCGTGCCGCATGATGCTCACCACGATCGTGTGGCCGCCTCGGGTGGCCGCGCCGACGAAGCTGGCCTGCGCCTTGGAGGTCCAGCCGTTCTTCACGCCGACCATGCCGTCGTAGCGCCAGAGCAGCTTGTTGTGGTTGCTGATCTCGTAGTACCCCTTGGGCGCCGGGAATTTGGCGACCTTCGTGCTGATGTACCGCCGGAAGTCGGCGTTGGCCAGCCCCGCGCGGGCGATCAGCGCCAGGTCGTACGCCGAGCTGCTCTGCCCGGGCTTGTCCAGCCCGCTGGGCGTCTTGGCCACGGTGTCGTACGCCTGCAGCCGCTTGGCCTCGGCGTTCATGTCGCTCATGGTCTTGGCCAGGCTGCCGTTCGTCTCGGCGAGTGCCATGGCGGCGTCGTTGCCCGACGACATCATCAGCGCCCTGAACAGGTCCTCGACCTTGTAGGTGGCCTTCGGCGACAGGCCGACCGCGCTGCCCTCCTGGTTGCAGGCGTTGTGGCTGGGCCGGACCTTGCGGTTCTTGTCGAGCTTGGGGATCAGGGTGACCGCGGTCAGCGTCTTGAGCGTGCTGGCCGGCAGGTATCGCCCGTGGGGATCCTTGGCGGCGAGCACTTCACCCGTGTCGGCGTCCGCGATGACGTACGAAGTAGCCTTGCTCTTGGGCGGCTTCTTGACGCCTGCGGGGGCGACCAGGCCGCGGCTGCCCAGCGCCTCGCCGCCGACCGGCGTCGTCGGTTCGGCGTGTGCGGTCCCGCCGGTGAGCGCGACCGAGGCGATGAGTGCCGTGACCGGCATGATTTTCGTCCACATGGCGGTCTCAGCGTAGCTCCGTGTTAATGCGCATGTGGCGACACATCCCCCGAAGATCCACGTTCGATGCTAGAGAGGTACATGTGTCACGAAAGATCGCCGGTTTCCTCATCGTCCTCGGCGCGTTCATGATCTTCGAGTGGGTGAATCTGGGGTTTAACTTGGCCGACGGCCACCCGACCAGCTTCTACGTGGTGCACGGCGTGCTGATCGTGGTGAACGTCATCCTCGGCGCCGTGCTGGCGGTGATCGGCTGGCGCGGGCTGCGCCAGGTCAGGGACCGCACAGGAGCCGCCGGGTGAGGGCGTGCAGCTCGTCGGCCTCCTCCCGGGAGTCGCCGATCGAGGTGAAGCCGAGCTTGCCGTGCTCGGGGATGGCGCCGAGCAGGTGGAAGACGTTCCCGGTGCGCCGCTCGGCGTCGAAGCCGATCCCGAGCCGGTCGGCGGTCCGCATCACCTCACCGGGCGTGCGCCCGCGAAGGCAGCCGGAGGCGCAGTTGTCGGTCGCCGTGTAGAACTTCGGCTGGCTGCCGGACATGAGGTGGCCGGTGGCCGGGTCGTACGAGGCCCCGGTCGTCAGCACGGCGGCGCCGAACGGATGCGTGGTGCCGCCGATGCGCAGGTTGATCTCGCACAGCAGCGCCGCGTACCCGGCGTCGGCCTTCAGCGCGAAGAAGTCCATCCCGAACAGCCCGACCACGCCGCGCCCGGCCAGGATCCGCGCGATCCGCGCGGCCGACTCGCCGACCTCGGCGCGGTACTCGGGCGCCGCGGGGAACGTGCAGCCCTGGTAGACGTGTCCGTTGGGGCCGCCGAGCACCTGGTCGTGCGTGGCGAGCACCTGGGCATGTCCGCCCGGCGTGATTTGAGCCAGCGCGCTGGGGTAGTAGAGCGGCCTATGTTCGATGAACTCCTCCACCACCGCCCCCCGGTCCCGGATCTTGCGCAGATAGTTGTCCCAGGTCTCACCCGCGGCGGAGAAGCTGGTCAGCGATCTGTCGGCCTTGGTGACGATCGCGTTGCCGAGACCGGAGTAGGCGTCGTTCAGCTTGACGATCACCCGTTCGCCCGGCAGGGCCTCCAGGGCCTCCTCGATCTGGAGCTCGGAGCGTACGTCGCCGAAGCCGCGCGCCATCGGCACGCCGGCTTCATGTCCCACCTCCCGGGCCCCGCTCTTGGAGCCGTAATAGGAAAGGGACGTGGCGGGTCCGTAGAGGGGAACGTTGAGTAGCGACGCCAGCTCCTCCTCGAGCTCGCTCAGCACGAACGGGACCAGCCAAGCGTCGCCGTCGATCGCCGCACGCAGTTGCTCGATGGCATCGGGCCGGTCGAGCAGGGTCCTGGTCAACGGCTGAGACCAGGGGTCGTCGAGGCTGATCAGCGTCAGACGCTTGGCCGCGTCATCCGGGTCGGGCAGGAAGGCGAAGTAGTAGTCGATGATGTCGGGATCGACGGGTGCGGAGGACAGGTAGACCACCTTGACCCCGGGCTCGCGGAGCGTGAGCAGGAGGAACAGCAGACGTTCCTCGTACGACCTGGCTGCCGTGATCCGGCGGAGCTCATCCTGCGGAAGGGAGAGCGAGGGCACGACCACCAGGGTCCCCTCACTCGGCTCGAAGATGCTCAACCCAGCACTCTTCTCCCCGAACGGGATATTAGTGATCATATAGCGAGTGAAACACGCATTCTTCTCAAATGCAGCCACCGCTGAAGTGTGATGACCATGACAGAAGGTGACAGGATTCGGAATCGCTGACCACGTTTGAACTGACAGCATCGGGTCACGATCTACTGATCCCTTGTGACTATTTCCGGATCAGCCGTATGCCTACGGAACGTGACCCACCTGCGGTTACGGGCCTGCAGTCAGGCAACTTTTGGTGTATCTGCCGTCGCGAAGCGGCACGGGAGCGATAAAGTCGAAGCATCGCCATCGGGCTCACGGCCGACCGCTGTGCTCCCGGGCTGCAGCGGCACTCGCGACAGTTCACCGCGAAGCCCGTGCTGACGATCTCGCGCACCGAAACCAGTGGGTGTGTCTTTTGATTCGCCGAGCGGCCGCTCAACCCGGGTGGCCACCGCGGGATGGAGAGTTTTCTTGGAGCGCACGAGCCGCGATGGCCAGCACGTATGGGGCGCGCGGCATGGGACGGGACGGTGACATATGCGGGGACGTGAGCTTCGGGGGGAACTCGACGCGTTCCTGGCGGAGACCGAGCAGGAGCTGGTGGCATTCCGCCGTGACCTGCACATGCACCCCGAGCTGGCCTTCGCCGAATATCGCACGACACAGCGGATCGCCGAGCGGCTCACCGCCGCCGGGCTGACCCCGTCGGTGCTGCCCAGGGGCACGGGGCTCATCTGCGACGTGGGCAGCGGCGACGGGCCGACCGTCGCGCTGCGCGCCGACATCGACGCGCTGCCCCTGCAGGACGAGAAGGACGTGCCCTACCGCTCGACCGTGGCCGGCGCCTGCCACGCGTGCGGGCACGACGTGCACACCACGGTCCTGCTCGGCACCTCCCTCTTCCTGGCCCAGCAGGCCGCCGCGGGGCTGCTGCCCGGCCGGGTACGCCTGCTCTTCCAGCCGGCCGAGGAGCTCCCCGGCGGCGCGCTGGAGGTCATGGCCCAGGGCGGCATCAGCGGCGTCGACCGCATCTTCGGCCTCCACTGCGACCCGCGCGTGGACGTGGGCCAGGTCGGCCTCAGGAGCGGCCCGATCACCTCCGCCTGCGACAAGATCGTCATCCGCGTCTCCGGGCCCGGCGGCCACACCGCCCGCCCCCACCTCACCGCCGACCTCGTCTTCGCGCTCGCCAAGATCCTCACCGAGCTGCCCGCCGCGCTGTCGCGCCGCGTCGACCCGCGCTCGTCGCTCAGCCTCGTCTGGGGCCGCGTCGAGGCCGGCTCCGCCGCCAACGCGATCCCCGACGACGGGGTGGCCGAGGGGACGGTGCGCTGCCTCGACGAGAACGCCTGGCACGCCGCGCCCGACCTGATCAAGTCGCTGCTGGAGTCGGTGGCCGGCGCCTACGGCATCGAGGCCACGATGGACTACACGCGCGGGGTGCCGCCGGTGGTCAACGACGAGGTCAGCGTGGAGATGCTGGCCGAGGCGAGCGAGCGGGCCCTCGGCGCGGGGGCCGTCGTCCCCACCCAGCAGTCGCTGGGCGGGGAGGACTTCGCGTGGTACCTGGAGTCGATCCCCGGCGCGTTCGCCCGGCTGGGCACGCGGTCGCCCGACGGGGTGACGTACGACATCCACCAGGGGACGTTCGACGTGGACGAGCAGGCGATAGCGATGGGCGTGCGGGTGATGGCCGCCACGGCGCTGACGGCGCTGTGGGAGGTCGGCCCGCTCGACTCCATCACCTCCGCCATGGCCTGACGCCCCCCATGCGACCCCCGCCGGATCCCGGCGGGGGTTCGTCGTTTCCGGGCTACGGCAGCCTGCCGAGCACCACCGGAAGCCGCAGGGCCGACTTGCCCGGCGACACGGTGACCTTGGTGCCCGGCGGGTAGCGCAGGGTGTAGTCGTAGTCGGTCGAGATGATCACCAGGCCCAGCCGGTGCCCCTTCTTGAACAGGTAGTCCGTGGGCTGGAAGTCCCAGGTGAAGGAGTACTCCTTGCCCGGGCGCAGCGGCTCCGTCCGGTCCGCGCGATGCCGGTTGCGCACGTCGAGCCACCCCCGGGTGACGATCTTGTACGGGGTGGTGGCGGTGCCGAGCGTCCTGAGCGTGGTGCAGCCCGTGTCACCGGGCACCCCCTGCCCGTAGCAGTAGCTCTGCCCGGTGGAGACCAGGGTGCCATTCGGGCGCACGTCCGTGCCGTAGTCCACCAGCAGCGCCGTCAGGTACGGCGAGGCCCCGTCCTTGAACGACGCCCGCACCGAGACCGTCGGCGTCCCCGAGATCCGCACGTCCGCGGGCAGCGCCCCGGTCGTGTACGCCAGCCGGTTCGGATCGGCCCCGGTCGCCTCCACGAGCTGCTCGGCCGTCCTGACCTTCTGGTCCACGAACGTCTCCGGCGCCGACCGGGGACGCGGGACCAGGCCGAGCGAGGAGCCCGAGCCAGGGAAGAGCGGGACGGTGGCCGCGCCGGGCAGCGGCCACGAGGCGTGCTGGGCCCACCGGCCGGGCCCGATCTCCACGTCCGCCTGCGGCTCGCGCATGATGCCCGAGTCGATCCCGTACAGCCAGTGGTCGAACCAGCCGTGCAGCTGGCGCAGCCACTCGGCGGTGCGCAGGCTGAAGGGGTTCATGTGGGTGCCCTGGTGCAGCCAGATCTTGCGCGGCACGTCCCGCTTGGACAGCGCGTACCACCACTGCGCGAACTGCTTGGTCTTGACGTTCCAGTCGTTGAGCCCGTGCACGAGGAAGACGCTGGCCTTCACCTTGCGCACGTCGTTGAGGTAGTTGCGCTCGTCCCAGAGGCGGCTGTAGTCGCCGGTGATCCGGTCCTGGGTGGCGGTCAGCTCGTCGACCACCTCGCCGCACGCCTCCTGGCCGTTCTGCCTGGTCAGTACGTACTTGGCGAGCACGTCCAGGTCCTCGCCCTGGAATCCGCCGGGTGCGAGGACGCCGCCGTTGGCGCGGTAGTAGTCGTACCAGCTGGAGATCGCGGCGATCGGCACGATCGTCTCCAGGCCCTCGACGCCGGTCGCGGCGACGGCGTTGGGCAGCGTGCCGTTGTACGAGACGCCGATCATGCCGACCTTGCCCGTGGACCAGGTGGCCTCGACGGGGTTGCCTGCGGGGTCGAAGCCCTTGGCGCGGCCGTTCAGCCAGTCGATCGCGGCCTTCGGGCCCGCGGTCTCGTTCCGGCCGCCCGAGGTGGGGCAGCCGGTGGCGCGGGCGCTGCCCAGGTTCTCCACCAGCGCGATGGCGTAGCCGCGGGGCAGGAAGTAGTTGTCGTAGTAGCCGTCGAACGGGCCGGCGGCGTCGAGCTTGGCCGACAGCGCGGTCATGGCGGGCAGGGGGACGCCGTTCTCGTCCACGTCCACGGGGTGGTTGGCGACGTCGTTGCCGGGGGCGTAGTAGGGGCTCGCCTCCATGATCACGGGGACCTTGAGCCCCTGGTCCGTCTCCTTGGGGCGCAGGATGTCCACGGCGACCCGGTCGTCGGCGCCGTCGTTGTCGCTGTCGGTTCCCGCGACCTCGACGAACACGGTCTGCAGGATGGCGTCCGCCCTGGAGAAGATCGGCTGGGTGGCGTTGTCCTGGATCTTCACGGCCGGGGTGTCGGCCGTGGCGGGTGCGGTGCCGGTCAGGGTCGCCACGAGTAAGGCGACCAGCGGCACGGAGAGGGCTCTCCACGGGTGCATGCGGGGCTCCGATACGAAGATTTCCACCGTCGGAGGGAATCTCCGTCACGATGGGCACTCAGGGCAAGAGGTGATCGACCACCAAAGTTGGGCAAAACTTTCCAAAGGCGTCCGAAGTGCCCGAATCGCGATTCAGGTCACGGACGCGAGTGATGTCGGTAACGGAGCGGTTGCGACCCTGTGTCCCAGTTTGGTTGTCCCTGGTCAAGCAACTATCTTCCGTGCAGGTGCCGTACGTTCTGTCGCGCCTGCGACCAAATCGGCGGCGGGGAAATGGAAGGGAGTCGCCTTGCTCGGCAAGCGATTCAACAGTGTGGCGCTCGGTTCGGTCGCCGGCGTCCTGCTCATGGCGGCGGCCGCCTGCGGTGGCGGCGGTGGGGGGACCACGGCCAGCCAGGAGCCGACCAGCGCGGCGAGCAGCGAGGCGCCCAAGGGCGCGCTCAAGGTGGGTCTCGCGTTCGACATCGGCGGTCGCGGTGACAAGTCCTTCAACGACTCGGCCTACGCCGGCCTGGAGAAGGCCAAGACGGAGCTCGGCGCGGAGATCAAGGAGCTGAGCCCGGCCTCCGACGGCTCCAACCGCGGTGACCTGCTGCGCCAGCTCGCCGACGCCGGCTACAACCCGATCATCGGCGTGGGCTTCGCCTACGCCGAGGACGTCAAGAAGGCGGCCGAGGAGTACCCGGACATTCAGTTCGCGGTCGTCGACTCGGCCTCCAACGCCCCCAACGTGACCGGCCTGCTGTTCGCCGAGGAGCAGGGCTCCTACCTGGCGGGCGTCGCGGCGGCGACCAAGTCCGAGAGCGGCCACGTCGGCTTCGTCGGCGGCGTCGAGAACGACCTGATCAAGAAGTTCGAGGCGGGCTTCGTGGCGGGCGTGAAGTCGGTCAAGGCGGACGCCAAGATCGACGTCAAGTACCTCACCCCCGACGGTGACTTCTCCGGCTTCAAGGCTCCCGACAAGGGCAAGCTCGCGGCCGAGAGCATGTACCAGAGCGGCGCGGACATCATCTACCACGCCTCCGGCGACTCCGGCCTCGGCGTGTTCCAGGCGGCGGCAGCGGCCAAGAAGAAGGCCATCGGCGTCGACTCCGACCAGCGCCAGACGGTCAAGGAGACCGACCTGCAGTCGGTGATCATGACGTCCATGCTCAAGCGCGTCGACGTCGGCGTGTTCGAGTTCATCAAGGCCTTCCAGGGCGGCGCCAAGGGCGGCACGAACACCACCTACGACCTGAAGGTCGACGGCGTGGGTCTGTCCACCACCGGTGGCGAGATCGACGACATCAAGGACAAGCTCGACGCTGCCAAGAAGGACATCGTCGACGGCAAGATCACGGTTCCTGCCAAGCCGTAAACGGGGTAGGAGAGACACCTGAGGGCCCGGAGTCCGCACTTCGGGCCTTCTGTCTATGCCGCCCCCTGTAGGAGAGGCGAAATGAGTGCTGACACCCTGGCCACGGTGAAACCCGCCGTAGAGCTGGAGGGCATCACCAAGCGTTTCCCCGGTGTCGTCGCGAACCACGACATCCGCATCACCGTCCAGCCCGGCACGGTGCACGCCATCGTCGGGGAGAACGGCGCGGGCAAATCCACCCTGATGAAGATCCTCTACGGCATGCAGAAGCCGGACGAGGGGACGATCAAGGTGAACGGCGCGGAGGTCAGCTTCCGCACGCCGAGCGACGCCATCGCGGTCGGGATCGGCATGGTGCACCAGCACTTCATGCTCGCCGACAACTTCACGGTCCTGGAGAACATCGTCCTCGGGGCCGAGCCGAAGCGGCTCGGCAGGCTCGACACGGCCGCCGCCCGCAGGCGCATCGTCCAGCTGGCCGAGACCCACGGCCTGCGGGTCGATCCCGACCGGCTCGTGGAGGACCTCGGCGTCGGCGACCGCCAGCGCGTGGAGATCCTCAAGGTCCTCTACCGCGGGGCCCGCATCCTCATCCTCGACGAGCCCACGGCCGTGCTGGTGCCGCAGGAGGTCGAGGAGCTCTTCCAGAACCTGCGCGAGCTCAAGGCCGAGGGCCTCACGGTCATCTTCATCTCGCACAAGCTCGACGAGGTGCTCGACATCGCCGACGCGATCACCGTGATCCGGCGCGGCACCACGGTCGCCAGCGTGAACCCGTCCGACGTCACCGCGCGCCAGCTGGCCGAGCTCATGGTGGGCAGCGAGCTGCCCACTCCGGAGACGCGCGAGTCCACCGTGACCGACACCGTCACGCTGCAGGTCTCCGAGCTGACCATGCCCGGCGAGGGCGAGCGCCTGCTCCTCGACGACGTCTCCTTCGAGATCCACCAGGGCGAGATCCTGGGCATCGCCGGCGTCGAGGGCAACGGCCAGTCCGAGCTGATCGAGGCCATCATGGGCATCCGCCCCGCCCAGGGCCGCATCGAGCTCGCCGGCCAGGACATCACCACCTGGTCCACGCTGAAGCGTCGCGAATCCGGCATCGGCTACATCCCCGAGGACCGCCACCGCCAGGGCCTGCTCCTGGAGGCGTCGCTGTGGGAGAACCGGGTGCTCGGCCACCAGACCAGGAAGCCCGCGCGCAGCGGCATCTGGATCAACCGGAGGGCGTCCAAGGCCGACACCGAGCGCATCGTCAAGGAGTACGACGTGCGCACGCCCAGCGTCGAGACCCTGGCCCTGGCCCTGTCGGGCGGCAACCAGCAGAAGCTGATCGTGGGCCGCGAGATGAGCGGAGATCCCGTCTTCCTCATCGCCGCCCACCCCACCCGGGGCGTGGACGTCGGCGCCCAGGCCGCCATCTGGGACCACCTGCGCAACGCCCGCGCCGCCGGGCTGGCCGTGCTGCTCATCTCGGCCGACCTCGACGAGCTGATCGGGCTGTCCGACACGATCCAGGTCATCTACCGGGGGCGGCTCGTGGCCGCGCTCGACCCTTCCGACATCACGCCCGAACGGCTGGGCGGTTACATGACCGGCGCCATCGCCGGTACTGAGGAGACGTGATGCCCGCCGGGCTCAACCGGGCGCTGCTCACCGTCGCCGGCGCCATCGTCGCCGTCATCCTGGCGATCGCGATCTGCAGCGTGGCGATCGTCGCGGCGGGCGGCGGGCCGCTCGACGCGTTCGCCGCCTTCTTCAACTTCGGCCCGTCGGATCGGGCGCAGATGAACGGCGTCGCGGCGCTCATCGACCGGGCGATCCCGCTGTTCATCGCCGGGCTTGCCGTGGCCGTCGGCTTCCGGATGAACCTGTTCAACATCGGCGTCGAGGGCCAGTACCGCCTGGCCGCCATCTGCGCGGCCTACGTGGGCTCGACGTTCGTGGCGCCCCCGGTGATCCAGATCGTGGTGATCATCGTCGTCGCGGCCCTGGTCGGCGGCTTCTACGCGCTGATCCCGGCGGTCATGAAGGTGACCAGGGGCGTGAACGAGGTCATCTCCACGATCATGCTGAACTACATCGCGCTCAACCTGACCGCTTACCTGGTTCAGGGGCCGTTCAGCGGTCAGAAGGAAGGGCAGCTCACGACCACGACGCCCGAGCTGCCCGAGTCGGCCATGTTCCCCGACCTGAACTTCGTCTTCGAGTGGTTCGGGATGCCGGCGCCGACCCGCGCGGGCGGCCTGTGGGGCTTCCTGCTGGTAGCGGTCGTGCTGGGCGTGGTGGTCTGGCTCGTGCTGGAGCGCACCCGCTTCGGCTTCAACATCAAGGCCAGCGGGCTCAACGGCCCGGCGGCGCTGGCCTCGGGCGTCGGCCCCAAGAAGATGATCATTGCGGCGATGGTCATGTCCGGTGCGATCGCCGGGCTGATCGGGCTGCCGGAGATCCTCGGCGACAGGGGCGCCTTCAACTCCAACTTCACCGCCGGACTGGGATTCCTCGGCATCGCGGTGGCTCTGCTCGGCCGGAACAAGCCCGGCGGCATCGCGATCGCCGCGCTGCTGTTCGCCTTCCTCGACCGGGCGCAGGGACCACTGCAGGAAGCGAACGTGCCGGCTTCCGTGGTCACGATCATCCAGGGCACGATCGTCCTGCTCGTCGTGATCGCCAATGAGATCACCAAGCGCCTGGCGCTCAGGCTCGAAGAGCGCAGAGCAGCTGAGCAGCTCGGCACGAACGCACCGGCAGAGGTGGCAGCATGACCAGGGTCGGCAAGTACCACGTGGCGCTCATCGCCGTCGCCGCGCTCATCCTGCTGATGTCGCTGGTCAGGGTCCTGTCCGGCCAGGACATCATCACCTCCTCCGGTACGATCGCCGCGGCCCTGACGCTCGCGGTGCCGATCGCGCTGGCCGGGCTCGGCGGCCTGTGGGCCGAGCGGGCCGGCGTGGTCAACATCGGCCTCGAAGGCATGATGGTGCTCGGCACCTGGTTCGCCGGCTGGGCCGGATACCAGTGGGGTCCGGTGGCCGCGCTGGTCGCCGGGCTGCTCGGCGGCGCGCTGGGCGGCCTGCTGCACGCCATCGCCACCGTGACGTTCGGCGTGGACCACATCATCAGCGGCGTGGCCATCAACCTGCTCGGTCCCGGCATCACCCGCTTCCTGTCGGAGGTCCTGTACAAGGAGGGCACCCCGGCGAACGAGGCCGGCGCGGGCATCACCACGTCGCCCTCGATGGGCAAGCCCACCGAGGTCAGCTTCCCCCTGCTCTCCGACGGTCCCGACCTGCTCGGCAAGCTGGAGAGCACCCACTGGTTCCTGCTGTCGGACGTGGCGGGCATTCTGCGCGGGCTCACGCACGACGTCAATGTCCTGGTGATCCTGGCCGTGCTGCTCCTGCCGCTGACCTTCTTCGTGCTCTGGCACACGGCGTTCGGCCTGCGGCTGCGCTCGGCGGGCGAGAACCCGTGGGCGGCCGAGTCGCTGGGCGTGAACGTCTACCGGATCAAGTACCTTGCCGTCGTCGTCTCCGGCGCGTTCGCCGGGCTCGGCGGCGCGCTCCTGGTCATCTCCGCCACCAAGTACGTCGAGGGCCAGACGAACGGGCGCGGCTTCATCGGCCTGGCCGCCATGATCTTCGGAAACTGGCGGCCAGGCGGGCTCGCGGTCGGCGCCTCCCTGTTCGGTTACGCCGACGGCCTGCAGGTGCGCAGCACCGGCGCCATCACCTCGTTCTTCCTGTTCGGCGCGCTCCTGTTGCTGATCTACCTGGGCACGCAGATCCGCCGCCTGATGTCCGACGAGCTGGAATCCAAGGGTGTCAAGCAGTACACCCTGATGGCCTCGGCCGCCCTGGGCATGGTCATCCTGCTGTGGCTCTGGCTGACCGTCGACAAGTTGCCGGACAACTTGGTCCATATGACACCACACGTGCTCACGCTGCTCGTGCTCTTGGCCGCTTCGCAGCGCCTGCGGATGCCCAAGGCCGACGGCGTCGTCTACCGCCGGGGCGAGCAGCATTAGGCCGAAAGGAACAACATTGAAGATCGACTGGAACGGCCTGCGCGACGAGGCGACCGAGGCCATGAGGCACGCGTACGCGCCGTACTCCAAGTTCCCCGTGGGCGCGGCCGCGCTGGTGGACGACGGGCGGATCGTCACGGGCTGCAACGTCGAGAACGCCTCCTACGGCCTGGGCCTGTGCGCCGAGTGCGGTCTGGTCTCGGCGCTGCAGCGCTCGGGCGGCGGCAGGCTGGTGGCCTTCACCTGCGTGGACGGCCACGGCGAGCTGCTGATGCCGTGCGGGCGCTGCCGCCAGCTCCTGTACGAGTTCGGCGGCGAGGACCTGCTGGTCGAGACCGAGGACGGGCCGAAGCGCATGGCCGAGATCCTGCCGTACGCGTTCGGACCCCAGGATCTCAGCAGGAGCGCGTGATGGACGCCATCGAGGTCATCCGCGCCAAGCGGGACCGGGGCGAGCTGACCACGGCCCAGATCGACTGGGTGATCGACGCGTACACGCGTGGTGACGTGGCCGACGAGCAGATGTCGGCGCTGGCCATGGCGATCCTGCTGAACGGCATGGACCGGCGCGAGATCGCCGACTGGACCCAGGCCATGATCCGCTCGGGCGAGCGCATGGACTGGTCCGTCCTCGACCGGCCCACGGCCGACAAGCACTCGACGGGCGGCGTCGGCGACAAGATCACCCTGCCGCTGGCGCCGCTCGTGGCGGCGTGCGGCGCGTACGTGCCGCAGCTGTCCGGGCGCGGGCTCGGGCACACGGGCGGCACCCTCGACAAGCTGGAGTCGATCCCAGGCTGGCGGGCCTCGCTCTCCAACGCCGAGATGCTGGACGTGCTGCGCTCCGCCGGGGCCGTGGTGTGCGCGGCCGGTTCGGGGCTGGCGCCCGCCGACAAGAAGCTGTACGCGCTGCGCGACGTCACCGGCACCGTCGAGTCGATCCCGCTCATCGCCTCGTCCATCATGTCGAAGAAGATCGCCGAGGGGACCGGCTCGCTGGTCCTGGACGTGAAGGTGGGGTCCGGGGCGTTCATGAAGACCGTCCCGGAGGCGCGCGAGCTGGCCGAGACCATGGTCGCGCTCGGCACCGACGCGGGGGTGCGCACCGTCGCGCTGCTGACCGCCATGGACCGGCCGCTGGGCCGGGCCGTGGGCAACGCGCTGGAGGTCGCCGAGTCGGTCGAGGTGCTCGCCGGCGGCGGGCCCGCCGACGTGGTCGAGCTGACGGTGCGGCTGGCGCGGGAGATGCTGGAGGCCGCCGGGATCTCTGGCAAGGACCCGGAGAAGGCGCTGGAGGACGGGTCCGCCATGGACGCGTGGCGGCGCATGATCTCCGCCCAGGGCGGGGACCCGGACGCGCTGCTGCCCCGGGCCGCCGAGACGATGACCGTGGAGGCGCCCGGGTCCGGCGTGCTGGCCCGGCTGGACGCGTACGCCGTGGGGCTGGCCGCCTGGCGGCTCGGGGCCGGGCGGGCACGCAAGGAGGACCCGGTCTCGTCAGGGGCCGGGATCGAGCTGCACGCCAAGCCGGGCGACCTGGTGCGGGCCGGGCAGCCGCTGATGACGCTGCACGCCGACGAGACGTCCCGCTTCGAGCGGGCACTGGAGGCGCTGGAGGGCGGCTACGCGGTGGGAGAGGCGGCCGTGGAGCAGCTTCCCCTGGTGATCGACCGCATCACGGCCCCGTAGCGCGGGTCAGGGGACCGAGACCGGGGCGTCGGCGAAGACCTCGGTCAGCACCGCCCGCTGCGTCGGCAGAGCTTCGGCGTGGCGGGCGCGCCCCTCGTCCGTGATGCACACGAACACCCCGCGCCGATCGCTGTCGCACACCCCGCGCGTCACGAGCGCGGCCTTCTCCAGGCGAGCCACCACCCGCGACAGCGCGCTCTGGCTCAGATGGACTTCCTCGCACAGCTCCTGGATGCGGAGCTTCCTGTCGTGGTGCACGATCCGATCCAGCACCTCGAACTCGCTGGGCCCCAGCCCGTGCCGGTCGCCCAGCTCGCGCTCCAGCTGGCACATGGCCTTGGCATGTTTCGCCAGGACGTAGTGCCAGGTGTCCACCACGAACCGCTCGTCCATGTCGCGGAGGTTACCACTTCGAGAAAACTCATGCAACGACATTAAATGCACTTGCATTAGATGTGTGTGCATGTATTGTTCTGACCCATGTCCTCTTCCTCATCCCGTTGGGGCGCGCTCGCCGTGCTCTGCGCTGTGATCTTTCTTGATGCCCTCGACGTCTCGATGGTCGGTGTGGCCCTCCCCGCCATCCAGCACGACCTGGGCCTGACGACGTCGTCCTTGCAATGGGTGGTCAGCGGCTACGTGCTCGGCTACGGCGGTCTTCTGCTGCTCGGGGGCAGGACCGCCGACCTGCTGGGGCGGCGCAGGGTGTTCCTGGCCGCGCTCGGCGTCTTCGCTGTGGCGTCGTTGCTCGGTGGTGTCGTGGACGACGGGGCGCTGCTGATCGCGGCCAGGTTCGTCAAGGGTGTGGCCGCCGCCTTCACCGCGCCCGCCGCTTTGTCGATCATCACGACGACCTTTCCCGAAGGCCCGGAGCGCAACAGGGCGTTGAGCATCTTCACCGCCTGCGGCGCGAGCGGTTACTCGCTCGGCCTGGTGCTGTCCGGCTTGCTGACCGAGATCGGCTGGCGGTGGACGCTGCTCATGCCGGTGCCCGTCGCGGTGATCGCGCTGGTGGCCGCGTTGAAGGTGCTGCCGAAGGGCAGGGAGGAGCGGGCCGAGGGCGGTCACGACCTGGTCGGCGCCGTGACGATCACCGCGTCGATGCTCCTGCTGGTGTTCACGGTCGTGCAGGCGCCCGAGGCCGGCTGGGCCTCGTTCCAGACGATCGGCTCGCTCGTGGGCGTGGCCGCGCTGCTCGGCCTGTTCGTCTTCGCCGAGCTGCGGACGCGCCACCCGCTGGTGCGGCTGGGCATCCTGCGCTCCGGGCACATCGTGCGGGCCAACCTGGGGCTGCTCATCCTCATGGGCTCGTACGTCTCCTTCCAGTTCGTGGCCATGCAGTACTTCCAGAACCTGCTCGGCTGGTCGGCACTGGGCACCGCCATGGCGTTCCTGCCCGCCGGCCTGCTCGTCGCCGTCACCTCGACGAAGATGGGCGACTTCGCCGACCGGTTCGGCACCGGCAAGCTGATCGTGATCGGCGCCGCCGCGCTGGCCGGCGGGTACGCCATCTTCCTCGGCATCGACCGCACCCCCAGCCTGGGCGGCATGGTGATCCCCGGCATGATCCTGCTGGGCATCGCGTTCGCGCTGTCGTTCCCCTCGCTCAACATCCAGGCCACCAACGGCGTGGACGACGACGAGCAGGGCCTGGCCTCCGGCCTGCTGAACACCTCCGGCCAGGTCGGCGGCGCGATCGTGCTGGCCGTGGTGACCGCCGTGCTCACCTCGGGCGGCGGCGAGACGCTCTCCATCGGCTCGCTGCGCGCGGCGATCGTGGTGTCGCTGGTGCTGGCCCTGGTCGGGCTGGCGATCTCGGCCACGGGGCTGCGCGCCCGCAAGAACGTGCCCGCCGTGGCGGAGGACGTGAAGGTGTACGAGACCGTCTGAGCCACCTCTGAGAGGGCCCCGCCGGCACGGGTGGGGCCCTTTTCCATGGGAGATGTCCGGGAATGGCCGGTGGGCATGGCGCCGATCCGCCGCGACGCCGCTTGCAGGCCCGCACGCTGGGCATCTACCGGGCATGCGCTCGTCAACCCCGCCCCGTGGCCCGATGCCGCGCGGCGCCCGCGTGGCCGCTCCGCTCGCCTGCCTCGCCGTCCTGCTCGCCGCGTGCGGCACCGCCCAGCAGACCGCCACACTGCCGCGGCAGACCTCCACCGGATCCGCCGCGCCGACCAGCACCGCCGAGGTGGACGTCGACCGGTCCGGGATGGAGCCCGCCGAGGTGACGGGCGTGCGGTACGCCGCGCACGACACGTACGACCGGCTCGTCGTGGACCTCAAGGGCGACATTCCCGGATACAGCGTGAAATGGGTGGACGAGCTCGTCCAGGACGGCTCAGGAAAGCCCATCGACGTGCACGGTGGCGCCTACCTCCAGCTCACGCTCTTCCCCGCCAACGCCCACGACGAGGAGGGAAAGCCCACCTGGAGCGGCGGGCCCGTCTACCCGGCCCGCCTCGGCACCCTCGCCGACGTCGTCAGGACCGGGGACTTCGAGGCTCGCGTCGGCATCGGGCTGGTGCTGAGCAAGCGGGCCCCGTTCCGGCTCACCGAGCAGGGCTCGCCCAGCCGGCTGATCCTCGACGTGGCACACTGACGTCCGTGGTGAGAAAGATCGAGGGCCCGGCCCGCATCCCCGTACCCGGCGGCAAGCTCATCGACGAGCACATCGGCCGCGTCAGCAGTGGCGACGAGGCGGTCTCCATCGCCCACATGACCGCTCCGCCCGGGTGGGAGGAGCCGGCGCAGACGCCGTCGTTCACCGAGTACACCGTCGTCCTGCGGGGGACGGTGATCGTGGAGCACGCCGGGGGCACGACCCGGGTGGAGGCCGGGCAGTCGGTGGTGACGTCGCCGGGGGAGAAGGTGCGCTACAGCGTGGGGCCGGACGGGGCCGAGTACATCGCGGTGTGCCTGCCCGCATTCACACCGGAGACGGCGGGCCGCGACGACTGACCGCCGGGGACGGCGGGCCGCGACGACCTGCCACCGAGGGTGAGCGCGTGGCGGGCGAGCCGCACCTGGGCGCGGGGGCGGGTGGTGCTCATATCATGGCCAGATGAGCCCCACGCATGACGAGATCCGGCGCGCTCCCAAGGTCTTGCTGCACGATCACCTCGACGGCGGGCTCCGCGCCGAGACGATCGTCGACCTGGCCAGGGAGAGCGACTACGCCCGGCTGCCCACCACCGATCCCGACAACCTCCGCCAGTGGTTCGAGGAGGCGTCGGACTCCGGATCGCTCGAACGTTACCTGGAGACGTTCGACCACACGGTCGCCGTCATGCAGACCCGCGAGTCGCTCGTCCGGGTGGCCGCCGAGTGCGCCCAGGACCTGGCCGACGACGGGGTCGTCTACGCCGAGGTGCGCTTCGCGCCCGAGCAGCACACCACCAGGGGCCTGAGCCTGGACCAGGTGGTGGAGGCGGTGCTGGAGGGGTTCGAGCAGGGCTCGCGAGGCCGCCGCGTCCGGGTGGGCACCCTGCTGACCGCGATGCGGCACCAGGCGCGCTCCCGGGAGATCGCCGAGCTGGCCGTGCGGTACCGCGACGGCGGCGTGGTGGGGTTCGACATCGCGGGGGCCGAGGCCGGCTACCCGCCCACCCGGCATCTCGACGCGTTCGAGTACCTCCAGCGGGAGAACGCCCACTTCACGATCCACGCCGGCGAGGCGTTCGGCCTGCCGTCGATCTGGCAGGCCATCCAGTGGTGCGGCGCCGACCGGCTCGGGCACGGCGTGCGCATCATCGACGACATCTCCGTGGCCGAGGACGGGAGCGCGAAGCTGGGGCGGCTGGCGGCCTACGTCCGCGACAAGCGCATCCCGCTGGAGATGTGCCCCACGTCCAACCTGCAGACCGGGGCCGCCGCCTCGATCGCCGACCACCCGATCGGGCTGCTGCGGCGGCTGCACTTCCGGGTCACGGTCAACACCGACAACCGGCTGATGAGCTCGACGAGCGTGTCGCTGGAGTTCCACAAGCTGGTGCAGGCGTTCGGCTACGGCTGGGACGACCTGCAGTGGTTCGCGGTGAACGCGATGAAGTCGGCGTTCATCCCGTTCGACGAGCGGCTGGCGCTGATCAACGGCGTGATCAAGCCCGGCTTCCAGCAGATCAAGTGGCAGCCGTGAAGCAGACCTACCGTTCCAGGACCGCGTTCGTGCTGGCGTGGGTGTGGCTGGCGTTCGTCGCGTTCAACGTCTGGGACCTGATCGTCCGGTTCAACGGCAAGCCGTCGCTCGTCGCGCTGGCCGTGCTCGGAGTGCTGACGGCGCTCGTCTACGCCGTCGCGCTGCGCCCCGCCACCGTCTTCACGGAGGAGGGGCTGGTGGGGCGCAACCCGTTCCGCACCACGTTCCTGCCGTGGGCCGCCATCGAGGACGTCACGGTGTCGCACGCCATCACCGTGCAGCACGGCGACGAGCGCGTGCTGCGGCTGTGGACGCCGATGAGCAGCGCCCGCGAGCGCGCCAAGGCACAGCGCCGCGGCACCGCCGGCGAGCAGCGGGGGCGGTTCAAGACCGAGCCCACGCTGCCCAGGGCCGAGCAGGCGGCGGTGGAGGCGTTCGCCGGCAAGACGCACGCCGACTGGGTGGGCGACCAGATCCGCGAGCGCGCCGAGTCGGCCAGGCGGCGCGGCGAGGAGGCCGCGCCGGCCCGGGTGAGCTGGTCCTACGACTCGATCGGGGTGCTGGTGGCCGCGGTCGTGCTGGTGATCGCCGCCATCGTCATCCCCTAGCGCCGGTCCTGGCTCCTGCTCCTGCTGACGAACGCGGCCATGCCGGCCTGGGCGATGCCCGACGCCTCCACCTGCTTGGCCGCCTCCGTCTCCGCCTGGAAGGCCCGCTCCACCTCCGCCGCCGACGGCCGCAGCAGGGCCAGGTGCACGGCGGTGGCGGTGCCGGGGGCGCTCCAGCGGCGTACGCGGGCGATCGCCGCCTCCACCAGCGTTCCGGCGGGCACGATCTCGTCGAGCAGGCCCGCGGCCAGGGCGTCGTCCGCGCTCATCCGGGTCGAGTCGAGCACCAGCCGCAACGCCCTGCCGCCGGCGAGGCGGGGGAGCAGGTAACTGGCGGCGTTGGAGATCGACAGGCCGATGTGGTTCTCCGGGAAGAAGTACTCGGCCGCCGCGGTGCCGATGCGGGCGTCGAAGCAGAGGGTCCATTCGGCGGCCCCGCCCACGGCCAGCCCGTTGACCGCCGCCACCACCGGGACGCGCGTCTCCAGCACGGCCCTGGTCATGTCGTGGAACAGCTCCACCTCCTCGACCAGCGACCGGCCGACGGCCTGGTGGATGTCCTCGCCGGCCGAGAACGCCCGGCCGGTGCCGGTGACCACGACGCCTCTGGTGCCGGTGCCGTGCTCGCGGACGGCCGCCGCCAGGTCCGCGCGCATGGCGGCGGTGAGGGCGTTGAGCTTGTCCGGGCGGGCGAGCGTGATGAGGGCCACCTCGTCGCGTACGGTCACGTCGATCATCGCTGCTCCTTGTCGGGCTGGGAAACCGGGATGGCGGGGGCGGCACGCTGGTCGCGCCCGGGGCGGAGGAGGTGGCGCTTCTCGATGCGGGCCGACGGGGTCAGCGCGAACTCCTCGACGAACTCCACGTACACCGGGATCTTGAACCGGGCCAGGCGCTCCCTGGCGTGCCCGATCACGCTCATGGCGGTGTCCCGGGTGGCCGCGTGGCCGGGACGGAGCTGGATGAACGCCTTCGGGACCTCGCCCCACAGGTCGTCGGCGATGGGCACGAGGGCCGCGGACAGGACCGCCGGGTGCTGGGCGAGCACGTGCTCCACCTCGGCGCAGGAGATGTTCTCGCCACCCCTGCGGACCATGTCCTTGATCCGCCCGGCGTGGCGCAGGCGGCCGTGCTCGTCGCGGACGCCCAGGTCGCCCGTGTGGTACCAGCCGCCTCTGAAGGCGTGGGCGGTGGCTTCCGGATGGTTCCAGTAGCCCTTCATCATGGGGACGCCTCTGACCAGGATCTCGCCGGTCTCCTCGTCCAGCGTGACCTCCTTGCCCGGCGGCGCGACGCCCAGCGCGCCGGTGCCGACCGTGTCGCCGGCGTCGAGGGGCGAGACCAGGTCGGGGCCGCTCTCCGTGGAGCCGTACAGCTCGCGCCACGGCGCGCCCCAGCGCTCCTCGAACGCGGCGTGCAGGCCGGGCTGGATGCCCGAGCAGAGCACCACGCGCATGCGGTTGTCGCGGTCGTGCGGGTGGGGCGGCTGCTTGTGCAGCAGGAGGGGCATGGTGCCCAGCACGTACGTGAGCGTCGCGCCGTGCTCCCTGGCCGAGGCCCAGAACCCGGAGGCGGAGAAGCGGGGGAGCACCACCAGGGGGATGCCGCCCATCAAGCACAGGAGGGTGACCCACTGGGGGTCCATGTACGAGTACGCCTGCGCGATCATCATGACGTCGTCGTCGCGGAGCGCGACCTGGTCGGCGGCGATGCGGGCGGTCCTGAGCCAGTAGTCGTGGGTGAGCATGCAGGCCTTGGGAAAGCCCGTGGTGCCCGACGTGTACTGAAAATTCGTGACATCGTCGGGGTCGGCCTGCCGGGCGGGTCGGGGCGTGCCGTCCCGTAACGCGTCGAGGAGGTGCACGATGCCGGGGACGTGCGGGGCGTGCTCGCCGGTGGTGATCGTGGCCACGGCGCCCGAGTCCCGCAGGACGTGCTCCAGGTCGGCGGCCCGGTAGCGGACGTTGACCGGCACGGTGACCGCGCCCGCCTTGAGCAGGGCCAGCCAGCTCAGCGGCCAGCCGGGCACGTTGTCCATCATGATCGCCACGCGGTCGCCGGGGCGTACGCCCTTGTCGATCAGGGCGCCGGCCAGCCGGTCGGAACGCTCGTCGGCCTCGGCGAAGGTGATCGAGGTGTCGGGGAAGCGGAGGAACTCGCGCGCGCCGTACGTGCTAGCGGCGTGCCTCATCAGGTCGGGGATCGTCTCGGTCATCCAGCGGCTCCCACGGATACTCGGGCAGCAGGGAGAAGTCGGCGGTCGCGAGGGGCTCGACGGCGGGGGCGCGGACGGCGGCCAGGCCGATCGCGACGAACTCGGCGCACACCTGCTCCAGCGTGGAGCGCCCGTCGGGGCGGTACCACTCGCTGGTGCCGGTGCACATGGACATCAGGGCGAGCCTGGTCAGCCTCTCGTCGGCGACGCGGAACACGCCTTCGGCCACGCCGTCGGCCAGCGCGCCCTTCCAGTGGGCCTCGTACGCGTCGCGCAGGCCGATGATCTCGTCGCGGGCGGCGGAGCCGGCGGTGAGCGAGCGCAGCTCGCCGTCCATGACGCGGGTGGTCATGGGGTTGCGGGCGTGGACGGCGGTGAGCGAGCCGATGAGCAGGGACAGGCGGTCGGCGGGCCGCCGGTACGGGGCGAGCATGCGTTCGGTGGAGTCGATGAGGCCGCGCTGGGCGACGCGCATGAGGTCGGCCAGCAGGGCTTCCTTGCTGGTGACGTGGTGGTAGATGCCGGCGTTGGTCATGTTGACCGCTTTGCCGAGGTCTCTGATGCTGGTGGCCGCGTAACCCTGCCGCGCGAACAGCAGCACCGCCGCCGTCCTGATCCGCTCGCCGGCATCGGTGTCGCGGTCGGTGAGGTCCTGGATCATGCTCCTACCGAACGTTCGGTCGCCCGTTTTGTTCGGACGTTACCCCAGGGCCCGAAAAATCGCCATAGTTGACTGTGACACCGTGTCAGGCCCTACACCTGGAGAGGACATGTTCAGCATCGGAGAGTTCGCCAGGCTGGGGCTGGTGTCCGTACGCATGCTCCGCCACTACGACGCCATCGGCCTGCTGCGGCCCGCGCACGTGGACCCGGTCTCCGGCTACCGGTCCTACCAGGCCGACCAGCTCGCCAGGCTCAACCGGATCGTCGCGATCAAGGACCTCGGCTTCACGCTGGAGCAGGTCAGGGTCATCCTCGACGAGAAGGTCAGCACGGAGGAGCTGCACGGCATGGTGCGCCTGCGCCGCGCCGAGCTGGAGTCCAGGATCAGCGCCGACCTGGCCAGGCTGCGCAACGTCGAGGCACGGCTGCGGACGATCGAGACCGAGGGGCAGATGCGGACGGCGGAGGTCCTGCTCAAGAGCGTGCCCCGCACGCGCGTCGCCCAGCTCGCCGCCAGGGCGGGCGGCTACGAGCCGGAGCACGTCGGGCCGGTCATCACGCCGCTGTTCGACGAGCTGTGCCGGCGGATGGAGGGCGCCGGTGTCCGGACCGCCGGCCCCGGGATCGCCCACTACCTCCAGGAGGACGACGGCTCGATCATGGTGCACGCCTGCCTGCCGGTGAACGTGCCGCCCGGCGCGTACGGCTTCGACGTGGTGGACCTGCCGGCCATCAAGACGGCCGCCACGATCATCCACCACGGGGCGATGGAGGAGGCGTGGTCGACGTTCCAGGCGCTGGCGCACTGGATCGAGGAGAACGGCTACCGCTCCCGCGCCCTGGCCAGGGAGATCAGCCTGCACGTACCCTGCGACAGAAACGAATGGGTGACAGAGCTGCAGATCGAGGTGATCCCGTGCTGAGCCCGGACCTGGACCGCCAGGACTTGGAACCCGCAGGCCTGGAGACGGCCCTGGAGGGCCGGGGTCCGGGAGGCGGTGGCCTGGAGACGGACCTGGAGCGGCACCGCGCCGAGCTGACCGGCTACTGCTACCGCATGCTCGGCTCCGGCTTCGAGGCCGAGGACGCCGTGCAGGAGGCGTTCGTCCGGGCGTGGCGGACCTACGACCCCGCGCGCGGCCCGCTGCGCTCCTGGCTGTTCCATCTGGCCACGAACGTCTGCCTCGACATGCTCAGAGGCCCGCAGCGCCGCGCCCGCGCCATGGACCTGGGCCCCGCCGCGACCCTGGGTGCCGCCCTGGGCGAGCCGCTCCCGGAGAGCCGCTGGGTCCAGCCCGTCCCCGACGCCCGCGTCCTCGACCCCGCCGACCTGGCCGTCACGCGCGAGACGGTACGGCTGGCGTTCGTGGCGGCCCTGCAACACCTGCCGCCCCGCCAGCGGGCCGTGCTCATCCTGCGCGACGTGCTTCAGTGGAGCGCCGCCGAGACGGCCGCCCTGCTCGCCACCACGGTCACCTCGGTCAACAGCGCCCTCCAGCGCGCCAGGACCAGGCTCCCCGCGGTGGCGCCGCTCGACGACGAGGTGGACGAGGCCCTGCTGGCCCGGTACGTGACGGCCTTCGAGCGCTACGACGTGAACGCGCTGGTCTCGCTGCTGCACGAGGACGCCACCTCGTCCATGCCGCCGTTCACGTGGTGGCTGCGGGGCCGGGAGGCCGTCCGCGCGGTCCTGCTCGCCTCAGGCGCGCCGTGCGCCGGCTCCCGCCTGCTGCCGACGCGGGCCAACGGCTGCCCCGCCTTCGGCCAGTACGACGCGAACGGGGAGGCGTTCGCGCTGGTCGTGCTGGAGGTCTCCGGCGGGTTGATCGCGGGCGAGACCACGTACCTCGATCCCGGGCTGTTCCCGTTCTTCGGGTTGCCGATGAGTTTCGACGCCGCGCTCCGTACTGAGGGGTGAAGGAGGAAACATGCCACAGATCATCGAATTTCCCGAACGCCCGTACATCGGGGTGCGCCGTACCATCACCATGACCACCTTCGGGCTGGTCGCCGATCGCATCGGGGAGATCATCGGCTGGCTCGCCGAGCGCGGCGCGTACCCGGCGGGGGCGCCGTTCCTGCGCTACGAGAGCATCGACATGGCCGCCGACCGGCTGGTGGTGCAGGCGGGGGTGCCGGTGTCCGCGCCGGTGGAGGGCGAGGGCGACCTCTTCGCCGCCACCCTGCCCGCCGGCCGCTACGCCACCGTCACCCACCACGGCCATCCCGACCAGCTCTTCGGCGTCATCGAGTCGCTGCTGAAGTGGGGCGAGGAGCAGGGGCTGGCGTGGGACATGACGGAGAAGGACGGGGCGGAGCACTGGGGGTGCCGCCTGGAGCTGTTCCAGACGGACCCGCGGGTGGAGCCTGACATGCGCAACTGGGACACCGACCTGCAGTTCCGCCTGGCCTGACCGGGCGCGCTCCGGCGCTGGGCAGCGGCTCGGCGCGCCCGGAAGGCGCCGGCGTTCACAGGCCCAGGCGCGCGGCGAGGTCCGACTTCAGGGCGCCGAGCCGCTGCCCAGCCGCCGCCCTGGCCGCCGCCGGGGTGCCCGTGACGGGGACGACGACCTCCAGGTAACACTTCAGCTTGGGCTCGGTCCCGGACGGGCGTACCACCACGCGGGCGCCGTCCGACAGGCGGTAACGCAGGCCGTCGGTGGGCGGCAGGCCGCCGTCGCCGCGCGCCAGGTCGTCCACCCGCTCCACCGCCAGGCCGCCCAGCGCCGGCGCGGGGTCGGCGCGCAGGCGGGTCATGGCGGCGGCGATCAGCGAGAGGTCGGCCACGCGGAACGAGAGCTGCGCCGTGGCGTGCAGGCCGTAGCGGCGGGCCTGGTCGTCGAGGAGGTCCAGCAGCGTGCGGCCGTCGCGCTTGGCCGCCGCCGCGATCGCCGCGACCGTCAGGGCCGCGCCGATGCCGTCCTTGTCCCTGACCGGCAGGCCCGCGTCGGAGCCGATGCTGTAGCCGAGGGCCTCCTCGTAGCCGAAGACCAGGCCGGGGCCCGCCTTGATGATCCACTTGAAGCCGGTGAGCGTCTCGCCGTACCGCACGCCGTGCTCGCGGGCGAGCTTGCCGAGCAGGGAGGAGGAGACGATGGTGGTGGCCACCATGCGGTCGCCGCTGGTGTGCGTGATCACGTGCTCGGCCAGCAGGCCGCCGACCTCGTCGCCGGTCAGCATCCGTACGCCGCCCCCGGGCAGCGGCACGCCCACCGCGCACCTGTCGGCGTCGGGGTCGTTGGCCAGCACCAGGTCGGCGTCCAGCTTGGCGGCCAGGGCGACGGCCAGGTCCATCGCGCCCGGCTCCTCCGGGTTGGGGAAGGCCACCGTGGGGAAGTCGGGGTCGGGGTTGCGCTGCTCCTCGACCGCCATCGGGCTCTCGAAGCCGGCGCGCAGGAAGGCGTCGGTGAGGGTGGCCGCGCCGACCCCGTGCAGCGGCGTGTACGCCACGCGCAGGTCGCGGGCGTCGCCGAGCGGCAGGGCGGTCACGGCGGAGAGGTAGTCGTCGACGATGCCCTCGCCCAGTTCGGTCAGCGTGCCGGGGCCGTGCAGCGGCAGCTCGTCCACGCGGCCCACGGCGTCGATGGCGGCCGAGATCTCGGCGTCGATCGGCGGCGTGATCTGCGAGCCGTCACCCCAGTAGACCTTGTAGCCGTTGTCGCGCGGCGGGTTGTGGCTGGCGGTGACCGTCACGCCGGCGTCGGCGCCGAGGTGGCGCACGGCGAAGGCCAGCACGGGCGTGGGCAGCGGGCACGGCAGGAGCGAGGCGTGCAGGCCGGCGCCCGTCAGCACGGCCGCCGTGTCGCGGGCGAACACGTCGGACTTGTGCCGGGCGTCGTAGCCGATGACCACGTGCTTGCCCGGCCCGAGCACCGCGGCCAGGCCGGCGGCGGCGCGCATGACGGTGACGCGGTTCATCCGGTTGGGGCCCGCGCCCAGCTCGCCGCGCAGGCCCGCGGTGCCGAACTCCAGCTTGGCCCCGAAGCGCTCCTCCAGGGCCGGCAGGTCCTCGGCGTCGATCAGGGCGGAGAGCTCGGCCCGGGTGTCGGGGTCGGGGTCCTGCGCCAGCCAGGCGCGGGCCGTTTCCACGAGAGTCACAGCCGGTCCACCACCTTGGCCAGCAGCACGCCCATGCGCGCGGCCGTGGCGCGGCCCACCTCCAGGACCTCCTCGTGGTCGAGCGGCTCGCCGGACAGGCCCGCGCCGGGGTTGGTGACCAGCGAGATGCCGAGCACCTCCAGGTTCGCCTCGCGGCCGGCGATGGCCTCCAGGACGGTGGACATGCCGACCATGTCGCCGCCCAGCGTGCGCAGCATGCGGATCTCGGCGGGCGTCTCGTACGTGGGGCCGCGGAAGGCCACGTAGACGCCCTCGGCCAGGGTCGGGTCGACCTCGCGGACCAGCGCGCGCAGGCGGCGCGAGTAGACCTCGGTGAGGTCGATGAACGTGGTGCCGGTGATCGGGTTGGCCCCGGTCAGGTTGATGTGGTCGCTGATCAGGACGGGGTCGCCGACGTTCTGCGTCTCGGGCCGCAGGCCGCCGGCGGCGTTGGTGAGCACGAGCGTGCGTACGCCGGCCGCCGCCGCCGTGCGTACGCCGTGCACCACCGCGTCCACGCCGAGCCCCTCGTACAGGTGGGTGCGACCGAGGAAGATCAGCGCGTGCCGCCCTGACGGGGTGCGGACGACGCGGATCTTCCCGCCGTGGCCCGCGACGGCGGGTGCCCGGAAGCCGGGCAGGTCCGTGAACGGGATCTCGCGCACCGTCTCACCGATCGCGTCGGCGGCGGGCACCCACCCCGACCCCATGACGAGGGCAGTGTCAAAGCCGGCGTCGGAGGTGTCGAGGCCGGCGGCGCTCCGCAGCGCCGTCGCGGCCTCGCTGGCCAGGGTGTATGCGTCTTTGGTCACACCTCAGTAGTTTAGGAGCAGCCTGTCCAGAACCCGCACCCCGAACTGCAGCGCGTCCACCGGCACCCGCTCGTCCACGCCGTGGAACATCGCCGCGAAGTCCATGTCGGCCGGCAGCCGCAGCGGCACGAACCCGAACCCGCGCACCCCCAGGTCCGCGAAGAACGTCTTGTTGTCGGTGCCGCCCGACATGCAGTACGGGATCGCCCGCGCGGCCGGGTCCTCCTCCTTCAGCGCCGCGATCATCGACTCCACCAGCGCCCCGTCGAACGAGGTCTCCAGCGCGATGTCGTGGTGGATGAACTCGCGCCGCACCTTCGGCCCGAGCAGCCCGTCCACGGTCTTGAAGAACTCCTCCTCGAACCCCGGCAGGAACCGCCCGTCCACCACGGCCGTGGCCTGGCCGGGGATGACGTTCGACTTGTAGCCGGCGCCGAGCTGGGTGGGGTTGGTGGTGTGGCGCAGCGTCGCGCCCACGAAGCGCACCAGCGGCCCGATCCTGTCCAGGATCGGCTGCGGGTTCTCCTCGTCGAACGGGAGCCCGAACGCGTCCGCGACCTCGGTGAGGAAGCGGCGGACCGTCGGCGTGTAGGTGAGCGGCCAGTCGTGCTCGCCGATCCTGGCGACGGCCTTGGCGACCTCGGTGACGGCGTTGTCGCCGTTCAGCATCGAGCCGTGGCCCGCCGTGCCGTCGGCGATCAGCTTCATCCAGGCCAGCCCCTTCTGGGCCGTCTCGATCAGGTAGAGCCGCAGCGACGGGTCCACCTCCAGCGAGTAGCCGCCGACCTCGCTGATCGCCTCGGTCACGCCCTCGAACAGCTCGGGGTGGTGGGCCGTGAGGTACTTGGCGCCGTACACGCCGCCGGCCTCCTCGTCGGCCACCCAGGCGAAGACGAGGTCACGGCGCGGCCTGCGGCCCTCGCGCTTGATCTGGCGCAGCACGGCCAGCATCATCGCGTCCATGTCCTTCATGTCCACGGCGCCGCGGCCCCAGATGTAGCCGTCGCGCACCTCGCCCGCGAACGGGTCGACCGACCAGTCGGCGGCGTTGGCCGGCACGACGTCCAGGTGGCCGTGGACGAGCAGGGCGGGCAGCGACGGGTTGGTGCCCTCGATCCGGGTGATCACGTTGCCGCGGCCCGGCGCGCTCTCGACGTACGTGGCCTCGATCCCGACCTCGGCCAGCCTGGACATGACGACCTCGGCCGCGGCCCGCTCGCCGGGGCCGCTGCCGTCGCCGTAGTTGCTGCTGTCGACGCGGATCAGCTCCACGCACAGGTCGGCGACTTCCTTCTCAGCAGGGGACTCAGCAGGGGTCATGGTGTTCTCTCCAGTGTGAGCAGTCCGGACTTGTGGAGGTGGCCGCGCTTGTAGGCGCGGGTGATGAGCGTGAGGTCGACGTCGGTGATCTCGTCGTACCGGCCGACGACGCCGGTCATGAAACGGTAGAGCGCCGCCTCGTGCGCCGCCACGACCTGCACGATGAGGGAATGCGTGCCCGTCGTGGCGGCGCAGTAACGGACGCTGGGGTGCGCGGCCAGTTCCTGGCCGACCAGGTCGAGCCCGTGGGGGCGGACCTTCAGCCAGAGCATGGCCTCCACCTCCAGGCCGAGCAGCGCCGGCTCCACCTCGGCCCTGGGCAGCAGCAGCCGCCGCTCGATCAGCGAGGTGACCCGCCTGCGCGCGGTCGGCACGGAGATGTCGAGCCGCTCGGCGACGGCGGTGAACGCGATGCGGCCGTCGGCGGCGAGCAGCTCGGCGATCTCCTGCTCCAGGGGTGACAGCCCCTCCTCGTCGGGCAGGCACTCGGCCGGCGGGCCCGGCCGCAGCTCGGCCACCTCCCGCTCGGTCAGGTACGGGGCGTGCCACTCGGCGACGGTCCTGAACGTGTGCAGCACGACCTGGGTCTGCGTCTGCAGCACGCCGTCGATGTCGGAGATCTGCGAGGACAGGATGCGGTGCAGGTCCTCCCTGGACGGCGAGACCAGCTCGCAGCCGATGTCGGCGGCCCCGGTCAGCGAGTAGACCGAGCGGGTGTCGGGGCGGTCGGCCAGCGCCTTGGCGACCTGCGCCGCCGTCCCGGGCCGCACCTGGACGTGCAGGTGCACCGGCCGCCCGTGCCCGGTGCGCAGGTCGTCGTAGATGGCGGTGACCTGCACGACGCCCTCGGCGATCAGCCGCTGCAGCCGGCGGGCGACCGTGCGCTCGTGCTCGCCCACGGCGCGCCCGATCTCACCCCAGGAGGCCCGGGGGCTGACTTGCAGCGCGGCCACGAGCCGCCGGTCGAGAACGTCCACCTGCACCCGTTTCATTGTCGGGAAGTTAAATATTTCGAGGAATATTTGACTGTTTCGGTCGCCCGAATGCACAGTAGGCCATCACCGCACTTGTCAGCAAAGGAGCCCACGTGGCGACCTCCCCCCTCGCGCCATCACCACTCGGCATCCCCAAGAGCCGTGTCCGCCAGCTCATGGCGGCCAGCATCGGCAACGTCGTCGAGTGGTACGACTGGTACGCCTACACCTTCCTCGCTGTCTACTTCTCCGAACAGGTCTTCCCCAAGGGCTCGGCCAACAGCCTGGTGCCGCTGCTGAGCTCGTTCGCCGTCTTCGCCGTGGGCTTCTTCATGCGCCCCCTCGGCGGCCTGCTCGTCGGCGCCTTCGCCGACAGGTACGGCCGCAAGAACGCCATGACGTTCACCATCGTGCTGATGGGCGCCGGCTCGCTGCTCGTGGGCCTGACCCCGACGTACGCGGCCGTCGGGCTGCTCGCGCCGATCATCCTCACCCTGGCCAGGCTCATCCAGGGCCTGTCGGTGGGCGGCGAGTTCGCCGCCGCCACCACGTTCCTCGTGGAGTCGGCCCCGCACGGCCGCCGCGGCCTGTTCTCCAGCTTCCAGTACGTCAGCACCACCATCGGCCAGCTCATCGCCTCGGGCCTGGCGGCGCTGCTGGCCACCAGCCTCATCGAGGCCGACATGAACTCCTGGGGCTGGCGCATCCCCTTCTTCGTGGGCGCCGTGCTGAGCCTCGTCGGCCTGTGGATCCGCAAGGGCGCCGACGAGACCTCGGCCGTGGCGGAGGAGATCCGGCGGGGCGAGGCCGAGCGGCCCAAGCTGTTCGACTTCCTCAAGCACTACCCGAGGTCGGCGGCCACGATCGTGGGCATCACGATCGCCGGCACCGTCGCGTACTACACGTGGACCAGCTTCCTGCCCACGTACGCGCAGATCACCGTGGGCTTCGACAAGGCGGACTCGCTGCAGATCGGCACGATCTCGCTGGTCTTCTTCATGATCCTGCAGCCGCTGCTCGGCATGCTGTCGGACCGGGTGGGGCGCAAGCCGATGCTGATCACGTTCGGCCTCGGGTTCCTCATCCTGCCCGTGCCGCTGCTCGGCCTGCTCACCGACTCCTACGCCAGCCTGCTGATCGTGCAGCTCGTCGGCATGGTCTTCCTCGGCTGCTTCACCTCGATCTCGGCCGCGGTGAACTCCGAGCTGTTCCCGACCCGGGTGCGGGCGGCGGGGGCCGGGTTCCCGTACTCGCTGACCGTGGCCCTCTTCGGCGGCACCGCGCCGCTGATCGGCACGGCGCTGCAGGAGGCCGAGAACCCGGGGCTCTTCCCGTGGTACATGTCGGCGCTGGCGCTGGTCTCGACGCTGGTCTACCTCTTCGTCCTGAAGGAGACCAAGGACCAGCCGCTGCGCTAACCCCCGAACGAGGTGCAGGGGCGCTCCCGCAACTCCTTGACGTACTCGTCGGGGGCGCCCGCCCGCTCGGCCGCCTCGGCCAGGCTGCCCAGGTAGCGGGCCGACGGCAGGCCGCCCTCGTAGCCGTCGAGCACGTAGAACCAGGCCACGACCTCGCCCTCCAGCGTCTGCACCCGCAGCCGCACCTTGTGGTAGGCGCCGCGCACGGCGCCCTCCCACTGGTCGAGCGAGGTCTCCTCCCACTCGGGCACGTCGTAGAGCACCACGAACACGTGCTCGTCAGGGTCTTCGACGATCGTGGCGATCGCGCCCTCCCAGGCGAGATCCATGCCGCCGAACGTCAGGCGCCAGCCCGGCAGCCATCCCACACCCCGGATCGGGGAGTGCGGGGCACGCATGGCCATCTGCTCAGGGTCCATGTTGCTGCCGTAGGCGGCGTATACAGGCACAGCAGACAAGACTAGCGCCTGAGGCCCTGCCCCGTTCGTCGGCAGCTCGGAGCATGCGGGAGAATAGGACACGTGACGAGGATCGTGATCATCGGTGGCGGACCAGGCGGCTACGAGGCGGCGCTGGTGGCCGCTCAGCTAGGCGCGCAAGTCACGATGGTCGAGCAGGACGGCCCGGGTGGCGCGTGCGTGCTGACCGACTGCGTGCCGTCCAAGACGCTGATCGCGACCTCCGTGCGCAAGCAGGCGCTGCTCGACGCGGCGTCCCTGGGCGTGTCGTTCTCCGGCGGGTCCGACGGCGACGCCGGAGTGGTCGGGGTCGATCTGCCGCTGGTCAACAAGCGGGTCAAGGAGCTGGCGCAGGCGCAGTCGGCCGACATCGCGACGCGGGTCGAGGCCGAGGGCGTGGAGATCATCAAGGCGCGCGGGCGCCTGGTCGACCCGCAGGTGGTCAAGGCCGGCGACCGGACGATCAGGGCCGACGTGGTGCTGGTGGCGACCGGGGCGACGCCGCGGGTGCTGCCGGGGGCCGAGCCCGACGGGGAGCGCATCCTCACCTGGCGGCAGCTCTACGACCTGGAAGAGCTGCCCGAGCACCTGATCGTGGTCGGGTCGGGGGTGACCGGGGCCGAGTTCGCGGGCGCCTACCGGTCGCTCGGGGCCGAGGTGACGCTGGTGTCCAGCCGGGACCGGATGATGCCCAACGAGGACGCCGACGGCGCCGAGGTGCTGGAGGAGGTCTACCGGCGGCGCGGGATGAACGTCATGGGCCGCTCGCGGGCCGCGTCCGTCAAGCGCACGCCCGACGGGGTGGTCGTGACGCTGGAGGACGGGCGTACGGCCGAGGGCTCGCACGCGCTGATGACGGTCGGCATGATCCCCAACACCTCCGGCATCGGGCTGGAGGAGGCCGGGGTGCAGCTCGACCGGGGCGGGTTCGTCAAGGTCGACAAGGTCTCGCGCACGTCGGCGCCCGGCGTGTACGCGGCAGGCGACTGCACGGGCGTGCTGATGCTGGCCTCCGTCGCGGCCATGCAGGGCCGGATCGCGGTGTGGCACGCCCTGGGCGAGGCCGTGCAGCCGCTGCGGCTGGCCACGGTGGCCTCCAACATCTTCACCGACCCCGAGATCGCGGCCGTCGGCGTCGCCCAGCGGGCCATCGAGGCCGGCGAGATCGAGGCGAACGTGGTCAAGCTGCCGCTGGCCACCAACGCGCGGGCCAAGATGCAGGGGTTCAACGACGGGTTCGTGAAGCTGTTCTGCCGCCCGCACACCGGGATCGTGCTGGGCGGCGTGGTGGTGGCGCCGCGGGCCTCCGAGCTCATCCTGGCCGTGTCGGTGGCGGTGCAGCAGCGGCTGACCGTCGATCAGCTCGCGCACACGTTCGCGGTGTACCCGTCGTTGTCGGGCTCGATCACGGAGGCGGCGCGACGGCTCATGCAGCCCGGGGTGTCGATCTAGCCGCCATCGCGGCCCGGAGGCCGAGCTAGCCCTGGTGCCGCCATCGGGGGTCGCGCCCGATGAAGGCGAGCAGCCTGTCCTGGGGCGAGGCGTCCTCGCCGACCTCCACCTCGGGGCCGAAGACCTCCACGCCGGGCGCGAACGCGCCCGGGGTCCTGAACTTCTCCAGCAGATCGGGCGGCAGCGCGCCCATGGCCGCCCAGCCGCGCTCGACGTCCTCGGGGTCGATCGTGTCGTCCTGGGAGGTGGCGCGGGCCAGGTCCCAGCCGTGCAGCGGCAGGTCGTCGCTGACCACCTGGTCGATGTTCCGCTCCGCCGTCACGCGCCCCGCGGGGGTGTCGCACTCCTGCCCGGCGCGGGCGGGATCGTCGAGGATCGCCTGGACGTCCGCGCGGGCGGCGCGGAAGGCGGCGAGCGGGTCGTCGTCCACCGACGGCGCCGGGCCGAGCGCGAGGCCGAGCGGGCGCAGCATCACCTCATGCATGTCGACGATGTGCCTGACGACGTCGCGCGCGCTCCACTTCGCGCACGGCGACGGGTTCGACCACTGGTCCGGCCGCACGGCGGCGACCTTGTGCTCGAACGCGGCGGCCCGCCTGCGGTAGCGGTCGGCGATCTCGCTCATCGAAGGCGTCCTCCCAGCGTGGTGATCCCCGAGGTGAACAGTGTAGGCCCGCGGGCGGTTAACCCGTTGACGTTTGTTGGTATGGACAGCAAACTAACTCACGAGTTGGCGCAGCCGTTCCGAAGGAGCTTCCATGCCCTATCGCCCGCCGCTGGTCGCGCACGAGTACTTCGTCGCGGACCCGCCCGAGTTGCCGGTTCGTGAGCGGGGCGAGGGCGGCCTGTCCGCGCTCATCTCCGCCGAGCTGGTCGCGGCCGACGGCGCCGAGGTGATGCTGAAGGCGGTCACCTCGGCGGAGGAGACGCTGGTCGTGCAGGTGGGCGCCGCGGGCGAGGGCGTCATCAGGGTCCGGCTGTCGCAGGACGCGACCGCCAGGCCGCGCTCCGAGCAGGCCATCGGGCTGGTGTCGCCCGGCACGTACTCAGGGGCACGTGTCGAGGCGGCGCCCGGCGCGCCGATCGTGATCGACGCCGGCCCGCTGCGTGCCGAGATCAGCCTGCACCCCTGGCATCTGCGTTTCACCGACGCGGCGGGGGAGACGCTGGTCGAGCAGGATCGCGGCCACATCGACATCAGCGGACGCCTGCGTACGCTGCCGTTCGGGCGCTCCAACTCCGCCGGTACGCCCGTGGCCTATCACGAGAGCTTCGCCGCCGCCCCCGACGAGGCGTTCTCCGGGTTCGGCGAGTCGTTCACCCGGCTGGACAAGCGCGGCCAGCGCCCGGTCATGTGGAACTTCGACGCCTTCGGGGCCGAGTCGCAGCGGGCGTACAAGAACGTGCCGCTCTACCTGTCCAGCAGGGGCTACGGCGTGCTCGTGGACAGCGGCGCGCCCACGGAGTTCGACGTGTGCCAGTCCACGCACAGCGTGGTGCAGATCGTGGTGCCCGACGACGTGCTCGACTACTACGTGATCGCCGGGCCGACGCCGCCTGAGATCCTGGACCGTTACGACCTGCTGACCTGCCGGCCCTCGTTGCCGCCGAAGTGGGCGTTCGGGACGTGGATCTCCTCCGGGTTCTGCGTGGACAGCCAGGAGCGGGTGCTGGCCAGGGCGCGCACGATCAGGGAGCGCGGCATCCCGTGCGACGTGCTGCACCTGGACACCTACTGGCAGGCCGACGGGCACTGGTCGGAGCTGAAGTGGGACGCCGTGAACTTCCCCGACCCGGACGGCAT
This sequence comes from Nonomuraea sp. NPDC050202, assembly GCF_040656115.1. Lineage (NCBI taxonomy): Bacteria > Bacillati > Actinomycetota > Actinomycetes > Streptosporangiales > Streptosporangiaceae > Nonomuraea > Nonomuraea sp. NPDC050202. The sequence continues at coordinate 90,467 of NZ_JBFALF010000026.1, read as the reverse complement.
GCTGGCCGAGCTGGACGGGATGGGGTTCAAGGTCTGCCTGTGGATGAACCCCTACATCTCGCACCTCAGCCCGACGTTCCGCGAGGCCGCCGAGGCCGGATATTTCCTGAAAAATCAGGCGGGGCAGGTGTACGTCGCCGACTGCTGGCACGGCTCGTTCCCCGCATGCGGGATCGTGGACTTCACCAACCCGGCCGCCGTCGAGTGGTTCCAGGGCCTGCTGCGCCCGCTGCTGCGCCAGGGCGTGGCCGCCTTCAAGACCGACTTCGCCGAGGGCGTGCCGAGCGACGCCGTGGCCTGCAACGGGATGACCGGCGCCGACCTGCACAACGTCTACACGCTGCTGTTCAACGACGTGGTCGCCGGGGTCACCCGCGAGGTCAACGGGCACGACCTGGTCTGGGCGCGCTCGTCGTACCTGGGCGGCCAGCGCCACAGCGCCCAGTGGGGCGGCGACACCTACACCAGCTACGCCGCCATGGGCAGCACGATCAGGGGCGGGCTCGCGCACGGCCTGTCCGGCGTGCCGTTCTGGAGCCACGACGCCGGCGGCTTCACCGGGCGCCCCACCGACGACCTGTACGTGCGCTGGAGCCAGTTCGGCGCGCTGTCCCCGCTGCTGCGGCTGCACGGCACCACGACCCGGGAGCCGTGGGAGTTCCCGGAGGTCGAGGCCGAGGCCGTGCAGGCGCTCAAGCTGCGCTACCGGCTGATGCCCTACCTCTACTCGGCCGCCGTCGAGGCCGCCCGCACCGGCGCGCCGATGATGCGGGCGCTGTGCGTGGACCACCCGGACGACCCGGTGGCCTGGCAGGCCGACCTGCAGTACCTGCTCGGCCGCGACCTGCTCGTCGCGCCCATGACCGTGCCGGAGGGCACCCGCCGGGTGTACCTGCCGCGCGGCCTGTGGGTGGACTACTGGACGAACGAGGTGCTGGAGGGCGCCCGTTACGTCACGGTCAGCAAGCCGCTCGACCAGATCCCCCTCTTCGTCCGGCACGGCGCGCTCATCCCCGTCCAGGAGCAGCGGGACACGGTGGACGTGCCGGCCGAGATCGCCCTCGTCGCCTTCGGGGGCGGCGACGGGACAGCCGAAATCCACGACTCGGACGGCGTGACGGTCGCCGTCGCCACCAGGGACGGCGAGGAGCTGCGTGTCGCCGTCACCGGCCCGAAGCGCGTCACCGGGGTCGAGATCGCCCCGGTGGCCGGAGCTCCCGTCCGGGCCGTCATCTCGTAACACCCCCTGGAGGGATCATGGTCAGATTGAGAGGCGCCGCGGTGCTGGCCGCCGCCGCGCTCGCCCTGTCGGCCTGCGGCTCGGGAGGAGACTCGGGGACTCCCAGCCCAGCAGGCACCGAGCCGCGCGTGCTGAAACTGTGGCACTACGAGACCGCCGACAGCGCCATGGGCAAGGCGTGGGCCGAGGCGATCAAGAAGTTCGAGGCGTCGCACCCGAACGTGACCGTCAAGTTCGAGGAGAAGGGCTTCGAACAGATCCAGAAGACGGCCAGCATGGTGCTGAACTCCGACGAGGCGCCCGACATCATGGAGTACAACAAGGGCAACGCCACGGCCGGGCTGCTGTCCAAGCAGGGCCTGCTCACCGACCTGAGCGAGGAGGCCGCGAAGCGGGGCTGGGACAAGCTGCTGCCCGGCGGCCTGCAGACCACCGCCAAGTACGACGACCGCGGCGTGATGGGCTCCGGCAAGTGGTTCGGCGTGCCGAACTACGGCGAGTTCGTGATGGTCTACTACAACAAGGATCTCTTCGACAAGCACAAGGTCGCCGTGCCGGCCACGTTCGAGGAGTTCACCGCCGCGCTGGACACGTTCGTCAAGGCCGGTGTGACGCCCATCGCCAACGCCGGCGCCGAGTACCCGGCGCAGCAGATCTTCTACCAGCTCGCGCTGACCAAGGCGCAGAAGCCGTGGCTGGAGGCGTTCCAGTCCTACAAGGGCAAGGTCGACTTCCGCGGCCCCGAGTTCACCTACGGCGCCGACACGTTCGCCGACTGGGTGAAGAAGGGGTACATCGCCAAGAACTCGGCCGGGCTCAAGGCCGAGGACATGGGCGTGGCGTTCATGAACGGCAAGTTCCCCGTCGTGATCAGCGGAAGCTGGTGGTACGGCCGCTTCGCCTCCGAGATCAAGGACTTCGAGTGGGGCCACTTCCTGTTCCCCGGCGCCACGATGTCGCCCGGATCGAGCGGCAACCTCTGGGTGGTGCCCGAGAAGTCGGAGAACAAGGACCTGGCCTACGACTTCATCGACATCACGATGAGCAAGGAGATCCAGAACCTGCTCGGCAACTCCGGCGGCGTCCCCGTGGCCGCCGACCCGGCCGCGATCACCGACGCCAGGAGCAAGGAGCTGATCGAGACCTTCAACAAGCTGACCGCCGCCGACGGCCTGGCGTTCTACCCCGACTGGCCCGCGCCCGGCTACTACGACGTGCTCGTGGCGGGGGTCCAGGAGCTCATCAACGGCAGCAAGACCTCCGCCCAGGTGCTGGACGAGCTCGCCAAGCCGTACGAGGACAACCTCGCCGACCTTGGTAACTAGATGAGAGTTCGCACGAGCAGCAGACGGGGATACTGGCTCTACCTGATCCCCAGCCTGCTGCTGTTCCTCGCCGTCATCGTCGTGCCGTTCCTGATGAACGTGGGCGCCAGCTTCACCCGCTGGTCGGGGGTGGGCACGCCGAGGTGGATCGGGTTCGACAACTACACCAGGCTGCTGGCGGACGAGCGGTTCTGGGAGTCGTTCCAGCACAACGTGGGGCTGATCGTGGCCATGGCCGTCGTGCCGACCATGATCGGCCTCGTGCTGGCGGCCGCGCTGTTCGACTACATCGGCAAGCGCTTCGGCCCGCGCACGGCCTCGGCGCTGCGCGCGATGTACTACCTGCCGCAGGTGCTGCCGGTGGCGGTGGCCGGCGTGGTGTGGGGGTGGATGCTGCACCCGTCGTACGGGGCGGTCAACCAGATCTTCGGGCTGGACCTCGACTGGCTCGGCGACCCCGACCTGGCGCTGGCCACCGTCATGGGCGTCATGGTCTGGTTCCAGCTCGGCTACCCGGTCGTGATCTTCATGGCCGGGCTGCAGCGGGTGGACCCGTCCTACTACGAGGCCGCCGAGATCGACGGGGCCTCGTGGTGGCGCAAGTTCTGGCACATCACGATCCCGCAGATCCGGCCGGAGATCTTCGTGGTGCTGCTGACGTGCACGATCGCCGCGCTGAAGGTGTTCGGGCCGATCTTCGTGCTGACCCGCGGAGGGCCCGGGAACGCGACGATGGTGCCGTCGTACTTCTCGTACCTGAACTTCTTCCAGAAGAGCAACGTCGGGTACGGCTCCGCGATCGCCACGGTGCTGGCGCTGATCATCATCGTGGTGACGTTCCTGTTCCTGCGCGTCCAGGAGCGTGAGTCATGAGGGGCCCGGGACGCTGGGCGGTGCTGTTCGCACTGGTCGTGCTGGCCGTTGTGATGATCTTTCCGTTCCTGGTCGTGGCGATGAACGCGGTCAAGTCGCCGGCCGAGTACAGCTCGCAGGGGCCGCTGAGCCTGCCCGACGGGCTCTACCTGCAGGGGATCGTCGACTTCTGGAACCGGGTGGAGTTCGGCACGAAGCTCTGGAACAGCTTCGTCATCAGCGCGTCGGTGTCGGTGCTGGCGGTCGTGCTGTCGGTGCTCAACGCGTACGCGCTGGGCATCGGCAGGGTGAAGGGGCGGCTGTGGATCCTCGCGCTGTTCCTGGTGGCCAACACGCTGCCGCAGGAGGCCCTGGCCTATCCGCTGTACTACCTGGCCAAGGCCGTCGATCTGTACGACACCCAGCTCGCGGTGATCATCGTGATGACCGCGATCCAGGCGGCGTTCGGCACGTACCTGCTGAGCGCGGTGCTGGGCCAGTTCCCGAAGGAGATCCTGGAGGCGGCGGCGATCGACGGCGCGGGGCGGCTGCGCTCGCTCTGGCGGATCGTGGTGCCGATCAGCCGGCCCACGATCAACGTGCTGCTGATCTTCTTCTTCATCTGGACCTGGAACGAATTCTTCCTTCCGCTGATCTTCCTGATCTCGAACGACACGCAGACGGTGCCCGTCGCGCTCGGCGTGCTGCAGGGCGAGAAGTACATGGACGCCACCATGTCCAGCGCCTCGGCCCTGCTCGGCGTCGTGCCGGCGATCGCCTTCTTCCTGATCTTCCAGCGCACGCTGACCCGAGGTGTGACGGTCGGCGCCATCAAGTGATGGAGAACCCTTTCGATGCGAAAAATCCCCCTATTAGCGGCTTTAACCCTCACTGCCTCCCTGCTCGCCGCGCCCCCCGCGCACGCCGAGGCGTACCCGTTCCAGAACCCCGCCCTGCCGCTGGAGCAGCGGGTGAGCGACCTGCTCGGCCGGCTCACGCTGGACGAGAAGCTGAGCCTGCTGCACCAGTCGCAGCCCGCGATCCCGCGCCTGGGCATCGCCTACCACAAGAACGGCACCGAGGCGCTGCACGGCGTCGCCTGGTCCAACCACCTCAACGACAACTGGAACCAGAAGTTCGCCAGCGGCACCGTGTTCCCGCAGGCGGTCGGGCTGGCCAGCACCTGGGACCCGGAGCTGATCAAGAAGGTCGGCTCCGCCGTGGGTGACGAGACCCGCGGCTACAACGCCGCGGACCCCGTGCTGTGGGGCCTTCAGGTGTGGGCGCCCGTGGTGGACCTGCTGCGCGACCCGCGGGCGGGCCGCAACGAGGAGGGCTACTCCGAGGACCCGCTGCTGACCGGGGCCATCTCGACCGCGTACGGCAAGGGCCTGCAGGGTGACGACCCCTTCTACCTGAAGACCGCGCCCGTGCTGAAGCACTACCTGGCCTACAACAACGAGACCAACCGCAGCCTGACCTCCTCCAACCTGACGCCCAAGCTGAAGCACGAGTACTACGAGCCGGCGTTCAAGGCCGCGATCTCGGCCGACGCCGCGACCGGCGTGATGGCCTCGTACAACCTCGTCAACGGGCGGCCCAACCACGTCAACCCCGACCTGGACGACGTGGTGCGGTCGTGGACCGACAAGACGCTCTACAACCCCAGCGACGCCTGGGGGCCGCACGCGCTGACCGACCTGGAGAAGTACTACGACAACAAGCCCGAGGCGTTCGCCGCGGTGCTCAAGGCCGGGCTCGACAGCTTCACGATCGACAACAGCGACATCAGCGTGATGGTCACGAACCTCAAGGCCGCCCTCGACCAGGGCCGACTCACGGTGTCGGACGTGGACAAGTCGGTGCGCAGCGTGTTGTCGATCCGTACGCGGCTGGGGCACTTCGACCCGGACGGCGGGCCGTACAAGCGGATCACCGCCGATGTGATCAACAGCGCGGCGCACAAGCAGCTCAACCGCGAGACCGCCGGGAAGGCGGCGGTGCTGCTGAAGAACTCCGGCGTGCTGCCGCTGGCCCGGCCGAAGTCCGCGGCCGTGGTCGGCCCGCTGTCGGCCAAGCTCTACCGTGACTGGTACTCGGGGCAGCTCCCGTACCAGGTGACGCCGCTGGACGGGATCAAGGAGCGGGTCTCCGACGTCACCACCGGCGAGGGGCTGGAGCGCATCGCGCTCAAGCACCTCGACTCCGGCAAGTACGTCACTGCCACCGGCACAGGCCCGGACGACAACGCCGCGCTCACCGACACCGCGCCCACCGCGGCCTCGCAGTGGGACCTCACCGACTGGACCGGCGGCGTGTCCACGCTGCGCAACGCGGGCAACGGCAGGCTGCTCGGCGGCGACTGGCGCTCGCTCGACACCGACGACGCCGAGCCCGACGGCTGGTACGTCTCCCAGCAGTTCGCGCTGGAGAAGCAGCCTGACGGCAGCCACCTCATCCGCTACGCCGGGTTCGAGACCGTCGAGAGCTGGTTCGCCCTGCCCGACGCGTACGTCGGGATCACCGCCGAGGGCACGCTCGGCCTGGTGCCCAAGGCGCAGGCGGCGAAGTTCGCCAAGGAGGTCGTCTCCGACGGCGTCACCGCGGCAGCCGCGCAGGCCGCCGAGGCCGAGGTGGCGGTCGTGGTGGTGGGCAGCCACCCGTTCGTGGCCGGGCGCGAGTTCCACGACCGCGACAACCTGCAGCTCGGCGAGGGCCAGCGGCGGCTGATCGAGGCCGTGCGCAAGGCCAACCCGCGCACGGTCGTCGTGCTGGAGACCAGCTACCCCGTCATCGTGGACGCGCCGACGCTGCTGTGGACCACGCACGCGGGCGCGGAGACCGGGCACGCCATCGCCGACGTGCTCTTCGGCGACGTCAACCCGGCCGGCCGGCTCACCCAGACCTGGCCGGCGACCGACGAGCTGCCGAGCCTCCTGGACTACGACCTGACCAAGACCGGGATGACGTACCTGTACGGGAACGACAAGCCGCTCTACGCCTTCGGTCACGGCCTGAGCTACACCACCTTCGCCTACCAGGGCCTTCGCGTGCAGGGCGACCGCGTCAGCGTGAAGGTCACCAACACCGGCAAGGCGAGGGGCGACGAGGTCGTCCAGCTCTACACCCACCAGCGCGACTCCCGCTTCGAGCAGCCGGTCAAGCAGTTGCGCGGCTTCCAGCGGGTCTCGCTGAACCCGGGCCAGTCGCGTACCGTCACCTTCCCCCTGAAGAAGTCGGACCTGGCCGTCTGGGACCACACCAGGAACAAGTGGACCGTCGAGAACGCCACCCACGACATCCTCGTCGGCTCCGCCTCCGACCGGATCCGCCAGTCCACGACGCTGCGCGTGTCCGGCGAGACCGTCCCCGTGCGCGACCTGACCAGGGCGACCCGGGCGATGGACTTCGACGACTACTCGGGCGTCGCCTTCGCCGACGAGAGCAAGGTGAGCGGCGAGGTCGTCGAGGGCTCGGCGGGCGACTGGGTCTCCTTCACCGGCGCCACCTGGGGCTCGCGCCTCACGGCCGCGGTGGCTTCGGTGGGCGGTGGCTCGTTCGAGGTGCGGCGCGGCTCGCCGACCGGCCAGTTGCTCGCCACCGTGCAGGTGCCCGCCACCGGCGGGATCTACCAGTACGGGACGGTGAACGCTGCGGTGAAGGCGGGAACCGGGAGCGTGTACCTGGTGTTCAAGGGTGACCTGCGGATCAAGGACTTCGCGTTCACCAGGTCGTGATCAAGGGGCGGCAGAATCTGCGATCCACTCCGTTCGCGAAGGGGAAGCGATGAAGCGGATGATCGCAGGTGCCGCCGTGGCGGCCATGGCCGTGTTCATGGCCGCCACCCCCGCCCGGGCCGCCGCACCGGCGGACCCGGTCAGGGCGTTACAGGCCAAGCTGAAGGCGGGCAAGGGGGTGAAGTTCCGCGACGTCACGTCGTTGCTGCACAACAACGACAAGATCACGTTCCTGTGGCGCACCGGGAAGTGGCAGTTCGGCAAGAAGGGCGTCGTCGCGTCCGACATCACCGCCGAGTACAAGCAGTACGGCGGGGCCATGTTCGACTACATGCGGGGTCTCAAGGGCGGGCGCACGATCTGGGTCAACGGCAGAAGCTGGACCACGCACCCGGTCGGTGAGGTGCCCGAGGGCAAGAAGTACGAGGAGGACTTCCTGGGCATGACCGGCGGCCACGTCGGCACCTACTCCCAGCTCGTGAACCCGGCCGAGCCCGCCACGCTGAAGGTCCTGCTCAAGGGCGAGAAGCAGGGCCGCACGTATACGGGCAGGCTCACCTCCGCCGTGCTGGAGAAGGTGTCGCCGTGGTTCCGGGCGTCGTTCCCGTTCAACCGGGGCGACCGGACGGTGCTGCGGTACGAGCTCACGCTCGGGCCCGACAGCCTCCCTCGCAAGCTCGTCACCTCGCATCTCGCCGCCAGCCACGTGTCCGGCGGCATCGAGGTCGGGGACGGCCGGTTCCGCGTCGAGACCACCTACACGGCCTGGGGCTCGAAGGTGAGCATCTCGGCGCCGCCGAAGAGCGAGATCGCTTGACTTTGCTGGATAGCGGTGTTATCTAATACCTTGCTAGGTAGTGCTGCTATCCAATGGGGGTTCTCGTGACTGTGATCGTCCTGCTGGTCGCCACCGTGGCGTTCCGGCTGCTCGGGCTGGCCGGCGTGCGCCGCTTCGACACGTGGCGGGTGAGCGCGGCCCACGGGCTCGCGGTCATGCTCGTCATGACCGCGAGCGCCCACTTCGTCCCGGGCGACGTGACGTTCATGCCGAACTACGACGACATGGTGGCCATGGTGCCGTCCTTCGTGCCGTTCCCGGGCGTCATGGTGTACCTGAGCGGGGTGCTGGAGCTGGCCGGGGCCGTGGGGCTGGTGCTGGAGCGGACCCGCAAGGCCGCGGGGATCTGCCTGGCGCTGCTGTTCGTGGCGTTGCTGCCGGCGAACGTGAACGCGGCCCAGCTCGCACTGGAGGACGTCGGGTCGCCGCTGTGGCAGCGGATCCCCGAGCAGGTCCTCTACATCGGGATCGCGCTCTGGGGCGCGGGGCTGTTCACACGCTCGGCGAACCGTCCGGCCGCCGTCGATGACCAGCGTGTGGCCAGCGATCAGGGAAGCGGCCGGTGAGGCCAGGAAGGGCGCGGCGCCCGCGACGCCATCGGCTCGCCGATGCGGTGCGGCGCCGCGATCCTCTCGGCCTTCTCGTCCACCGGCACTCGGGAAAAGCCTGTCGGAGGAGCGCCTTAATTGGTTGTATGTCCAAACTATTGACCTGTGTTGTGCCCGTGTGTGAGCCTTCTGTGTGAAAGCTCATGCGCGAAGGCGCGGCGACGGTCAGGGTCGGTGCACTCTGCTCGTGCATGGCGGTCATCTGACGCCTTTGGGGCGCCTCTTGGCGTGCCTGGAAAGGAAGAGCCGCGCATGCGAAGAAGATTATTCGTCATGCTCACGACCGCCGCCGTCCTGCTCGTGGCGGCCGTGGTGCGGATGTCGCCGGTCTCGGCGGTCGCCTCGGATCCGTACGCGTACAAGAACGTGCGCATCGACGGCGGCGGCTTCGTGCCCGGGATCATCTTCAACCCGACCGAGCGCAACCTCATCTACGCCCGCACCGACATCGGCGGCGCGTACCGGTGGAACCAGTCCACCAGGTCCTGGACCCCGCTCCTCGACTGGGTCGGCTGGGACAAATGGGGCTACAACGGTGTGATCAGCATGGCCACCGACCCCGTCCAGACCAACCGCGTGTACGCCGCCGTCGGCATGTACACCAACTCCTGGGACCCGAACAACGGCGCCATCCTGCGCTCGACCGACAAGGGCGACACCTGGCAGGTCACGGCGCTGCCGTTCAAACTGGGCGGCAACATGCCGGGCCGCGGCATGGGCGAGGCCCTGTCGGTGGACCCGAACGACAACCGCGTCCTCTACTTCGGCGCGCCCAACGGCAACGGCCTGTGGCGCAGCACCGACTACGGCGCCACCTGGTCGAAGGTGACGAGCTTCCCCAACGCCGGAGACTACGCCCAGGACCCCAGCGACCCCAACGGCTACCTCAGCCACCGGCCCGGCGTGGTCTGGGTGACCTACGACAAGCGCTCGTCCACCGCCGGCAGCGCCACCAGGACCATCTACGTCGGCGTCGCCGACAAGGAGAACACCGTCTACCGGACCACCGACGGCGGCGCGACCTGGTCCCGGCTGGCCGGGCAGCCCACCGGCTACATCGCGCACAAGGGCGTGCTGGACACCGTCAACGGCTACCTCTACCTCGCCACCAGCGACACCGGCGGGCCGTACGACGGGGCCAAGGGCGACGTGTGGCGCTACGCCACCGCCACCGGCACCTGGACCCAGATCAGCCCCATCCCGTCCTCCAGCGCCGACGACTACTTCGGCTACAGCGGCCTGACCATCGACCGGCAGGACCCGGCCACGATCATGGTGGCCACGCAGATCTCCTGGTGGCCGGACGTCATCTTCTTCCGCTCCACCGACTCCGGCGCGACGTGGACCCGCGTGTGGGACTGGACCTCCTACCCCAACCGCTCGTTCCGCTACAAGATGGACGTCTCCGCGAACCCGTGGCTGACCTTCGGCACCAACCCGCAGCCGCCCGAGGTCACGCCCAAGCTCGGCTGGATGACCGAGTCGCTGGAGATCGACCCGTTCGACTCCGACCGGATGATGTACGGCACCGGCGCCACCATCTACGGCACCGAGGACCTGGGCCTGTGGGACTCCGGCGGCCAGTTCACCATCAAGCCCATGGCCAAGGGCCTGGAGGAGACGGCCGTGCTCGACCTGATCAGCCCGCCCAGCGGCGCGCCCCTGGTCAGCGGGCTCGGCGACATCGCCGGTTTCCGCCACACGAGCCTGGACGCCGTACCGTCCATGATGTTCACCCAGCCGAACTTCACCTCCACCACCAGCCTCGACTACGCCGAGAAGTCGCCCTCGATCATGGTCAGGGCCGGCAACTTCACCGACGCCGACCGGCCGAACGACAGCCACGTGGCCTTCTCCACCGACGGCGGCGCGAACTGGTTCCAGGGCACCGAGCCCGGCGGCGTCAACGAGGGCGGCACGGTCGCGGCGGCGGCCGACGGCTCCCGCTTCGTCTGGGCGCCCAAGGGCGTCACGCCCGTCTACTCCGTCGGGTACGGCAACTCCTGGCAGACCGCCTCCGGCCTGCCCACCGGCGCCACCGTGGAGTCGGACCGGGTCAACCCGATGAAGTTCTACGGCCTCAGCGGCGGCCGCCTCTACGTCAGCACCAACGGCGGCGCCACCTTCACCGCCACCGCCGCCACGGGCCTGCCCGCGACCGCCACCAAGTTCAAGGCCGTGCCCGGGATCGAGGGCGACCTGTGGCTGGCCGGCGAGGGCGGCCTGTGGCACTCGACGAACAGCGGCGCCTCGTTCACCAAGGTGTCCGGGGTGACGAACTCCGTGAACGTCGGCTTCGGCAAGGCGGCGCCCGGCGCGACGTACCTGGCGATCTACGCTGTCGCCACCGTGGACGGCACCACCGGCCTCTACCGCTCCGACGACGGCGGGTCCGGCTGGGTGCGCATCAACGACGACAAGCACCAGTGGGGGAACATGGGCGAGGCGCTGACGGGGGACCCACGGGTGTACGGCCGCGTCTACCTGGGCACGAACGGCCGCGGCATCATCTACGGCGACCGCACCGGCCCGCCCGTCACCGTCACCCCCACCGTGACCCCGACCGTCACGCCCACCGTCACCCCGACCGTCACGCCCACCGTGACCCCGACCACCGGGACCGGCTGCACGGCCACCTACAAGCCGGGCAACTCCTGGCCGGGCGGGTTCCAGGCCGAGGTCTCCGTCCAGAACACCGGCACGTCCGCCATCACCGGCTGGAAGGTGACCTGGACCTGGTCCGGTGACCAGAAGATCACCACGATCTGGAGCGCCACCCAGACGCAGTCGGGAGCGAACGTGACGGCCGCGAACGCCGGCTACAACGGCAACCTGGCGGCCGGCGCCACGACGTCGTTCGGCTTCAACGGCAGCTACACCGGCACCAACACCCCACCCGGCACCCTCACCTGCACCCCGGCTTGAGGGCTCGGCGCCGCTCGCAGCATCGGAAGCTGCGAGCGGCGCCTCGCCTCGCCCGCCTGATCGCTTCGGACGCCGTGGGCTGGACACCCCCCTTGCCCTCGCGCCGGCTGCCCGCCCCCGGGCCGCCAGATCGTCATGCGGCCCGGCGGGGACCTCCGTAACGATCCCCGGCTGCGCAGGCCGGCCTCCCATCAGGCGACATCGAGAGCCTCGGTGATCTTCCGGGCCATCTCGGCCATGGCAGGGCTGGGCTCACCCTTCTGCGACCGGGTGGCGGCTTCGACGGCGACGATGACGGTGCGGCGGAAGTTCTCCACCTCGGCCGGGTCCTGCTGCCTGAGCAGGTTCATGGACGCGGTCAGGGCGGGCAGCACCTGGTCGGCGAGCTCGGCCACGGTCCTGCCGTACCTCACGCCCTTCGGCGCCTTGGCGAGCACGTGCCCGACCAGGCCGGTCGCGGAGGTCAGGGCGATGGAGCCCTCGGTGCCGGCCTTGTGGGCCGAGCCGGCGGCGCCGGCGGCCGACATCAGGAAGACGGCGCCCCACGCGGCCATCCGCAGGGTGAGCTGGTCCTGGTCGGTGAGGGCGAGGGTGACGGACATGGTGGTGTGCTCCTTCGCGGCTGGTGATCGCTGAACCGTTCGGTTCATGGCGTTCACTCTCGCCGGCCGCTCTGATGCGGGACCGTCGCCGCCCTGACGCGGCCACTGACACGAGACCGCCTCCCCGGCGACGCCATCCGAGTCGTACCGGACATCGCGCGCCATGCGCGACCTCACCCGGACCACCGGCCTGGCCTGGAACGAGGTACACGACGGCACGTTGGGCACCTGGCGGTACCGCATCGTGTTCTCCCGCAGCGGCCGCAGTTCCTGCGGACCTGGGGGCCTGCGTAGCGGCCGCGCGGGTAGCAGCCCCACATGCACACAGTCGTCAAAAGCCTGATCGCGGGAGCGGCAGGCACCAGCGCGCTCAATATCGCCACTTATCTCGACATGGCGATCCGGGCCCGCGGCGCCAGCAGCACCCCGCAGCAGGCCGTGGAGAAGCTGACCGACCTGGCGGACGTCAGCCTCGGCGACGGCGAGCAGGCCGAGAACCGCAAGGAGGCCCTCGGCTCGCTCCTCGGCTACGCCACGGGCGCGGGCGCGGCCCTCTGCTACGGCCTGCTCGCGCCGCCGGGCCGGCGCCTGCCGTGGCCGGTGGGGGTGTCGGCGCTGACGGCTCTCGCCATGACCGGCTCGAACGCTCCGCTGACCGCACTCGGCACCACGAACCCGCGCGAGTGGCCGGCCTCGGCCTGGATCTCGGACGCCGTCCCGCATCTGGCATACGGGATCACCGCGTACGTGGCCTATGAGCTGCTGCGGTCATGACAGGGGTCTCGGGGCGCAGCCACGAGACCCGGACGAACACAGCCCGAGCCGAAGGCGAGGGCCGCCCGGGGCGGGCTCCAACGGGCAACCACCCCCACGGGCAACGGGTGGGAGCGTGAGGTTCAGCCCTTGATGGCGCCCACGATGACGCCCTTGGTGAAGTGGCGCTGGACCAGCGGGTACATGATGAGGGCGGGGATGACGGCGATCACCACGATGGCCATTTTGATCGCCAGGGTGGGCGGGGCGTCTCCCGTGACGCCGGCCGTGGCCGCCGGTAGCGGGTTGGAGTCCACGACGTACTGGCGGAGGATCAGCGCCAGGGGCCATTTCCGGGTGTCGTCCATGTAGAGCATCGCGTTGAACCAGGCGTTCCAGTACCCGACCGCGTAGAACATCGCCACCACGGCCGTGACCGCCTTCGACATGGGCAGCACGATGCGGAACAGGATGCGGAACTCGCCGGCCCCGTCGATCCGGGCGCTGTCCAGGATCTCCTGCGGGATGTTCATGAAGAACGAGCGCAGCACCACCACGTTGAACGCCGACACGGCCGTCGGCAGGATCAGCGACCAGTAGCTGTCCTTCAGCCCCAGCCCGCTCACCATCAGGTACACGGGGATGATCCCGGGGAAGAACACGAACATCAGCAACACGCTGAACAGCAGCGGCCGGTGCAGGAACGAGCCGGGCCGCGACAGCGAGTACGCCCCCAGGATGCTCACCCCTGCGCTGATCAGCGTGCCGACGACGGTGACGCCGGTGCTGACGAGCACGGCCCGGCTGACGACGGTGTCGGAGAAGATCTGCCGGTAGGCCTCGAACGTGATCCCGTCGGGCACCAGCACGAGCCCGCCCGCGCGGGTGACGGTGGCCGAGGAGCTGAGGCTGGTCAGCACGATCGTGTAGAGCGGTCCCAGCACGGCGACGAGGATCAGGGTGATCAGGGCGCCCTTGCCGAGCTGGCCGACCGGTGAAGGGCGTTCCTCCCACGGCGCCAGCCGGGAGGGCTTCCGCGATGTCAGCGTGGTCATGATCTCGAATACACCCCTCGTTCGCCGAACGCGTGCGCCACCCGGTTGGCCGCGATGATGAGCAGCAGCCCCACGACGCCCTTGAACAGCCCGGCCGCCGCCCCGTACCCGAGGTCCCCGGTGCGGATGCCCGACCAGTAGACGAACGTGTCGAAGACCTCGGACGCCTCGCTGCCGACGGCGCTGCGTTGCAGCATGAACTGTTCGAAGCCGACGTTCAGGGCGTCGCCCAGGCGCAGGATCAGCAGCAGGACGATCACCGGGCGCAGGCCGGGCAGCGTGATGTGCCACATGCGCCGCCACCTGCGGGCGCCGTCCACGGCGGCGGCCTCGTACAGGTTGGGGTCGATGGTGCTGAGGGCGGCCAGGAAGATGATGGCGCCCCAGCCGGCGTCCTTCCAGATGGTCTGGGAGGTGAGCAGCAGGATGAACGTGTCGGAGTTCGTCATCAGGTCGACGCCCTCGTAGCCGTTCTGCCGCAGGGTCTGCGCCAGCAGGCCCGCGCCGCCGAACATCTGCTGGAAGATGGCGATGACCAGCACCCAGGAGAAGAAGAACGGCATGTAGACCACGCCTTGCACGAACGCCCTCAGCCTGGCCGAGACGATGCTGTTCAGCAGCAGCGCCAGCATGATCGGCACGGGGAAGTAGAAGACGAGCTGGAAGGCGGTGATCGACAGGGTGTTGGTGATGGCGCGGATGAACTGCGGGTCCTGGAAGAGCAGCGCGAAGTTGGTGAAGCCGATGATCGGGCTGCCGAGGATGCCGTCGGTGTACGGGTTGTAGTCCTGGAAGGCGATCACGTTGCCGAGCGCCGGGACCCACCAGAAGGCCACGACGACCAGCAACATCGGCAGGTTCATCACCAGCAGCGGCCAGTCCCGGCGGAGCTTGGCCCGCCAGGTCAGGTCGTTGGGCTTGGTGCTGGTCGATGGGGGTGTGGTGCGTCCGGGGGAGTGCCGCCGGGTGGTCACGACGCCCACGGCATGCCCTTCTTCGCGCGGCGTCGCAAGCCCTGCGCCGTGGCCCATGACAGGCCCCTCATCGCGTTCATGAAGAGCTCCTCAAAGCCTGCCGTTCTCACGCGCGACCTTCATGTAGAACTCGCGCGCCTCGTTCCCGCCCTGCTCCTGCCACTCCTTGACGATCTTGGGCCACTCTGAGACGGGGCGCTTGCCGCGGAAGATCTCCTGCATCTTGTCCTCGATGGGGGTGGTCAGGCCGGCCATCTTGGACGGCGTCTCCACGCGGATGCCCACGAACGGGTCGTTCTCCAGGATCTTGGACGCCTTGGTCTGCCAGTCCCACATAGCCTGGACCAGGCCCTCGTACTGGCTCATCGAGTTGGCGTTGGGCCGGCCCGACAGGAACAGGTAGGTGGGCGCGACCTCCTTGCGGCCGAGCGCGGTCTGCTTGACCTTGCCGTCCTCGACCGTGTAGTGCTTGCCCTCGACGCCGTTGTTGCACAGCTCGTACTCCTGGGTGCCGAACGGCGCGGAGGCCCAGTTCGACAGCGCGAGCAGCTCGCGGGTGCGGGCGTCGCCGAGACCCTTCTTGATGAAGACGAACATGCTGGCGGGCTCGTTGCGCCACATGATGGGCGTGCCGCCGGCGTGCGCCGGGTACGGGTCGACGATCTTCATGTCGAACTTCGGGTTGTCGGCCTGGAAGCGGCCCAGCGCCTCGTGCCAGGCGCCGAGGCCGTCGCGGTAGACGACCATCTCGCCGCTGCCGAAGATGGCCTTGTTGTCGGCGTCCTTGTTGGCCACGATGTCCGGATGCACGTAGCCGGCCTCGAAGAGCTTGGTGAGAAACTCGATGTGGGCGGCCCACTCCTCGGTCTCGTACTTGTAGATGAGCGTGCCGTCGCTCTTCTTGCGCCACTCGCGCGGCGCGCCGAAGGCCCGCTGGAGCTCCTGCTCCAGGCCGCCGCCGAACGCCCAGCGCTTCTTCTTGGCGTCGGTGATCGCCTTGCCCAGCGCGACCAGGTCGTCGGCGCTCTTGGGATGCTCCAGGCCGAGCTCCTGCAGGATGTCCTGGCGGACGAAGGTGGCGAACGGGTACGGGTCGTTCTGCCAGGGGATGCCCTGCAGGATGCCGCCGAAGACGCCGTACTGCCAGGCGGCGGTGTCGTAGTTGGCCAGCAGCGGGAACTCCTTGGCCTTGTCCCCGGCCAGGTAGGGGGACAGGTCGGCGAAGAGCTTGTTGGCGGCCTCCGTGAAGTGGCCGATCTTGATCAGCTCCCACTGCGGCACCATCACCATCTCGGGCACGTCACCGCTGGCCAGGACGGTGCTGAGCTTCTGCCCGTAGGTGTTGCCGTCGGAGATGTTGAAGCGGACGACGCCACCGAGGCGCTTGTTGACCTCCTCGTAGTAGGAGTTGTCGCCGATGCCGGGCGGCACCGTGCCCCACAGCGGCGTCATCGCGGTCACCTCCTTGCCGCTGGTGAGCGGCGGGGTGGTGACGGCCTGCACCATCTGGGCGGGGCGGGTCAGGAAGCCGGGCTGGACGAACTCGCTGCCGGCCAGGTCGGGCTTGAGGCCGGGGATGTCGAACGGGATCCTGTTGGGGGCCAGGCTCTTGAGCTTGTCGGCCGCCACGGCCGTGCCCTTGGACACCTGTCTCTTCTCGGCGCAGCCCGCCACCAGAACGCTCGCGCCGACCAGGCCGAGGAACCCGCGGCGAGTCGTGGACATGGACATGGCTCGCTCCCTTCTCCGAGTGGGGATGGCCTACAGAAATTAGTTGGTATTCCGGCCAAACAAATTAGTAGACTGTGACCGCACCCACAAGTGAGCGCGGTGGTCACAGGTTGGTGAAGGGAGCCGGCGATGCGGCATGCTGGGATCACTTCTTGGCGGGAACGGGGCTGATATTGATCACTTCTACGACCGGCCCTCAGCCGGCCGACTTCGCCGACGTACGGGCCACCAATCTCGCGGTCGTGCTGCGGTTCGTACGCGAGCACGCGCCGTGCTCGCGCGCCGACATCGCGGCCTCCACCGGGCTGAACAAGGCGACGGTCTCCAGCCTGGTCGCCGACCTGATCGACCGCCGGCTGGTACGCGAGACCGGGCTCACGGAGAACCGCGTCGGCAGGCCGGCCACGATGCTCGTGCTCGACGGCTCCCCGTACGCCGCCATCGGCGTCGAGATCAACGTCGACACCGTGTCGGCGGTGGCCACCGACCTGGCGGGGGAGCGGCTGCTGACCTGGCGGCGCGCGTTCTCGGGGGGCGAGTCGGTCAACCAGGGCGTGGCGGCCGTCGGCGCGATCATCAGGCGCGTGGTGAACCGCATGGCCAAGGAGGAGCGCCAGGTGCTCGGCCTGGCCGTGGCCGTGCCCGGGCTGATCGACGTGCAGGGCACCGTACGCATCGCGCCCAACCTCGGCTGGCATGACGCCGACATCGGGGGCGACCTGGCCAAGGCGCTGCGCGACCCCGGCTTCCCCGTCCAGGTCGACAACGACGCCAACCTCGGGGCCCTGGCCGAGCAGCGCTTCGGCGCGCACGCGGGCGCGTCCGACCTGGTCTATCTCACCGGCGAGCTGGGCGTGGGCGCCGGCATCATCCTCGACGGGCGGCTGCGGCGCGGCGGGCGCGGCTACAGCGGCGAGATCGGCCACGTGCAGCTCGACCCCGAGGGCCCCGTCTGCCGCTGCGGCCGGCGCGGCTGCCTGGAGGCCATGGCGGGCATCGGCGCCGTGCTGCGCAGGGACCCGTCGCCGGCGGAGATCCAGATCGAGATCGAGGAGGTCGTGCGCCTGGCGCGCGCCGGTGACACCGGCACCCTCGGCACGCTCGGCGAGGTGGGCCGGAGCCTGGGCAGGGGCGTGTCCATCCTGGCGAACCTGCTCAACCCCGAGGTGGTGATCCTCGGCGGGTACTACGTGCCGCTGGCGCCGTGGCTGCTGCCCGGCGTGCACGAGGAGGTCGGCTCCCGCGTGATCGCCGCCGAGGCCGGAGGTCTGCAGGTCGTGGCCTCGACGCTGGGGTACGACGCGGCCGCGCTCGGGGGTGCGGCCAGGGTGCTCGACTCCGTCGATTCGGGAAGATTGCCGGGAGGATTGTCGCGAATCCCTTGACCTTGGTCACGGGGACGTGCACCCTTCAGTCAACCCACCGAAATGTCCGCGTAACTTCCCCAGGCCGGTCGTCGAAGCGCTTCGACACTCTCAGAGGGATGATCATGCACCAACCCCCCTTCCGCGACCCAGCGGCCCCGCTTCGAGACCGGATCGACGACCTGATGAGCAGGCTCACGCTCGAGGAGAAGGTGGGCCTGCTGCACCAGTACCAGGCGCCGGTCGAGCGGCTGGGGCTCGGCGCGTTCCGCACGGGCACCGAGGCGCTGCACGGCCTGGCCTGGCTCGGCCCCGCCACCGTCTTCCCGCAGGCCATCGGGCTCGCCTCGACCTGGGACCGCGACCTCGTCCGCCGGGTCGGCGAGGCGACGGGTGACGAGGTCCTGGCCTTCCACCACAAGGATCCCGCCGGGGCGGGGCTCAACGTGTGGGCGCCCGTGGTGAACCCGCTGCGCGACCCGAGGTGGGGACGGAACGCGGAGGGGTACTCCGAAGATCCGTGGCTGACCTCGGTCCTGGCCACCGCCTACGCCTCTGGGCTTCGTGGGAGCGCTCCCGAAATCCTGAAGACGGCCCCGACCCTCAAGCACTTCCTGGCCTACAACCACGAGACCGACCGCTGCACCACCTCCAGCAACCTGCCGCCGCGGGTGCTGCACGAGTACGAGCTGCCGGCCTTCCGCGGGCCCATCGAGTCGGGCGCGGCGGTGGCCGTGATGCCGTCGTACAACCTGGTCAACGGCCGCCCCGCGCACCTCAGCCCGCTGATCGCGCGGGCGCTGCGCGCCTGGGCGCCGGACGACCTGATGGTGGTCAGCGACGCGTACGCGCCCGGCAACCTCACCGCGCTGCAGGGCTACCACGACTCGCCGCCCGAGGCGTACGCGCACGCGCTCAAGGCGGGGCTCGACAGCTTCACCCAGGACGACGACCGCTCCGAGGCCACGCTCGGCCACCTGCGGGACGCGCTCGCGCAGGGCCTGCTGGCCGAGGAGGACGTCGACGCGGCCGTGCGGCACACGTTGTCGATCCGGTTCCGGCTGGGCGAGTTCGATCCGGCGACGCCGTACGACGACATCCACGACGGCGTGGTCAACTGCCCCGAGCACCAGGCGCTGGCCAGGGAGGCGGCGCGGCGCTCGTTCGTGCTGCTGGAGAACGACGGCCTGCTCCCGCTCAGGGACGTGTCGCGGATCGTGGTGATCGGGCAGCTCGGCGACACGCTGATGGAGGACTGGTACAGCGGCACCCTCCCGTACGCCGTCACCGCCCGCGCCGGGCTGGACGAGAGGTGCGCGACCACGTTCTGCGAGGCCGTGGACCGGGTGACGCTGACCGCCGACGCGGGGCCCGTCACGGCCGACCCCGCCGGCGGGCCGCTGCGCGCGGGGGCCGCGGAGCCGGGGCTGTTCGACCTGTTCGACTGGGGCGGCGGGGCGTACGCGCTGCGTGCCGTGACCACCGGCCGGTTCGTGTCGGTGGACGGGACGACGCTGGTCAACGACCAGCCGGGGCCGAACGGGTGGGAGGTGCGCCAGACGTTCCGCATGGAGGAGCGCCCGCGCGGCACGCTCGCGCTGCGCCACATCTCGACCGGCTGCTACGTCGGCGTGGCCGAGGACGGCGTGCTGCGCCTGGTGGACGACGCCGACCAGGCCGCGTGGCTGGCCATGGACGTGGTCAGGAGCGGCACCGACGAGGCCGCCCGCCTGGCCGCCGAGGCCGACGTGGCGGTCGTGGTGGTCGGCGACCACCCGCTGGTGAACGGCCGCGAGACCGAGGACCGCATGACGCTGGCCCTGGCCCCCGCCCAGGACGCCGTGGTACGCGCCGTGCGCAAGGCGAACCCGCGTACCGTCATGGTCATCACCAGTGGCTACCCGCTCACCTGGACCGAGGGCGAGCTGCCCGCCGTGCTCTGGTCGGCGCACGGCGGCCAGGAGTACGGCCACGCCCTGGCGGAGGTGCTGTTCGGCGACGCCGACCCCGAGGGCCGCCTCACCCAGACGTGGTACCGCTCCGAGCAGGAGCTGCCCGACCTGCTCGACTACGACATCATCGCCTCCGACGCCACCTACCAGTACTTCCGCGGCGTGCCCCTGCACCCCTTCGGCCACGGCCTCAGCTACACCACGTTCGACTACGCGGACCTGCGCGTCCGCCTGGCGGGCGACGTGCTGGAGGCCGGGGTCACGGTGACGAACACGGGCTCGCGCCCCGGCGTCGAGGTCGTGCAGTTCTACACCCACCAGCAGCGCTCGCGGGTCAAGCAGCCGCTGCGCCGCCTGCGCGGGTTCGAGAAGGTGCGCCTGGAGCCGGGCGAGAGCCGTACCGTCGAGCTCCGCCTGCCCGTGGCGGACCTGGCGTTCTGGGACGTCACCAGGGGCAGGTTCGTGGTGGAGCGCGCGCCGCACCGGCTCATGGTCGGCCGCAGCGCCACCGACCTGCGGCTGAGCGCCTGCTTCGAGGTCGAGGGCGAGGTCGTCCCGCCCCAGTCGGGGCTGCTGCGCGCGGCCGATCACGACGAGTACGACGCGATCACGTTCGTGGACGAGACCAGGCAGGACGGCGACGCGGTGCGCTCCGACGCCGAGGGCGCCTGGATCCTGTTCCGTCAGGTGGACCTGACCGGCGCGACGGCGTGCGTGGCCACGGCGGGCAGCACCGAGGGCGGCATGATCACCATCCGGCTCGGCGACCCGCTCTACGGCAGGCCGGTGGCAGCGTTCCCGGTGCCCAGGACCGAGCGGTACGGCTATCACGCCATCACGGCATCGCTCCAGGGTGTGGACGGGGTGCACGATCTGTACGTGGTGTTCGAGAACGAGGGCGTGACCCTGACCGGTGTCGACTTCGGAGCCGGGGCTTGAGCGGGCGCACGGTCACGATCGCGCAGGTGGCCAAGCACGCCGGCGTGGCCGTGAGCACGGTCTCGTACGTGCTCAGCGGCAAGCGGACGATCTCGGCCGACACCAGGCGGCGCGTGCTCGACAGCATCAGCGCGCTCGGCTACCACCCCAACGCCGGTGCCCGCGCCCTGGCCAGCAAGCGCTCGAACGTGATCGCGCTGGTGCTGCCGCTGCGCGCGGGCATGCACGTCCCCGTGCTGATGCGCTTCGCCAGCGCGGTCGTCACGGCCGCCCGCCGCTTCGACCACGACGTGCTGCTGCTGACCGCCGACGAGGGCACGCAGGGCATCCGCCGGGTGGCCGCGAGCGCGCTGGTGGACGCGCTGGTGCTGATGGACGTGGAGCTGGACGACCGCCGGGTGCCGCTGCTGCGCGAGCTGGCCGAGCCGAGCGTGCTCATCGGCTTCCCCGCCGAGCCGGCCGGGCTGACCTGCGTGGACCTCGACTTCGCCGCCGCGGGCGCGCGCTGCGTCGAGCACCTGGCCGAACGGGGGCACGAGGAGATCGCGCTGCTCGGGGCCGCTTCGGTGGTGTACGACCGGGGCACCGGCTTCGCCACCCGCACCCGGGAGGGGTTCGTGGAGGCGCTGGACGACCACGGGCTCAAGGGGGTCGCGCTGCCCTGCGAGGAGACGTTCGACGAGGTGTACGAGACCGTGCGCGACCTGCTGCTCGACCGCCCGGGGCTGTCCGGCCTCGTCGTGCACAACGAGGCCGCGGTGAGCCACGTGCTGGCCGCGCTGCGCCAGCTCGGCCGCCGGGTGCCGGACGACATGGCCGTGGTGGCGATCTGCCCCGACGACGTGGCCGAGCGGGCCGGCCCGCCGCTCACGTCCGTGCTGATCCCGGCCGAGGAGGTGGGCAGGGAGGCGGTCCGGCTGGTGATGGAGAAGCTGGAGGGCCGTACGGTGCCCGACTCCACCCTCCTGACACCCCTTCTGGCCGTCCGCGCCAGCACCTGAGCCAAACCCTCCGGCGCCTCAAGATTACGGCTCGTCATCGACCGGTGTCTCAACGTATGTCAAATCTGTCGGGTTTTTAGCTCTATGTGGTTCCCTGTCCTTTTTCCCGGGCACGCTCGCTGGGGTAAGGGGGAAAACCACATGACATCTGTGCAACCGGCGGCAGCAGCCGGGCAAGTGGGCGGCCGAGGCGGCCCCACGGGCCTGGCCGATGTGATCGACTCGATCCTGGACAAGGGCCTCGTGATCGACGCCTACGTCCGGGTGTCGCTCGTCGGGATCGAGATCCTGACCATCGACGCCCGCGTCGTCGTGGCCAGCGTCGACACCTACCTGCGTTTCGCCGAGGCCGCCAACCGGCTCGACATGTCCAAGAGCGAGAAGGGCCTGCCCGACGTCCTCAAGGAGACGAAGGGCGTCCCGAGCCAGGACACCACCAAGGACGTCATCCAGGGCGTGGTCGAGACCGCGGGCGACGCGCTGCAGGAGCTCACGCAGAAGCAGCGTGATCCAGCGGCCGAGGCGGAGAGCGCCGCGGACGAGCCCGAGATGACGGTGGAGCGCGAGTCCGGGCCGCCCAAGCGGAAGATCCGGCCGAAGCGAGAGGAAGGGTGAGCATGGGACGCTCGACGAAGGTCTCCGGAGCCTCCGTGCCCAAGCAGAGCACGCGCAAGAGCCAGAACCTGGGTTGCTACGTCTACGGCATCGTGCCCGCCGACACCCGGTTGGCCTCCGACCAGCAAGGGCTGGGCGACCCGGCAGGCAAGGTCAAGCTCGTCAAGCACGGCGAGATCGCGGCCGTCGTGAGCGACGTCAACGTGGAGGAGCCCCTGGGCCGGCCCGGCGACTTCCTGGCGCACGAAGGGGTGCTCGACACCGTGGTGGCCAGGGGGCCGGTGCTCCCGTTCCGGTTCGGCGCGGTGCTCACCAACGCCGACGCCGTGGTGCAGGAGCTGCTCGAGCCGCACCACGACGACTTCCACGCCGCCCTCGGCGAGCTCAGGGGCATGGCCGAGTACGTCGTCAAGGGCCGCTACGCCGAGCAGGCCGTGCTCACCGAGATTCTCGCCGAGAGCCCGGAGGCGCAGAGCCTGCGCGAGACCCTCAGGGGCCGGCCGGAGGACGCCACGAGGAACGAGCGCATCAGGCTCGGCGAGATCATCACGGCCTCGATCGAGGCCAAGCGCGACATGGACACCCGCATGCTGCTCGACGGCCTGTCCGGGCACTACGCCCAGGCGTCGCTGCGGGAGCCGACCCACGAGTGGGACGCCGTGCACGTGGCCCTGCTCGCCGAGGTCGAGGACCAGAAGGGCCTGGAACGGGCGTTGCAGGAGTTCGGCGAGCGCTGGACGGGCCGCGTGGACCTGCGGTTGCTCGGCCCGATGGCGCCGTACGACTTCGTCATCGCTCAGGCGTAGGGAGGTGAGCACTCGTGGGCCTGGTGAGCAACATCTTCACCTGGCCGCTGGCACCGGTGCGCGGTCTGATGCGGCTGGGCGAGCTGATCCAGGAGCAGATCGACCGAGAGCTGAGAAACCCCGCCGCCGTGCGGAGGCGGCTGGAGGAGATCGAGGCGGCCAGACAGGCCGGGACGATCACCGAAGAGGAAGAACGCGAAGCAGTCGAGAGCATTCTGCGTCAGGCGACAGGGAGGTGAGCATGGCCACCAGGGAAGAGACCGCCACGGAGGAGCTGAACGCCGTGACGGCCGGTGGGGTCGGTCTGCGGCACATCGCCGACCTCACCGAGAAAGAGGTCGAGGGCATCACCTCGGTGCAACCGGCCGAAGAAGGCTGGTTGGTCAACGTCGAGATCGTCGAGGACCGGCGTATCCCCTCGTCTGGCGACATTCTCGCCATTTACCAGGCTCAGATCGATGAGGAGGGAAGATTGCTGTCCTATCGGAGACTACGACGATATAAGCGGTCGAACGCTGACTCGGGCGAGGCGTTGTGAGATGGACAGAATTTCACCGTCTGGTCCAGTGGTCCGCCCCACGTACGGCGCGGGCCCCGCGAACCGGGAGCCGGCCAACCTCGGAGACATCCTGGAGCGCGTGCTCGACCGCGGCGTGGTGATCGCCGGGGACATCCGGGTGAACCTGCTGGACATCGAGCTGCTCACGATCAAACTACGGCTCCTGATCGCCTCCGTCGACACGGCCAGGGAACTGGGCATCGACTGGTGGGAGCACGACCCTTACCTGTCGGGGCGGGACCGGGAGCTGGTGGCGGAGAACCGCCGCCTGCGCCGCCGCCTGGCCGCCGTCGAGGGCCGAGGGGAAGCCGATGCCTGACCTGACGTACCTGTACGCGGTCGCCCGCGAGCCGCTGCCCTGCCCTCCCGGCGTGGCCGGCGCTCCCGTGCGGACCGTCACCTGCTCCGGGCTGGTGGCGTACGTGAGCTCGGTGCCGCTCGAGCAGTTCGGCGAGGAGCCGCTGCGGCGCTCCCTGGAGGACCTGGACTGGCTGGCGGAGACGGCCCGCGCGCACCACCGCGTCGTGGACGCGGTGGCGGCGGCCACGACGACGGCACCGGTCAGGCTCGTCACGGTGTACGGCGACGACGCCCAGGTGGCGGAGCTGCTGGAGCGGCGCGCGGCCGCCTTCGCCGAGGTGCTCGCGCACGTCACGGGGCGCCGCGAGTGGGGTGTCAAGGCGTACTCGAGCCCGCAGGAGGAGCCGGTGAACGCCGGTGAGGGGCACGGCGGCGGCCGGGCATGCGAGGGCGACAGGCAGGCGTCTCGGCCGGGGACCGCGTACCTGCAGCACCGCAGGGCCACCCTGCGCGGGCGCGAGCAGGCCCGCAGGCAGGCGCTGCAGCGTGCCGACCACATCCACCGGGCGCTGACCGCGCTCGCCGCCGCCGGGCACCGGCACCGCGCCCAGGACCCGCGCCTGTCGGGCCGCGACGACGTGATGCTGTTGAACGGCGCCTACCTGGTGGACGAGGCCAGGGAGGAGGAGTTCGCCGCGCGGGCCGGCGAGCTCGGCGGCGACGGGGTGGAGATCAGGCTGACCGGCCCCTGGGCACCGTACTCGTTCACGGTCATGGAGCCGGCATGAGACGCGACGTGGTCGCCTGCGAGCAGCTGCCGCCCGAGCGCGTGGCCCTCGTGGACCTCCTGGACCGGCTGCTGGCAGGCGGCGTCGTGGTGACCGGCGACCTGGTGCTGTCGATCGCCGACATCGACCTCGTGCACATCTCGCTGCGCACCCTGCTCGTGTCGGCCGACGAGCTCGAAGGGAGCCTGTAGATGGACACGCCGCGCTGGCGCGTCACCGCCGACCCCGACACGGTCGAGCGTGACCTGAGCCGCCTCGTGCTCACGCTCGTCGAGCTGGTACGGCAGCTCGTGGAGCGCCAGTGCGTGCGCCGGATGGAGCAGGGCAACCTGACGGACGAGCAGATCGAGGTGCTCGGCGTCACCCTGATGCGGCTGGAGGGGGCGATGACCGACCTGTGCGAGCGGTTCGACCTCGCCCCCGAGGACCTCAACCTCGACCTCGGCCCGCTGGGGACGCTCCTGCCCACGCAGTGACCCCCACGGGCACGCCCGCGTCCACGGCCGCGATGACGGGCGCGGCCGAATCGGGCCCCGGAGCGCCGTACAGCTCGATGAGCTGCAGGTCACCGGCCATCTTCCCGGCCACCGCGGCCGCCGACGCCTCGTCGGGCACCGCCACGAACGTCGTGCTGCCCGTGTCCCTTTCCCGCACGACCCGGTTCACCTCGGGGTCGGCCCCTTCGTGCACGATGAGGAACGCCTCCGACAGCGTCTCCCCGGCCTCGAAGCGTTCCTTGTACGACGCCACGCCCGGCAGCGACTCGAACCCGTAGTAGATCGCGCCGACCTCCGCCTGCCCGCCCGCGGCCTGCCGCGCCCGCGCGTGCCACACCGCGCCGAACCCGCCGCACAGCTCGATGCGATCGACCCCCTTGCCGGTCAGCTCCGTCACCAGCTGCACCAGCTGGGCCGGCTCGGCCACGGCACGCACTCGCGTACGCCCGTGGTGGTTCTCCACTGACAGGACGTCGGCCTGGGGATCTGCCCCGGCCTCCTCGTAGATGATCACTCTGTTCTTCGTCATGTCCTCCAGAGTGCTACCTCGACCTTCCTTGAGGTCAAGTGTTCCGGGCGGGCGGGCGGCCGGCTCCGGCGAGAACTCGCCCCCGCCCTCCACCGGTACGCGACGCGGCGGCTGGGGGACGAGCTGGCCGACGACGTGGTGGCCGAGACGTTCCTGGCCGCGTTCCGGCGGCTGGGCCGCTACGACACCGCACACCGCGACGCCAGGCCCTGGCTGTACGGCATCGCCGCCAAGCTGGCCGCCCTGCCCACCGATCCCGGCAAGCTGCTGGCCCACGTGCAGGCGGACCGGCACTGGCAGACCAGGCCCGCGGAGAAGGGCGAGGAACGCCCGGACGCGCTGGCGTTCCGCGTGCTGTCGGTCTACCTCGAACAGCAGGTGCCCATGCCGCCCGAGCTGGAGGCGGCGATCTACCGCGCCCTCGCCGAGATCCCGGGCATCCGGATCCACCACGGCGTGCCGGACGCGGTGGGCCGGCAGGGCCTCGGCATCGCCTACGGCCTCGACGCCCAGCGCGACGCGGAGGGCCGGCTCGTCTCCCGCTCGTACCTGGTGCTCGACCCCACCACCTTCGAGTTGCTCGGCAGACGCGTGGAGAACCTCCAGGACGACGTGCTCGGCGGCGAGGTGCCGGCCGGCAAGGGCACCTACTACGCGACCGCCGAGCTGGCCTCGGGGGTCGTGGACCGGCCCGGCCTCACCCCCTGAGGGGCGCCTGCGGACGTCACGCGCGGGTCATCTCGACGGTGATGGCCCAGCGCTCGTGATCCCGCCAGGCGCCGTCGACGAACTGGAAGTTCGGCGAGTACCCCTCGCGCTGGAAGCCGACGCGCTTGATCAGGTTGAGGGAGGGGCCGTTGTCGGGCTGGATGTTGGCCTCCAGGCGGTGCAGCTCCATCTCGCCGAACGCGTGCCCGACCAGCAGCCCGAGGCCCTCCGTCATGTACCCGCGGCCGGTGGTGGTGGCATAGGCGGAGTAGCCGATGGTCGCGCTCTGCTGGGTGCCGCGGATGATGTTGTTGACGTTGACCCGGCCCACGATCGCGCCGGTGTCACGCAGGCAGATCAGGAAACCTTCGTGCAGCGGCCCGTCGAATCTGGCCATGTACCGCTCGAAGTCCGCGTACGTGACGATGGGGCCGCCGGGCATCCACCGGGCGAGCATCTGCGCGCTCTCCTCGTGCAGGACCGCGAGCTCCTCGAAGTCCCGCAGGCTGATGTAGCGGATGGCCACTCTGGGCCCTTCGGCAAGGTAGATCACACCAGCCATTCTGGTGGCACGGCTCACCGGCCGAG
Organism: Nonomuraea sp. NPDC050202; assembly: GCF_040656115.1. Classification (NCBI taxonomy): domain Bacteria; kingdom Bacillati; phylum Actinomycetota; class Actinomycetes; order Streptosporangiales; family Streptosporangiaceae; genus Nonomuraea; species Nonomuraea sp. NPDC050202. The sequence continues at coordinate 63,181 of NZ_JBFALF010000026.1, read as the reverse complement.
CAGGGCCGCGACGAGCCCCTCCCGCAGCCGCAGGATCCGCAGGCCGGATTGCGGCAGCATGAGAGGCATGCTCATCGTCATCGGCGGCCTTCCGGGCACGGGCAAGACGACGCTGTCCCGCCTCCTCGCCAAGCACCTGGCCGGCGCGGTCCACGTCCGCATCGACACCATCGAACAGGCGATCGTCCGCTCGGGCCTGGCCCGCCACCCCCTCGGTCCGGCCGGGTACACCGTCGGCTACGCCCTCGCCGAGGACCACCTCCGCCAGGGCCTCACGGTGATCGCGGAGTCGGTGAACCCGCTGCCGGTCACCCGCGACGCCTGGCGCGAGGTGGGGGTCCGGGCCGGGGTGCCGGTCGCCGAGGTGGAGGTGACCTGCTCCGACCAGGACGAGCACCGGCACCGCGTGACCTCGCGCACCACCGACATCCCGGACCTGCGGCTGCCGGGGTGGGGGGAGGTGGTGGAGCGCGCGTACGAGCCGTGGGACCGTGACCACATCACCGTGGACACCGCGGGCCAGACACCGGAGGCGTCGCTCGCGACCCTCCTGGCGCGTGTACGGCAGGCCGGACGGGCAAGCGGGTAACCCGGACCCGGCCGCGCCGCACGTCTATCATCACGGTGTGTCCATTCTCGATCACACCATGCAACGAGCCCGCGCGGCCACGGCCACGGTCCTCGCCGCCACCGCCGTCGTCGTGGCCATCGGCTCCCCGGCCGCGGCCGACTGCGTCACCAGGTCCGACTACGAGGAGTACCCCGCGTCGGGGCAGGGCGGAGGGGGTCTCTACCCCGAGGGGTACGTCGACCACGCCGGATACAAGTGCGTCGACGGCACGTGGGTGCACGAACGCCGGGCCGAGGTCGACAGGGACCTGGGAGGAAGCTTCCACGGCTAGCGCACGCTGCCGGGGCTGGGCGGGCCGGCAAGCTGCCCGGCCTGGCCTGCGAACTTCGGCGACCTCACGTTCCTCCCGGTCTGCGCGCTGCACGGCAAGCGAAGAGCCTCAGATCACGAAGGGATCTGAGGCTCTGCCTTGCCGATTGCGGAAACCGGTCAGGCTGCCGGGAGGCCCGCGGCTGTCACCAGTCGCCGCCGCCGAAGTCTCCGCCGCCGAAGTCGCCTCCGCCGCCGCCGAAGTCGCCCCAGCCGCCGGCGTCTCCGCCGCCCATGTCTCCGGCGCCCGCGTCGGAGTAGCCCTCGGCGTAGCCGGCGCCGTAGCCGCCGTAGCCGAAGCCGCCGCTGAGCATGCTGCCCATCATGGTGCCGATGAACATGCCGGTCATGATGTCGCCGAAGCCGCCGTAGTAGCCGTACGCGTACGGCTGGTACGCCGGGCCCGCGTCGTAGTACGGCCTGCGCTGGCCGTCGACCATGACCTCGCGCATCTGCGGGTCGAAGCCGCGCTCCACGGCCTCCGCGTCCATCCGGCAGGCGGGCACGTCGCGCACCGCGCCGCCGGGCGGGGCCCAGCGCACGTCGCGGGCGGACGGGCCGTGCTGCGGGTTGAAGAAGCAGGGGGCGCGGCGCTCGGGCACCGGCTCGTTGTTGACCTTGGCCTTCACCACGGCCAGCGCGTAGCGGCCGTCCTCGAGGGTCTGGGTGACCTCACGGACCTGGTCGGGCCGCTGGACCGTGTTGAGCTGGGTCTTGGCCTTCTCGTAGGAGTCGAGCGCCGTCTGCCACTCGTCGATGTGCGCGCCGCCCTGGCCGGCCAGCGTGACGTCGGTGTCGAGGGCGGTGATCTCCTCGCCGAGCTTCGTGACGTCCTCCTCGACGGTCTGCTTGACCGCGGCGAGGTCCTTGGCCTCCTGGATGGCGCGCTTCTTCTTCTTGTTGCTGGAGTAGAGGAAGTAGCCGCCACCGCCGACCAGCGCCAGCGCGCCCAGGCCGATCAGGGCGGCGGTGCCGCCGGCGCCCGGGTTGGCCTGGCTGCCGGAGGACAGGGCCGAACGGTCACCCTTGGCGGCCATGTCCACGCGGTTGGCGAAGTCCTTCATGCCGGCCACGATGTCGCCCGAGTTGGCGGTGACCGAGAGGTCGGACAGCTGGGCTGCCAGACCCTGCCGCTTAAGGGCGCTCGAGGCGGCGAACATCGTCTGGCCGTCGAGCACGACGAACGTCGCGCTGGGGCGGCCGGCGGCGCTCAGCGCGGTGTTGAGCTGGGACATGTAGGGCGCAACGGTGGTGCCGTCCACCGTGCCGTCGGGCAGCGCAACGGCGTAGATCTTGGTGTCGGCGCCCTTGAGCGCGTCACTGATCTCGCTCTGCTGGTCAGACGACAACGAGGAGCCGGACACCGCGTAGAGCGGGTCCTTCTTCCAGTTGGACACCACGGAGTTCGCGTCCGGAGGGGCCGCCGCGTTGGCGGCAGGGGACAGCGCAAGAACGACGATGAGACCGGCGATCAGAGCCGCGATCGCGGCCCCTGCTCGGCGCAGCGAGTGGGTCATTGGCAGCAAGCCTCCTTCGCCCTTGAGGACGAATGGGCGGTCGGCAAAGTTCCTCAATGGCACGCTACCCGTCCGGGGACATGCAGGCGCACATCGTGGCCGAAGTGCCGGGCACCGGTTGTGCGCAGGAGCGGGAGATTCACGGTCAAGGGGACGTCGCCCCCGGGCGCGCACGCCCTTCTCAGGTGTTCTTGATCTCGCAGATCGTGGCGCCCGCCGTGACCGTCTGGCCGATCGCCGCCGTCAGGCCCGTGACGGTGCCGGACTTGTGCGCCGCCAGCGGCTGCTCCATCTTCATGGCCTCCAGTACGACGACCGTGTCCCCTTCGTTCACCACGTCGCCGTCGGACGCCACGATCTTCACGATCGTCCCCTGCATCGGGCTGACCAGCGCGTCGCCGCCCGCCATCGAGCCCTTCCTGGCCTTGCTCCCCGTCCGCCGCGCCGTCTTCGCGGCCGCGGCGGGCGCGGGCGCGGCGCCCAGGCCGGCGGGCAGGACGACCTCCAGCCGCTTGCCGCCGACCTCGACCGTCACCGTCTCCCGCCCGGGCGCCTCACCGGAGGAGGCCACCTCCCCGTCGTACGGCGCCACGGGGTTGTCCCACTCCGTCTCGATCCACCGCGTGTGGACGGAGAACGGCGCGGACGTGAACGCCGGATCGGCGACGACGGCCCGGTGGAAGGGCAGCACGGTCGGCATGCCGGTGATCTCGAACTCCGCCAGCGCCCGCCGCGCCCGCTCCAGCGCCTCCTGCCGGGTCCGCCCGGTCACGATCAGCTTGGCCACCAGCGAGTCGAACGTCCCGGGCACCGTCATGCCCGCCTCGTAGCCGGAGTCGAGGCGCACCCCGGGCCCGGAGGGGGCGCGCATGGTGGTCAGCGTGCCGGGGGCGGGCAGGAAGTTGCGGCCGGCGTCCTCGGCGTTGATCCGGAACTCGATCGAGTGGCCGCGCAGGGCGGGGTCGTCGTAGCCCAGCGGCTCGCCGTCGGCGATCCTGAACATCTCGCGCACCAGGTCGATGCCCGACACCTCCTCGGAGACGGGGTGCTCGACCTGCAGGCGGGTGTTGACCTCCAGGAAGGAGATCGTGCCGTCCTGCCCGACGAGGAACTCGCAGGTGCCGGCCCCGACGTAGCCGGCCTCCTTGAGGATGGCCTTGGAGCTGGAGTAGAGGATCTCCACCTGCGCGGGGGTCAGGAACGGCGCCGGCGCCTCCTCCACCAGCTTCTGGTGGCGGCGCTGGAGGGAGCAGTCGCGGGTGCTGACCACGACGACGTTGCCCGTCCGGTCGGCCAGGCACTGGGTCTCGACGTGGCGGGGCCGGTCGAGGTAGCGCTCGACGAAGCATTCGCCGCGCCCGAAGGAGACGACCGCCTCGCGTACGGCCGACTCGTACAGCTCGGCGACCTCCTCGATGCGGCGCGCCACCTTGATGCCGCGCCCGCCACCGCCGTACGCGGCCTTGATCGCGATCGGCAGCCCGTGCTCCTCGGCGAACGCCACCACCTCGGCCACGTCGGCCACCGGGTCCTTGGTGCCCGCGACCAGCGGCGCGCCGACCTTCTGGGCGATGTGCCTGGCCTGCACCTTGTCGCCGAGCGCGGCGATGGCGGCGGGCGGCGGGCCGATCCAGGTCAGGCCCGCGTCGATGACGGCCTGGGCGAAGCCGGCGTTCTCGGCCAGGAAGCCGTAGCCGGGGTGCACGGCGTCCGCGCCGGAGCGGCGCGCGACGTCGATCAGCTTGCCGATGTCGAGATAGGTCTCGGCCGGGGTCTGCCCGCCCAGCGCGTACGCCTCGTCGGCGACCTTGACGTGCAGGGCGTCGAGGTCCTGGTCGGCGTAGACCGCGACGCTGCCGATCCCGGAGTCCGCACAAGCCCGGGCCACACGTACGGCTATCTCGCCGCGGTTGGCGATCAGAACCTTCCGCACCTGCGTTGTCCTTCCTCCTAGGGTCAGCGGCCCAGGTACGCGCCGCCGTTCACGTGAAGCACCTGCCCCGTGACGTGCCGGGCACCCGGGGAGGCCAGGAAGAGCACGGTATCGGCCACGTCGGCGGGGCTGCCAGGGCGGCCGTTGCGGGTGTTCTCCACCCGGGCCTTGATGCCTTCCTCCGTCAGGCGGCCCCTGAAGAACTCGGTGTCGAGGACGAGGCCGGGGGAGACGACGTTCGCGGTGATGCCCCGGGGGCCCAGCTCGGCGGCCAGGTCGGCGGTCCACGACTCCATGGCGGCCTTGGCGGCGCCGTACGAGCCGGAGCCGGTGCCCCTGGCGGCGATCGAGCCGATCGAGACGATCCGGCCGCCCTCGGCCATGCGCGGGGCGAGCGCGGTCGTGACGAGCACGGCGGACATGAGGTTGGCGTTGAGGTTGGCCCACCACGCCTCGGCCACGTCGATCAGCTCGCGCGGCTGCCTGCGGCCCAGGTTGGTGTTGCCGCCGGCGTTGTTGACCAGGACGTCCACCCGCTCGGGCAGGTCGGCGAGCGCGGCCTGCACCTCGGCGGGGCTGGAGGCGTCGAACGGCAGGAACCGCGCCCCGATGCTGCCGGCGGCCTTGCCGAGCACGTCCTCGCGGCGGCCGGTGATGGTGACGCGGTCGCCCAGCGAGGCGAAGGCGGCGGCGATCGCGTATCCGATTCCGGTGCCGCCCCCGGTGACCACGACCTCGCGCATGAGCCCCCCACGCGATCCGAACATTCCTCGGGTAGACCATAGCCGCTCGGCATAACGGCGGCGATGTCCGTGCGTGCTTCCTTAGGGTGATGGCGCTTTGACAGGTGCCAGGAGGTATGCATGAGCCACAGCATGGTCGGCGGAAACCTGCAGGAAATGCAGCAGATGTCCAACCAGTTCACGCAGCAGGCCGAGGCGGTCCGCGCCACGATGACCGCTCTCGACCGCGAGGCCGCCAAGGTCGGCACCGCGTGGACGGGGCAGGGCGCGCAGCGCTTCCAGCAGTCGTGGCAGAACTACCGGACGGCGTTCCAGCGGATGGCCGAGGAACTGGGTGAGGCTTCGCGGGTCATCACGACGTACCGCCAGAACATCGACACCGCCACGCAATGAGCAACGGGAGAGGCCCTGGCGGGAAGGCTGCTGGGGCTTCTTCCCGTTGAGGGGCCTGTCCGCGCCTTCACGCGGGCGGGATACGCTCTTTCGTCATGATTGGTCGCGTTCTCCTGGCCGGCGCGCTCGCCCTGCAGTTCGCAACCGTATCCGCGCAGGCGGCCCCCGAGCGGTGCGAGCCCGAGAAGGCCAGCCCGTCCGTGGCGGAGAGCTGGGCCCAGCGGCGGCTGGACGTCAAGCGCGTCTGGCCCCTGACCATGGGGCAGGGCGTGACGGTCGCCGTCATCGACAGCGGCGTGGACGAGACGCACCCTCAGATCCGCCTGGCGGGCAAGGCCGACCTGACCAACACCAGCTTCCGCGACTGCGTCGGCCACGGCACCGCGGTGGCCGGCATCATCGCCGGTCAGCCCCGCTCCGACCTCCCCTTCCACGGCGTCGCCCCGGCCGTCAGGCTGCTGTCGATCAAGCAGACGACCACCTCGCTGGGCGACGTGGCGCTGCTGGCCAAGGCCATCAGGACGGCCGCGGACGAGAACGCCGACGTCATCAACGTCTCCATCCAGGCGCACGACCAGCCGGAGCTCAAGTCCGCCGTCGACTACGCCCTGGGCCGGGACATCGTGATCGTCGCCGCGGCGGGCAACGTGGAGAAGAACGACGGCTCCACCGGCCCGGCCTACCCGGCGGCCTACGACGGCGTGCTGTCGGTGGGCTCGGCGACCCCGAACGGCGGGCGCTCGACGTTCTCCAACCCGAACGCCGTCGCGGTGCTCGGCCCCGGCGAGGGCCTCAGCTCCACGTGGACGGGCAAGGGCTACCGGAGCAACCTGGAGGGCACGAGCTACGCGGCGCCGTACGTGGCGGGCGTGGCCGCGCTCGTCCGCTCCCGCCACCCCCAGCTCGACCAGCTCCGGGTACGCCGCCGCATCACGCTGACCGCGGACGGCGCCTCCGGCAAGGGCACGGGCGCGGGCATGGTCAACCCGCTGCTGGCGGTCACCGCGGTGCTGCCGTCGGAGCAGGTGGCGGTGGCCCCGCCGGTGCCGGAGCCGCTGCCCGCCTCGGCGGTGCGCAAGGTCGTGCCGCCCGACCAGCGCTCCATCGAGGTGGCCACCGCGGTCGCGGCGGGAGGGCTGTCGCTGGCCGGAGTGACGATCATGGCCTGGATCTTCGTGCCGATGGGACGGCGGCGCGGCTGGCGGGCGGGCTCCTCGGGCGGCTCCAGCGCTAATTGACGGTTAATAGTCAGAGCGCCTAACCGAAACCCCTGATGCGTATGGGGCATATTTGATTAAATGTCCTCCGATCATGACGTAATGCCGGAAGGATGGTCATGGCGGAGAAGGACTCCCAGAAGCCTGAACGGATCGGCGGCCACGAGATCGTCGGCCGCCTGGGCGAGGGCCCGCGCGGTGCCGTCCATCTGGGCCGGGAATCCGAGGACGCGCCCCAGGTCGTGGTCAAGACGCTGAGCACCGACCCGGCGGCCGACCCCGGCTTCGCCGAGCGGCTGCGGAACGTCACCCGGGTGTCCAGCTCCTACGTGGCCCGCGCGATCGCCGCCGGCGTCGAGGACGGCCGGCCGTACGTGGTCAGGGAGTACGTCGAGGGCCGCTCGCTGGCCGAGGCCGTCGCGGCGGACGGGCCGCTGAGCGGTGACGCGCTGGAGCGCGTCGCGGTGGGCATGCTGACCGCGCTGACCGCCGTGCACGTCGCGGGGTTCGCGCACCGGGGGCTCACGCCGTCGAACGTGATCCTCACCGCCGACGGCCCGCGCGTCACCGACATGGAGCTGGGCGAGCCCGCCGGCGAGCTCGGCTTCCGGGCACCCGAGCAGCTCGCCGGGCTGCAGTACGGCCCGTACGCCGACGTCTTCTCCTGGGCCGCGACCGTGGTGTTCGCCGCCACCGGCGCCGCGCCGTTCGAGCACGACAAGGAGAGCGTGCTGAACGGGGAGCCCCGGATCGGGGAGCTGCCGGAGCCGCTGCGGCAGGTGGTGGTGGCCGCGCTGGCCAAGGAGGTGACGGGGCGGCCCACGGCGTACGTGGCGCTGCTGCGGCTCCTCGGCGACGCGAACGCGCCCATGCCCGCGCCGGCCGTCCAGGGCGTTCCCGTGCCGCCGCCGGGGTCCGGCGATCTCGCTCCGACGTTGCTCGACGGCGTTCCCGTGCCGCCCCAGGCCGGCCGGCCGGGCTCCGGCCCCGTGCCGCCGCCCGGCGGGCAGCCGCCGCTGATCCTGCCGATCCAGCTGGCCATCGAGGGCGCTGCGGTGCCCCGGCTGCCGGACGGCCCGATGCACCCGCAGGGCCCGATGCCCGCCGGCCCCGGCCCGACGATGCCGGGTCCCGTGGCCGGCCCCGGCCCGGTGATGCCGGGTCCCGTGGCCGGCCCCGGCCCGATGGGTGAGGGGACTCCCGGTCCGATGGGTGAAAGGCCGATGCCTCCCGGCCCCGCGTGGGGGCCGCCGCCGGTGGGCGAGGGGCCCGCTCCGCACGGCATGCCGCCGGCTCCCCTGGGCCGCGGCGCGCCGATCCCCGGCCCGATGGGGCCGGACGGCATGGGGCCCGGCCCGATGGGCCCGGACGGCGTGCCGCCGCAGCACGGTGTCGTCGTGCCGCCGCAGCAGGGCGCCGTCGTGCCGCCCCCGATGGGGCCCGGCCATCACGAGCCCCCGGTGTGGGGCCCGCCGCCCATCGCGGAGCAGCAGCACCCGCCCCAGCACCCGCCGCACCTCCTCCACAGGCAGGGTGACGGCCAGCCGCGCAAGCCGTTCCCCATCGGCCTGGTGGCCGGGGTGACGGCCGTGGTGCTGCTGTCGGGACTCGGCCTGTGGGGCGCGAGCCAGTACTCGGACAAGGTCACGTTCGCGCCCGCCGCCGCGGCCTCCAGCAGCCCGAGCCCGGACAACGCCGCCGCCCACGGGCAGGGGACCCCTCCGGCCACGCAGCCGCAGACCGAGGTGACCGCGCCGTGGGCGACGACCACGCCCAGCCCGGACGACAACGGCGTCGGCCCCATGGAGCTGCCGTCCCAGGAGCCCAGCAGCTCGGCGGAGGTCCCCGTGCTCACCACGGTGCCGACCCCGCCGGCGATCACGCAGCAGCCGGTGCCGGTCCCCACCGTCACCGTGACGCCCACCAGGACCAGGACGCCGAAGACCACGCCCACGGCCAAGCCGTCGAAGACGGCCAAGCCCAAGCCGACGGCCACGGTCACGAAGACGGTCGAACCCACCAAGAAGCCCACGCCGACCCCCACGCCGACCCCCACGAAGACGACCAAGGAGCCGACGCGGGAGCCGGAGCCGCGGCCCACCCCGACGAAGACCACCCAGAAGCCCCAGCCCACCAAGACCACCGCGGCGCCGAAGCCGAACCCGTACAGCGCGACCCAGGTGTGCGGGAGCGGGTTCGTCGTGCAGCGGTCGAGCTCGTTCAGCGGGGGCACCACGTACCAGCTCTGGAACAACGGCACGGGACAGAACTGCGTGGTCACCCTCAAGTCGGGGGCGAACGTCGGCAAGGCGACGCCGGTCAGCGCCACCCTGGAGGTGCAGGGCGGCGGGAGCCAGACCGACTCGGGGAACTACGAGTACTACGCGGGTCCGGTGAAGCTGTCCGCCAAGGGCAAGTGCGTGCGTTACTCCGGCAGCGCCGGGTCGGGCAGCACGAGCGCCCCGTGGGACAACTGCGGCTAGCCCGGGCGTCCCGCGCCGTGGCACCACGGCGCGGGACGGATCAGTAGCCGCTGTAGCCGGCCCCGGTCTTCATGCCCACGACGCCGGGCACGGCGGACACGCTGCCGTAGCGTTCGATGGCGTACCGCACGCCCGCGACGATGTTGGACACCGGGTCGTAGATGCTCCCGCCGAGGGAGTAGGCGTCGAACGTCGGGTCGATGGTCTGCATCAGGCCCTTGGAGGGGTGCCCGGCGGCGGCGTTGGAGTCCCAGAGGTTGATCGCGTTCGGGTTGCCGCCCGACTCGTGCTGGATGACCATCCAGATGTCGTTGGGGTTCATCTTGTCGGCCGGGTAGCCGTGGTCCCGCAGGATGGCGATGGCCTGCTCGATCCACTCCTTGACCTGTCCCGTCGGGGCGGGGCCGCCGCCGGCCGGCGGCAGGCCGCTGGGGCCGTACCCGCCGGGCCCGGCGCCGACGACGGGGCTGCCGCCCGGACCGCCCGCGGCGGTCTGCGCGGTGTAGCTCTCCGTGCGCCGCCAGTCGAAGCGGTATCCGGAGTCGGGCGTGAACCTCTCCTCCCCGGCCAGGCCGATCTGCCGGAACGTGGTGTCCCGCTCGCTCATCAGGGTGCCGAGCGCCTCCTTGGCGTCGTTGACCGCGTCCCTGGCCTCCTGCACCGTCGGGCGCGCGACGGCGATCTCGTCGTTGACCCACTGGCCGATCCGCTCGTCGAGCTCCTCCTGCTCGGCGTCCGGGTTGTTCCGCTTGTACGTGCCCACCCGGGTGAGCAGCCGGTCGCAGATGCCGTCCACGACGCGCTGGGACGACTCCAGGGTGTCGGCGGCCTTCTCCAGCTTGCCCGCGCAGCCGACCAGGGCGTCGTGCAGGTCCTGGCCGGCCTTGCCGTACTTCGACATGTAGCCGACGAAGGCGTTGGCCGACTCGCCCTCCCAGGCCAGGTCCACGGTCGAGACGGCGCCGCCCAGCGTGCCGGTGCTGGTGCTCACCCGGCTCGCGGCCGCGCGCCAGCGGGCGGCGATGTCGCGGATCGACGACGGGCTGCCGCTGACCTCGTCGGCCAGGTCGGCGAGGGCCTCGCCGTTGGGCAGCTCGCGGATGCCTTCACGGGCGCTCATGACGGCTCGTTCGCCCTCCGTACGTTGCTCTGCACCAGGTCGAGCGCCCGTTCGACGCTCTCCAGCAGGCTCTTGGCCTTGCCGAACTCGCTGTCGCAGGTGGTCTCCACCGTGCGTACGGCGTCGGCCAGCGCCGACGCGCCGCCCACCCGGCCGAAGATCGTCGAGTCGGGCCGGTCCGCCGGGTAGTCGTCGGCCAGGCCGCCGAACTGGCCCATCAGCGTCCTGGCCGCGGTGCGGCAGTCGTCGAGCGCGTCGTAGTGGATGTCGAGGCCTGCCATGATCCTTTCAGTCCTCCGATGGCGGCCAGAGCGCCGTCTGCGCCAGCCGCGAGCCGTACTTCCTGTCCACGAGGAAGCCGCGTCCGGGTGGTAGCGGCTGGGCGCGGACGTTGCCGAACAGGAAGCCCTCGTCCTTGGTCCCGGACAGGATGACGGCGGGGCTGGCCATGTCCTTGAGCCGCTGGATCAGCGGCTCGAACATGGCCCGGCCCGCGCCGCCCATCGCCCGCGACAGGATCAGGTGCAGGCCGATGTCGCGGGCCTGGGGCAGCAGGTCGGCCAGCGGCATCAGCGGGTTGTTCGAGCCGGAGACCAGGTCGTAGTCGTCGACCACGATGTACAGGTCGGAGCCCTTCCACCAGTCGCGGGCACGCAGCTGCTCGGGGGTGAGGTCGGCCGGCGGCAGCCGCTTGAGCAGCGCGTTGCGGGCGTCCTGGACGAGGTCGAGCGCGGCCTTGGCGGAGGCGGCGTAGCCGATGCGGTTGTCGCCCACGGCCGTGTCCAGCAGGGAGCGCCGGTAGTCGATGAAGATCATCATCGCCTCGCGCGGCTCGTACCTGGCCGCGACGTTCTCCGTGATCACCTTGAGCAGGTTGGACTTGCCGCTCTCGTTGTCGCCCAGCACGACGAAGTGCGGGTCGGTGTCGAAGTCGAGGAACACCGGGGAGAGCGTGGCCTCGTCCACGCCGATCGCGATCCTGCTCCTGCTGCCGCTCTCCTCGGGCCCGGGCAGCGACGCGGCCGGCAGCACCGAGGGCAGCAGCCGCACGCTCTTGGCCGGCGGGCCCTGCCAGGAGTCCCGCACGGCCGTGACGAGCCCCTGCACGCCGGTCGTCAGGTCCTCGGCGTCCTGCACGCCGTCGATGCGCGGCAGCGCGCTGAGGAAGTGCAGCCCGTCCCTGGTCAGGCCGCGCCCTGGCACGCCCTCCGGCACGGCGAGCGACTTCTTCCTGTTGATCTCGGACTCGTACGCGTCGCCCAGCTTCAGCTCGATCCTGGTGCCGAACAGGTCCCTGATGCCGGGCCGGAACTCCGACCACTTGTTCGTGGCCGCCACCACGTGGATGCCGTAGCCCAGGCCGCGCGCCGCCAGGTCGGTGATGACCGGCTCCAGCGCGTCGAACTCCTGCCTGATCGTGAGCCAGCCGTCCACCACGAGGAAGATGTCGCCCCAGCCGTCGCCCTTGAGCGAGCCGTCGGCGACCCGCCTGCGGTAGGTGACCATGGAGTCCACGCCCTGCTCGGTGAACATCCGCTCGCGCTGCTGCAGCACGCCGGCGATCTCGGCGACCGTACGGCGGACCCGGTCGGCGTCCAGCCTGCTGGCCACGCCGCCGACGTGCGGCAGCCCCTCGATCCCCGACAGGGCGCCGCCGCCGAAGTCCAGGCAGTAGAACTGCACCTCGGCCGGCGTGTGCGTGAGCGCCATGCTGGCGATCAGCGTGCGCAGCACCGTGCTCTTGCCGCTCTGCGGCCCGCCGGCCACGCCGACGTGCCCTGACGCGCCCGACAGATCCAGCCAGTACGGGTCCCGCCGCTGCTCGAACGGCCGGTCGATGATGCCGACGACGGCCTGCATCCGCCCGCGCCCCGGCCAGCCGGGCGTCGAGAGCCCCAGCTCGGGCGTGATCGACAGCGGCGGCAGCAACTGCGCCAGCGTCGGCGGCTCGGCCAGCGGCGGCAGCCAGATGCGGTGCGCGGGCGGGCCCTTGCCGACCAGCCGGCCCACGACGACGTCGAGCAGGCTCTGCTGCGACCTGCTCTCCTCCTGGGGAGCGGCCTCCACCGGCTCCTCGACGAGCGGCACGGGCACGAAGTCGGGGCCGTACGGGACGACCTCCCTGATCGGCACCGTGCCGTCGGCGGTGGCCACGTGCCCGGAGGCGGGCGTGAACGGGCCCGACACGTACGCGGCCTTGAACCGGGTCATCCCGGTCGTGTCGAACTTCAGGTAGCCGTTGCCGGGCGCGGACGGCAGCTCGTACGCGTCGGCCACGCCCAGCACGACCCGGCTCTCCATGGCCGAGAACGTCCGCAGGCCGATCCGGTACGACAGGTGCGTGTCGAGCCCGCGCAGCCGGCCCTCCTCCAGCCGCTGCGAGGCGAGCAGCAGGTGCACGCCCAGCGACCGGCCGAGCCGCCCGATCATCACGAACAGGTCGATGAACTCGGGCTTGGCCGACAGCAGCTCGCTGAACTCGTCCAGGACCACGAACAGCGTGGGCATCGGCTGCAGGTTGGCGCCCTGCTCTCGGGCGCGCTCGTAGTCGCGCAGCGAGGCGTAGTTGCCGGCCGCGCGCAGCAGCTCCTGCCTGCGCACCATCTCGCCGTGCAGCGCGTCGTGCATGCGGTCGACCAGCGGCAGCTCGTCCTCGAGGTTGGTGATGACCGCGGAGACGTGCGAGAGGCCGTCCAGGCCGAGGAACGTGGCGCCGCCCTTGAAGTCGACGAGCACGAAGTTGAGTATCTCGGAGGAGTGCGTGACGGCCAGGCCGAGCACGAGCGTGCGCAGCAGCTCCGACTTGCCGGAGCCGGTGGCCCCGATGACCAGGCCGTGCGGGCCCATGCCGCCCTGCGCGGACTCCTTGATGTCCAGCTCGACCAGCCGGCCGTCGCTGCCGAGGCCGATCGGGACGCGCAGCCGGTTGCGGCCGGCCCGGGGCCGCCAGGTCTGGCCGGTGTCGAGCCGGGTGGGGTCGCCGACGCCGAGCAGGTCGGTCAGCGTGGTGTTGGTGGACAGCACGTCCTGGGCCTCGCCGCCCTTGGCCGTGGAGGCTCGCAGCGGCGCGAGCTGGCGGGCCAGCCCCTCGGCCCTGATGTAGTCGAGCGCGTCGGGGTCGCCGAGCCGGTTCGTGCTCTCCTTGCCCGCGTGGTCGATCTTGACCATGTGGAAGCCGGTCTGGTTGATGCGCAGGCGCAGCGTGCTGCGCTCCTCGACGACGCCTGAGGAGTTCGACAGGTCGATGACGGTGACGCCGTCGATGGCGTCCGCGCCGAGCTGCGAGTCCTGCGGCACGTGCCCGTGGTCCAGGATGAGCACGTGGTACGGCAGCACGTCCGGCGAGGCGCCCGGCTTGAACCGGGCCCGCTCCTTCAGTTCGCCGCCCACCAGCCGGTCGAGCTGGGCCAGGTTCTCGGCCATGAGCCTGACCTGGCCGGCGCCGTCGTTCTCCTCCGGGTGCAGGGCGTGGGGCAGCCACTTGACCCATTCCCAGTGGCCCATCCACTCCCGGCCGGCGCAGACCATGATCCGCATGTCGTCCGGCGAGTGGAACGTCACCATCTGCGCCACCATCGCCCGCACCAGGTCGCGGACCATGGCCGGGTCGCCGTCCAGCTTGATCCGGGCGAACGAGTGCAGCGCCACGGCCACCGGGAGCTGGGAGACCGTGGAGTGCGTGCGGATGAACCTGCGCAGCGCGCCCGCGGTCAGGGCGTCCAGGTCCTCGACGGGCTTGGAGTCCGGCGGGATGAGCTGGATGGCCAGCTTCTGGGTGCCGGTGCCCAGGCGTACGGTGCTGAAGTCCTCGTCGCGGGGGCGGCGCTCCCACAGGCGCGGGCCCATGGCGGTCCACCACAGCGTGTCGGGGGCCGGGCCGCTCCACTCCAGCGCCTCGCGCTGCTGGACGGCGGCCTTGCGGACGCGCTTGCGGATCTGGGCCAGGTAGCGGAAGTAGTCGCGGCGGGCGCCGTTGAGCCGCTGCTTGCGCTCGCCCGCCTGGCGGCCGAGCTGGCCGAGCGTCATGCCGACCATGGAGAAGGCGAACAGGCCGCTGGCGACGTACATGATGGGGTTGGCGTTGGTGCCGTTGGCGGTGAACATCAGGCCCATGGCCGCCGCTCCGGCCACCATCGGCAGCCACGTGAGGGCCGCCATCATGCCCTGTGACTGGACCTCGGGGATCTCCGGGGGCGACTCCAGGAGGATCTCGCCACGCGGCGGCTTCGGGCTGGGACGGCGCTCGGGACGCCGTACGACGACGATGCTCACCCTTGGACAGGCCCTTCTGACGCTCGGAAGAACCTTCTTACCAGATGTGCCTTACGTCCGAGTTGGGGTATGAGTTAACTTCTCCTCGCTATGTTGGCCCTGTGACTTCGCTGGCCGAGATCCCGCCTTCGCCGCACGGACTGCACCAGATGCCCGCGCCGCTCCCGCCGCTCTGCCACGTCACGGTGGTGGGGCCGCGCAGGAAGGCCGACCTGGCGCTGCCCGCAGACATCCCGCTGCCGCACGTGCTGCCCGGCCTGTTGCGGGCCATGGGCGAGCTGGGCGGCGAGACGGCCGCGGCGCCCGGCTGGACGTTGCAGCGGATCGGCGGGCCGCCCTTCGACCTCGGGCAGAGCCTGGCCCAGCTCGGCGTGCTCGACGGCGAGATCCTCTACCTGCGGCCGCGCCAGGTGGCGCTGCCGCCCGCCAGGTTCGACGACGTGGCCGACGTGGTCGCCACCGGCGTGCGCGAGGGCAGGGGGAGCTGGGAGGCCAGGCACACGCGCGCGATGGGCGGCGGGGCCGCCTGCGGGCTGCTGCTGGCCGGGGTCGTGGCGCTGGCGTTCGGCGGGCTGACGCCGCTGGTCACCGCGATCGTGGCGGGGGCGCTGGCGCTGGTGCTCGTCGGGGTCGGCGTGGCGCTGTCCAGGGCGGTCGGCCACTCGGGCGCGGGCGCGCTGATCGGGCACGCCGCGCTGCCGTACGCGTTCCTGGCCGGGCTGCTGGCTCCTGCCGCGGGCGGCGGCCTGGCGGCGCTGGGGGCGCCGCAGGTGCTCGGGGCGCTGGCCTGCACCGCGCTGGTGGCCACCATCGGCGGCACCGCGATCGCCGGCGGCGTGCCCGGCTTCCTCGGCACGGCCATCGCCTCCATGGTGGGCGCTGTGTGCGCGGCCGTGGTGATGGTGGCCGGGGCGTCCCCCGGAGGGGTGGCGGCCGTCGCGGCGGCCGTCGTGATGGCGTTCGGGCCGCTGGTCCCCGTGCTGTCGTTCCGCCTGGCCAGGGTGCCGCTGCCGACCATGCCCACCAACGCGGAGGAGCTGCGCGGCGACAACCAGAACCTCGACAGCGCCTCCGTGCTCCAGCGCACCGGCGCGGCGCAGCGGTACGCAACCGGCATGATCGTCGCGATCTGCCTGGTCGGGCTCGGGGCGCACGCCCTGCTGCTGGCCGAGGGCACGTGGATCGCCGCCATCATGTCCGTGGTGCTCGCGCTGGCGCAGCTCATGCGGGCGCGCGTGTTCCAGGGCGTCGGGCAGCGGATGTGGCTGATGCTCGTCGGGTTCGGCGGCCTGGCCGCGGTGGGCGTGCAGATCGGCGTCGTGGTGGGCGGCCTGGCCGCCGTCGCGGTGCTGCTGGGGCTGCTGTGGACGGCGATGATCGTGGTCGGCATGGGGGTCTGGCTGCCCGACGGGCGGCTCTCGCCGTTCTGGGGCCGGGCAGCCGACATCGTGGAGTGGCTGCTGATCGTGGCGCTGGTGCCGCTGGCGCTGGGCGTGCTGGACGTGTACGCCTGGGTGCGCGGGCTCGGCGGCTGAGCCCCTGGCCGGCCCTGGCCTCAGTCGTCGTCGAGCGAGCGGCGGCGGATGGCCTCCAGGTCGGCCATCCGCTCGTGCATGTCGCGCGTGAAGGAGTCCTGGATCTCGTCGAACTGGCGCTGGATCTCCTCCAGGGAGACGCCTCCCAGCTGGGGGGAGACGGGGATGAGCGCCATGGCCCTGCGGGTCTGGTCGTCCTGGGCGGCCCGGACGGCCTGGACGATCTCCTCGGTCAGCTCGTCCAGCTCCATGCGGCTCGCCCTGGCGGCCAGCTTGAGCTGGTCGAGCCGGCCGTTGGCGTCCACCGTCGCGGTGACCGCGCCGCTGCGGCTCTCTCCCGCGCCGGAGATGCTCTGCAGCTCGCCGATCATGCTCGTCAGCTCGCGCAGCGAGCGCTCGCTGTCACGCAGCAGGCTGTCGAGGTCGTCGGGGTTGAAGTCGCGGGAACTCATGCGAGCACGCCACCCGGTCCGGGTTAACAGTTGGGGAGTGCCACATGACCAGATGCTGAAGTGATCAGAAAAATCCCGCTATGAGTGATGAAACGGGTGCAAACCACCGCAAGAATCCAGATCTGTGGGAACCACACGCGAGATCCACATCACCTCGAGCACCATCCGCAAGACGCGCGGGCGCATCGACCGGGAGCTGAAGGACGACATGGTCGGCTTCGTCCGCGGCATGATCCCGGCCGCCGACGTGCAGGGCAACGGCTTCGGGACGTTCGGCGACCCGATCATCGGGGGCACCTACAAGGACGTCCAGGCCCGGTGTGACCAGATCATGGGCGAGGCCATGGAGACCCTGGAGAGCTGGGTGACGGCCATGACCCACTGCGAGCGCAACTGGAACGCCGCCGAGAAGGCGAACATGGTCGGATACCGCGCATGAGCGACCCGTACCTGAACGCTCTCTCCCCGGTGTCCCGGGGGTCGTCGCCGCTGATCCCGCTCAACCCGGAGAGCGGGAAGCTCGGCTCCCTGTCGGCCGCGGGCGCCGAGAGCTCCGCCTCCAGGGGGCTGGCCTCGCTGCGGGCCGCCGGGCGGATCTCCGCCTGGGTCATCCCCGCCGTCATGGTCGCCGCCACCGTCAACGCGGACGAGGGGGAGATCGCGCGGGCCGGCACGATCTGGAGCGTCGGCATGAGCGCCCGGCTCGACGACGGGGTCAAGAACCTCATGCCGCAGATACTCAAGACCTCCGAGACCGGCTGGATCGCGGCCGACCAGCAGGAGTACGCGCGCGTGCACGCGCGCTTCCACGGCGAGATCGGCGCCCTGCGCAAGATGTTCGACGACATCGGCAAGGTGCTCGACGAGATCGCCGCCGCGTTCCGCGCGTACTGGGTGGCCATCTCGGTGCTGGGCGCGGCGACCGTCGCGGCGCTCATCAGGGCCCTGTGGCTGAAGATGTTCCCCGCTCCGCACACGCGGGCCCTGGGGATGCTCCTGGAGCAGCTCACCGGCGCCAAGGTCCTCACGGCGGTGACGATCGGCACCGGCGTGATGGGGGCGCTGCTGTCCAAGGGCGGCGACACGCTGACGACCATGGCCAAGAAGGAGCGCCAGTTCGGCTACGTGGCGCCGACGGGCGTCGCCGCCATCGACTTCCAGCGGGCCCGCCTCGACGTGAGCAACTACCCCTCCTTCAAGGAGCCGCCCGCCCCCGGGCGTCTTCCGGCCGGTTCGCAGAACTTTGACTGGATCGCGCCGGATGTGAGCACAACCACGCCGTGAACGTGGCTCTTGGTGCAAGATGTGACTCGTGACGGATTTCGGGGACTTCGCCAACATCGACGTCGAACGTCTGTTGCGCGGCGTCGACGAGCAGCTCGCCAAGTCCGACGAGCTGCAGAGGCGTCTGCCGCTGGTGGTCGGCAGGGGTGAGGACGCCGACGGCATGGTCGTCGTCGAGTACGCCCAGGAGGGCATCCGCACCCTGGACATCCACCCCAAGGCCATGCGCCTGGCGGCCGCGGAGCTGTCGGAGAAGGTCAAGGAAGCCGTGCACGCCGCGACGGCGGACCTGCAACGCGAGATCGAGGAGCTCATGGCCGAGCTGTTCGGGGCGGCCGCCACGCCGTCGCGCCTCATGAACGATCCGGAGGCCCTGCTCAAGCCGATCAGGCAGGCGGAGGCCAACTACGACCGGGCGTTCGAGAACGTCATGGGCGAGCTGGACCGCATCCGCCGAGACCTCGACCTCTGATTTACCAGCGGGTTTGCTCCCCTGTCGAGATCCTGTTACATCTTCGCCATAGGGACGCCTGTTACTCAAGAGGCAAATGGTGCTTATATGGATAAGCGACCGAAATTGCACACCACGGAGGTAGCAAGTGAGCTATTTTGGGGCGTCAAGCTCCCAGATCAACCTGGCGGCGGGACACGTCACTGACACGGCCCAGTTCATCGAGGGTCTGCGCGTCGCGGTCGAAACCACCTCCAACGGTCTGCTCAACGCCGACTGGCTCGGCCCGGCGGCCAACCGGTTCCGCACCATCATGGAGAGCTGGGACGCTCAGATGCGCGCCGTCCGGCAGGACCTCGAGGGCATCGCGGAGAAGATGGGCGCCAACGCGATCACCTACAGCATGACCGACGACGACGTGCAGGCCGGTGTCGGCAAGGTCGAGTCGCTCATCAACGCGGACGTCAGGTAAGGGGGACCGACATGCCTGAGATGGATTTCACCAAGGTCAACTTCAAGAACATGGACCTGGCCGCCAAGGACTACGAGGACATCGTCAAGGCCTTCGACCAGGCCCTTGACGACCTGGTGGCCAAGCTGCTGCAGCAGCTCGAGGAGAACTGGGACGGCGACGTCGAGGGCGCCAAGGCCGAGTTCATGCGCTTCAAGACCAAGTGGGACAACGCCGCCGCCACCATGAGCACGAACCTCGTGGAGCTGCGCGGCGCCGTCCAGATCGCGAACCAGAACTACCAGGCCGCGGAGGCCCGTAACAAGGCGATGTGGTACGACGGCTGAGCCGTCACTCCGCCGTCGTTCTTTCTTCGGCCACCGCCCGCGGTGGCCGAACGCGTGAGGAGAGGATCATGGGGGAGCTCGACCCCGCGCAGTGGCGGGGGCTGGACGACACCGACGCCGATCTGTTCTACAACGTCGGCAAGATGCGTGCCGTCGCCGACGACCTGGAGATCGCCCTGGTGCCCACGCAGGGCCCCGGGGGCACCAAGGACGGCGGCACGGGCGCGGTGGAGGCACTCACCAGGTACTTCGACCTGACCCAGCAGCACATCGGGAGCTGGCCCGCCGCCGCCGCGTTCGCGCACAGCGTGGGCACCACCGGGCCCGACCCGGGCGGCCAGGTGTCCCTGGAGGGCCGCGGGCAGCGCCTGGCGACCCTGTACCAGGAGTACGTCGAGTGCTGCCAGCGCGTCGTGCAGGCGATCAGGGACAGTGCCGCGGTCTACGAGCGCACCAACCCCGTCAGGGGCGAAAGCTGAAGGTGAGAGTCAGTGGCTGAGCGGACCGTCGACATCCGCGACCCCTCCAGGCGGCCGAACGCCGGCGAGGTCAGCGCCTCCCGCGAGGAGATCCAGCGGTGGCTGGACGGCACCTCCCCGCTGGAGGTGCACGACCGCGGCATGACCTACGGCCGGGTGGCCGAGGCCATCAAGGCGGTGGCCGACGCGCTGCCCGACATCGGCGTCGCGCTCAACGACGCCTGGCGCTCGGAGGCGGCCGCGAAGACCCAGCGCGCGCTGCAGATGCTGCACGCCAGCGGCACCGAGCTGGCCGACGCGATGACCAAGATGTCCGAGGCACTCACCCTCTACGGGCGCGACTACCTGCCGACGGCCATCGAGGAGGTGCGGGCGGCCTCGAACCAGCGGTCCGACGCCGAGCCCCAGCCCTCGCCCGGCCCCTCGCCGACGGCCTCGGCCAGCCCCGAGCCCACCACGCCGCCGATGCTCGGCCCCCAGACCACGAACGGCTGGGACCAGCCCACGCCCGGCGCCACCCCGCAGGCGTCCCAGCTGGACGACGAGGCCGCCAGGCGGGCGATGGAGAAGCTCGACCGGCACATCGTCGACCTGTACGACTTCAAGATCCCCGAGAGCGTGACCATCGACCTGCCGACGGTCACGCCGGTCACCGACGACGGCGGCCGGGACATGCCGGTGATCGACCAGGGCACGCCCCACGACTTCCGCGACTCCCGGAGCAGCGGCGGCTCCACCGGCGGCTCCTCCGGCTGGGGCGGCTCCAGCGGCTCCACCGGCTCGTCGGGCTCCAGCGGGTCGAACGGCTCCAGCGGGTCGGACGGGTCGCCCGGCTCCGGTTCAGGCCCGGGCACCGGCTCGGGAACGGGCCCCGGAGACCGGCCGGGCGCCGAGACCCCGGGTGGAGACGGCCCGGGCTCCTCCGACACCCCGGGCTCCCCCGACAACCCCGGCTCCTCCGGCCCACCCGCCGACCAGGGCTCCCCGGCGCCCGGGAACCAGAGCGACGGCACCGACGGCACCACGCCGTCCGTGATCGACAGCAGCACCACCGACCCGGAACGCGCCACGCAGACCGGGACCGAGACCCAGGACCCCCGGGCCACCGAGACGGCGAGCACCCCGCCGGCGCCCACCACGCCGACGCCGACGCACACCCCCGTCACGACGCCGCAGACCACCTACGTCACGCCCACGGGCAGCGCCGCCCCCGCCGTGATCGGCGGATCCGGCCCGTACACCCAGCCGGGCGTCCCCGGCGCCGCGGCGGCGGTCAGGGCGGGCGCGGGCGGCATGGGCTACCCCTTCATGCCGATGGGCGGTGGCGCGCCCGCCGGCGAGCAGGAGCAGCAGGAACAGGGGACGAACCTCAAGGGAGAACGCGACGACTGGCACTCGGCGACGGAGAGCACCATCTCGCCGGTGATCCGCAACTGAGGGAGGCGGCATGGCCATCCAGCTCGACCAGAACTGGCCGGGGGCGTCGGACGACGACGAGAACGAGGACCCGTACACCGACCGTGCCGAGGTGCGGCGCATCGCGGGAGACCTGCACGAGCTGCTCAAGAAGCTCACCACCTCCTCCGGCATCCCGGTGACGGAGTACGCCGTCGCGCCCGGCGACCCGGTGCCGGGGCCGCAGCTCCCGCCGGGCGCCGGCTCGCTGCCGGACCTCCAGGCGCACTGCGCGCTCAACCAGGAACAGATGGGCCAGTGGCAGGCCGCCATGCAGTACGGGACGGCCGCCTTCAGCGCCTACTCGATGCTGATCGGCGAGCCCGGCACCACCAGCGGCCTCTACGCCGGCCTGAACAAGCAGGCGGAGGAGTCCTTCGACGCCGTGCTGGAGATCGCACGGACGTCCCAGACCGCCGAGCAGGCGACCGAGGAAGCCACCTCGCGTCAGGCCTGAGACGAAAGAAGAGCGCCATGGCTGACCAGCCCGAGACACAGACCTTCACTCTCCGCTACGGCGACCAGCCGATCGACACGTCGGTGCGCGAGGCCGGGTTCATGGAGAGCATGTTCCGGGACACCATCGGTGAGATCCGGGACATGATCGACGCGACGGACCCGGCCGCGGTCCAGCTCGCGGGGCTGTACTACCAGGCCGCCGAGCCGCTGCTGAACGAGTTCGCCGCGGACCTCAAGACGAAGGCCGCCGAGCTGGCCGAGCACTACAGGGGGCCCGCGGCGTACCAGACGCAGCTCCAGCTCCGCAGCCTGCACGCCAGCGTGGTCGAGCTGGCCGCCAAGCTCGGCGCGATGGGCAGGTCGCTGAAGCCGTACGGCGACACGCTGCAGTGGGCGCAGGCCAACGTGGTCGAGAGCAGGGGCCGTGACTCCCGCTCCGACAACGACATCGACTGGGCCGACCAGGTCCCGTTCTACGGCATCAAGCGCAGCAGCGACCGGGCCACCCAGCACCTGCGGGAGGTCAACGAGCGGATCGCGCAGCACTACGAGACCCTGCCGGCGGACGTGCAGCAGGCGCTGCCGATCGTCGTCGATCCTGAGATGCCGGACTTCAACAACACCGGGTTGCGCGGGCCGCAGGTCGGGAGCCTGGGCAACGGGGACGTCCCTCCCTACCAGAACGCCTCGTTCGACCCCGGCTCGGTCCCCCGCGGCCCGTCCGCCGACGGCTCCTACCCGTCGGCTCCCGGGCAGTACCCCGGCAGCTACGGCAACGGCGGGCTGGACCCCGGCGCCGGCACGGGCGGCACAGGAGGCCTCGGCGGGCCGGGCGACAGCGACGCCTACGGCGGCGGCGACCCGTCCGCGCTCGCCAACGGCACCCTCGGCGCCACGCCGGGCGCGCCGTCCGTTCCTTCCGCGCCCTCCGCTCCCTCGGCGCCCTCGGCCGTCTCACCCCGCGACTACGACTCCACGAACCTGGCGAATTTCGACCCCTCGCAGGTGGGGGTGCCCAACGGCCCGAACAACACCACCGCGACCTATCCGGGCAACGGCCCGGGGATGTCCACCACCGTCAGCCCGAGCAACACGGCGATGAGCAACCCTGGCGCGAACGCGGCGGCGAACGCCGCCTCCGCGGCCGGACGGATGGGGCTCGGCAGCATGGGCATGCCGCTGCTGCACGCCCCCGTCTCCGCCCGCCGCAAGGGGGAGGAGTCGAGCGGGGAGAACACCTCGAACCTCTACGAGGACGACGACGTATGGGGTGGGCCCGAAGGCACCACCCCATCCACGCTGGTCTGAGCTCAGTCGCAGTGCTCGAGCGGGCTGTCGTACCTGGCGGAGCCGATGGCTCCGCCCCACTTCACGCAGGTCTTGCGGGCGGTGTCCTTCACCGGGCCCGCGTAGTACTGGTAGCTGCCGGAGTCGGTCTTGCGGGCCTTGCCCTGGACCTCCAGGTACGCCTGCACGGCCGCCTTGCCCGAGCCGCTGTTGCGCAGCGTCGTGACGCAGTTCTGGCCGGTGGCGGCCGAGTAGAGCAGCACCACCTTGCCCGCGGAGCCGAGGTTCTGCGAGTCGATCTGCTTGAAGCCGGAGCCGCAGATCTGCGTGGCCGAGTACGGGTTGCCGCTGCCGCCGCTGTTGTTGTTGCCGTTGCCGGTCTGCGTCTGCGTGCCGCCGCCGCCGCAGTTGCGCGAGGTCAGCGTCTGGTTCGGGTAGCGGTAGGTGGTGCCGTTGAACTTGGCAGGCACGATGCTGCCGGACGACGTGCGCTGCTCGTAGTGCAGGTGGGCGATCATGCCCTTGTACTTGGCGGACGACCTGCCCACCGTGCCGATCTTCTGGCCCTGGCGGACGCTGGCGCCCTTGGCGACCGAGCGGGCGTTCAGGTGGGCGTACAGGGTCACGGTGCCGTCCGAGTGCCGGATCTTGATGACGTTGCCGAAGCCGTCCGTCCTCCGGTACTCCGACATGATCACCGTGCCGGCGCCCGCTGCCACGACCGTCCTGCCGAGGTCGGCGTTGCCGTCGGTCGCGCTGCCGTTGAAGTCGATCTCGTAGCCCGCGGTGTGGGCGCGGCTCTTGCTGCTGCCCACCCAGGTCTCGCCACACGGGAACGGCAGCTGCAGCGTGGAGGCGGCCGTTGCGGCATCCGCCGTGCCCACGCCGGTGAGAGGCACTACGGCCAGGCCGCACGCGCCTGCTATCAGGGTCTTGATCCGCATGCGGAAAGGCTGCCATCCGGATCATACAGGCGTCTAGATCATTGGCCAACTGTTCACGCAAGAAGTTGATTTCTGTCGATATCGTAGCCAGGTCCGCACATAACGCGATTTATGGGCTGGGAGGGTGTGCATGGCCACCGACAACGGAGGCGCTCAGTACGCTGGTGGCTCGCTCGCGGGCGCCACGATCCAGTTCGAGGACGGCCGCATCAAGCAGGTCGGCCAGGATCTGGGCGCACAGGCGCCCAACATGAACGCCATCGCCCAGAACGTCGGCGGCATCCGCGTCGAGCCGCCCGCCTTCGGCGTCATCGGCATCGGCCTCAACTACGCCCACGACCAGCTCAAGGACAGCGCCCACAACACGCTCAAGACGGCCAGGGACGTCCTGTCGGACTACCGGACGGCGCTGGCCAAGCTCGAGGAGAACTACCAGAAGGCCGACAAGGACAACGACGGCATCATCAAGACCGACCCCTACGCGGGCCCCGGCACAGGCCCGGGCATCGACCCGGCCTCGCTCGGCGGCGGCATGCCGAAGACCGGCGACCTGCCGGGCGCGGGCGATCTGCCGTCCCCCAAGATCCCCAGCTCCGAGCTGCCCGACTCGAAGCTCCCGGACTCCAAGCTGCCCGACACCGACCTCCCGAAGACGGACGTCCCGACGCCGGACATGCCGGACACCAAGGTCCCGGACACCGACCTGCCGGACCCGAACGTGCCGAACCCGAACCTGCCGAACGCCAACCTGCCGGACCCGAACGCCACGCTGCCCACCACCCCCTCCATCGAGGACCAGCTCAACCACAACGTCCCCACCGTCCCGACCGTCCCCAACACCTCCCTGCCGACCGACCCCACCAAGACCGACCTGGCCAATTTCGACCCCTCGAAGCTGGGCACGATACCCACTCCCTCCGTTCCCAGCACCACCACGCTCGGTCCCGGCCTGTCCCCCGGCAGCCCCACGGGCGTCTCGCCCGGCAGCGTGCAGCAGGCCGCCGCGGCGGGCCCCGCCTCGGCGCGCGGCATGAACGGCATGGGCATGGCGGGCATGCCCTTCATGCCTCCCATGGGCGGCGCGGGCGGCGACCAGAACAACGAGCGCGACAAGCCCGACTACGTGCGCGGCGACGAGGCGGACTGGGTGGACGACATCGACATCGCCCCGCCCGTGATCGGCGAGGCCTGAGAGAGACAGGAAGAACATGGGCACAGGAAGCGACCGCGGGCAGTTCATCTACGCGGCCACGACGGCGACCGCCGCGGCCGCGATGTTGTACGAGTACCCGATGGCCAGGAACATCGCGCTGATGATCGGCACGATGGTGTCCAACCCGCACAGCATGACGCTGGCCGCCGAGCAGTGGAGCAATCCCGAGGGCGACGGCGACATGAACATCGAGTCCGTCAAGCAGGCGGTGCGCGCCCTGCGCGAGGAATGCCTCGAGCAGGAGTGGTGGAAGGGGCCCGCCTGCGACGCGTGCATCGCCTCGTTGGACATCCTGATCGAGCAACTGGACAAGGCGGGGCAGTATCACCTGGGCGTCGGCCAGGGCGTGGGAAGCCTCGCCAACGCCTACCACTGGGCCGCGGAGGTGGCGACGATCGTGGCCACCTCCATGCTGCTGCTCGCCGGCTGGAAGAAGCTCGTCCCCATCTTCGCTCCCTGGCCCGGGGTCCAGGCGGCCATGGCTCTGGCGATCTTCGTAGCGCTGACCCGCATGGGTATGGTGGTCAGGGGCCTGCTGGGCAAGCAGATGAAGTCCGTGGCGATGCTCACCGTCCTCGTGGGCGCCATCAACTTCATGTGCATGTCGCTGGGCCAGTTCATCGAGCAGAGCCGCCCCCGCCCGGACTTCGCGCCGGCCGCCCTGGAGTACGTCGGCAACGACGCCACCGGCGTGGGCACCCTGCAGCCCAAGAACGGCGGCATGCCGAGCATCCCCACCACCGGCATGGGCGGCATGAGCGCCTTCGTCTAGACCTGTTGTCCGGCACGCGGGGGGCCGCCCGGCCCCCCTGCGCGGTCACTGCGCGGTCACTGCGCGGTCACTGCGCGGTCACTGCGCGGTGACCTGCAGCGGCGAACGCGCCACCTGCGGGTCCAGCGCCGGCCCCTCGGGCAGCAGGTGGACGAGGTTGCCGGGGATCGGCGCCACGTCCTCCACGCCGTACCCCAGCTTGTTGATCTGGTCGCCCGACTGCAGCTGGTACCGCCTGCCCTGGTCGCTGATCAGGAAGTAGGTCTGGACGAACGCCTTCTGGCCGTCGCCCGGCAGCAGCCCGCCCAGCGCCGCCGAGCCCGCCGGCATCAGCACCTGGTCGAAGTGCTCCTGGTCGCCCCGCACGCTCGGCGCGGGGATGGCCATGGTGCCGCCGACCGTCACCTTCGCCCTGGCCGAGCCGTTCTGCGTGTCGGCGTACACGGAGCACAGCGGCGACGACGAGGACGCGACCGCCTTGGGCAGGCTGGTGGGCATGCCGCCCACGGTGAGGGTCCGGCCGCTGCTCGCGGCGTTGGCCGTGGCCGCGTCGAGCTCCAGCGGCATCGCCGCCTTCCCGCCGTACGCCCGCTTGAGCCCGGGCTCCTCCAGCAGCAGCGTGGCCTGCGTGACGTTGACGGTGGCCAGGCCGTCGGCGAGCAGCACGTACCAGCGGTCGGGGGCGCCGCCGACGCCCTTCACGGTGTAGACGCGCCCGATGGCGGCGGTGCGGCCGTCGGGGCCGCGCGTCTTCTTCCCGAGGCCCGGGATCCCGGGCGCCTTGAAGTCGGGGCCGGTCGGAACGGCGTTGATCCAGGCGGAGGGCACCCGCTTGGGGCGCGCGTCGAGCACCCGCACGCCGGCGTCGCCGGTCTTCATCCGCTGGTCGTTCCAGATCACCCAGTTCTCCTGGCCGTTCGTGACGACCATGGCGCCGGTGCCGATCGGCGTGCCGCCGACGGCACTGCCGCCCACGAGCGTCACGTACGGGACCGCCGTGCCCGTCGCGTCGGGCGCCTCGGTCACGCAGACGGACCACGGGCCCTTGACCAGCTTCTCCCTGGGTGGCAGCGAGTCGGGGGCGCCGGCGATGCCCACGAGCGGCCCGCGCGGGTACTTGGCGAGCGAGGCCGCGGTGACGTTCCTGACCTCGAAGTTGGTGGAGTCCAGCAGGAGCAGCGCGGAGACGTAGTTGGCGACCGGCAGCATCCGCTTCTGCTCCTGGCTGTAGACGTACTTGGCGCCGGTCTCCTCCTCCACGAGGAGCTGCCCGGCCGCCTCCAGGTTCGTCGCCGCGCCCGGCTTGAGCAGCCCCCAGATCCCGAACGCCGCCGTGACCAGCAGCGCGACGATGATCCCGCAGAACATGGCCACGTTGTGCCGCCGCATCGGGGACTCGGGCACGTCCGGCTCTGCCTGCAGCAGCGCCATCCCCAGGCGCTGCTGCATCAGCTTGTGCGCCTGGTAGAGGTCCTTCCGGGTCTGCATCTCTCTCCCCACGTGTCGCCGGCATCAGCATAGAACGCACACATAGGGGAGTTTCGGTCATCCGCCTGAATATCAGACGTTGTCCGGCAGAGCCGCCTGAACCTGGGTGATGGTGCCGGTCGTCACGAGGAGGCCGCGCCCGGACGGCCCCCCACCCGCGCCGCGCGGCAGGCGGATCGAGAACAGGTCGCCGTCGGTCTGCCCCTGCACGGCGAGCAGCACCCCGGTACGGGACTTGCGCGCCTCCGCCACGAACCCGCGGTAGGCCACGGCCAGATCGCCCGTCGCGCCCGCGATCAGCAGGCCGTGGTCCCCGTCGCGGCCCGTCCGGATCACCTCCTCCAGCGCCGTCCCCAGCGGCCCGTCGGGGTTCACCAGCTCGGCGTCGTCGACCAGCACCACGTAATGGTCATGCCCGGCCACCAGCTCCTGCAGGTTCGTGGCGTCGCCGTTCAGCACGGCCAGCGCGCCCTCCAGCTCGCGCAGCGGGCTGCGCCTGGGCGCGACGGCCACGACCGGCGTGCCCCGGGCGATCAGTGACCGGGCGGCCGTCATCAGCGCCGACGAGCGGCCCGAACGGGACGGCCCGGCGATCACCGCGCCCGGGCCCTGGGCCTGCAGGTCGATGCCGAGCGGCGCGAGCGCGTCCCCGCCCGCGCCGACCAGCGCCCACAGCGGCGACGGCGGCGCGAACTCCGGATCGAGGGCCAGCGTCTGCGCGGCGGTGATCCGCATCGGGAGCGCGTCCACCCGCAACGGCGGCGCCCCACCCCAGCGCCAGGAACCCCGGCTCGCTCCCAGGGCATGCGACGGACTGGGCCGCCTGGCCCCGCCGCCCCCCGCGGCATGGGCGGCAGCGCCCTCCGCCCCGGAGGCGAGGGTGGCGGCGCCCTTCGCTCCGGGGACGCGGATGGCGGCGTCCTCCGTTCCCGCCGCCGGATCGGCCGCGGCGGCGCGGGCCAGGGACTGGAGTGCCGCCACCTGCGCCGGTCCCGCCGGATCGGCGGCCAGCAGGGCGATGTGGTGCTCCACGATCCCGTGCTCGCCCATGGACAGTGCCCGCCCGGGCGGCATGGTGGCGGGCAGCCCCTTGAGCGGGAAGCCCGCCAGACCGTAGTCCGCGCTGTCGGACAGCCGCAGCAGCAGCCGGTCGTCGAAGACCGTCGAGACCTGCCCGAGCAACCCGGACCGGTCGCTGCTGACGACGGCCCTCAGCCCCACCGCGGGCCCTTCCCGCAGGAGCTGCAGCACCGCCTCGATCAGCCGCCCGTAGTCGTAGTTCTCGAAGGCCGCGACGAAGCCCTCCCAGCGGTCCAGCATGAACACCAGCCACGGCACCCGATGCCCCGCCTGCCGGTACTCGGCCAGCGACGCGTGCCCGGCCTCGGCCAGGAGCTGCTGCCGCCGGCCCACCTCCGCGCGCAGCCGGGTGAGCAGCCGCTCCACCCGATCGAGCTGGTCGCGGGTCACCACGGCGCCGCAGTGCGGCATGGCCACCAGTGGCAGCAGCGCGCCCGAGCCGCAGTCCACCGCGTGCAGGTGCACGTCCTCGGGGGAGGCGTGCGCGGCGATCGAGCCCGCGATGGTGCGCAGGGCCGTCGATCTCCCGCTGCGGGCCGCCCCGGCGATGAGCAGGTGACCCCCGTGGGCCACGTCGAGCGCCAGCGGGCTCCGGTCCTGCGCCCAGGGCCGGTCGGTGATCCCGAACGGCAGCGGCTCCACCTCGGCGAACCCGTCGCCGGACGCCGGGGCCTCGTCCGGAAGGTCGAGAACGAGGTGGGTGGGCAGGGGGTCCAGCCACGGGCTCGGCTGGGCGGGCACGCCGGCCAGCCTGGCGGCCTCGATGAGGGCGTCGGCGACGAGCGTGAGGTCCGTGGTCGTGGAGTCCTCCTCGTCCGGACGCGGAGGCGGCGGCAGCGGCTTGCCCAGCGCACGCCAGCCCACGTCGAGCACCCGCAAGCTCCCACCACCCAGATCGCCGCCCGCGTGGCCGCCGCCCGCCAGGCCACCGGCCGCGTAGCTGCCGCCCGCCAGGCCGCCGCCCGCCGAGCCGTTGCCGTGCGAGCCGCCGCCTGCGCCGCCGGGTGGTGCGGCCGGCCCGCCCGCTCCATGGCCGGCCGCCGTGGGGAGGACCGGGCTGCGGCCGCCGACCCTGGCCGTCTGCACGGCGACCGCCGCCCCCACCCCCGACCGCACGTAACACCGTCCAGGCGTGGACTTGGAGATGTGCGCCGCGTCAGGCAGGTCGATGACGTCGGCGGACTCGGCGGGCTCGGTCACCCGCAACGCGATCCGCAGCGACGTGTTCGCCTGGATGTCGGCCGTCACCACACCGGCGGGCCGCTGCGTGGCCAGGATCAGATGGATCCCCAGCGACCGCCCCCGCCGCGCGATGTCCACGAGCCCCGCCACGAAGTCCGGCAACTCGGCCACCAGCGCCGCGAACTCGTCGATGATCAGCACCAGCCGCGGCAGCCCCGGCCCGGTGTAGTCGTCGATGTCCTTGGCCCCGGCGGACGCCAGCAGCCGCTCCCGCCGCCGGATCTCGGCCGCCAGCGAGTCGAGGGCCCGCTGCGTCAGATGCCCGTCGAGGTCGCTGACCATGCCCACGGTGTGCGGCAGCCGTACGCACTCCTTGAAGGCCGCCCCGCCCTTGTAGTCGATCAGCACGAACGTGAGCTGGTCGGGCCGGTTGGCCACGGCCAGCGAGCAGATCATCGTCTGCAGCAGCTCCGACTTGCCCGCGCCGGTGGTGCCGGCGATCAGCCCGTGCGGGCCGTCGAGCCGGAGATCCACCGAGAACGGCCCGTCGGGCCCTACCCCGATCAGCGCCTCGGTGCTGCCCCGCTCGCCCCACCGGGCGGCCAGCTCCGCCCCGGACGGCACGGTCAGGCCCATCAGGTCGAGCAGGCGGGCCGCGTCGGGGAGGTTCCCGCCCGGATCGTCCCTGCTCACGTCGCGGATCGGGGCCAGCGCCCTGGCCAGGCGGTCGCACCAGGCGGGGGAGACGAGGTCGCCCAGGAGGGGGCCGATGACGTCGAGGCCGCCGCCGCGCAGGCGTACGAGGCCGTCGGCGCCGCACTCGGCCACGGTCTGGCACTCCTCGGGCAGCAGCCGCTGGTCCTCGTCGATGGCCAGCGTGAACACGCCGCAGCGCGGCCCCTGGCGCAGTACCTGCGGCATGTTCGGCAGGCCGCGCAGCACCTGGGCGCCGTCGAGGATCACCAGCACGTCGTAGGGGCGTACGTCATAGGAGGAGAAGGAGGGCTTCTCCGGCCCGCCGAGGTCGTCCCAGCCGGTGGGGACCTTGCCCAGCTCGGGGATGGTGGTGTTCTGGCGCTCGTCGATGAGGGCGGCCAGCTCCGCGACCCGGCGGGCGGCCGAGTCGGGGTCGGCGCCCACCAGCGCCACGCACTCCTCGCCGGCGCGCGGCGCGCAGTGCGGCAGCCAGCGCATCCAGCCCCACTGCCGCTCGGCGTCGGGGTGCGCGGACACGATCACGATGGCCAGGTCACGCGGGCTGTGCAGGGTGGCGGCCTGCGCGATCAGCCAGCTCGCCAGGCTCGCCGCGGCCGTACGGTGCCCTGTCACGCCCGCCACCCCCAGCCGCCGCATGGGCAGCGCGACCGGCACGGAGCGGCAGATCGGCGGGTCGATGCGCCCGCCCTGCTCCTCCGACAGCTCCAGGCCGGCGGGCAGGTCGGCGAGCCCGACCCGCAGCCGGAGCGAGTCGGCGTCGTGGATCCTGCGCTCCCACAGCCGCCTGCGCGGCCCGGTGGCGGTCAGCAGCACCCTGGCGGGGTCGGGCGCGTCGTCCCTGCGTGCCGCCTCGTCGGCCACGCGGGCGCGCTCCACGTCCTCGTCGTAGGCGCGCAGCTTCTCCTGATGCTCCTTGAGCGCCTTCTTGTGCTGCTTCTTGCCGTGGCGGCGGTCGCTCCACCACTGGCCGATCATGATGACCGGCGTCATGAGGGCGACGAGCAGGTAGAACGGCTGCTTGAGCGCGATCGCCAGGGTGACACCGAGCACGGCGGGCAGCAGGGCGGCCAGCAACTGCAGGCGCAGCCCCTCGTTCCTGGTCGGCTCCTTCGGCCGGACGAACGTGCGCCGCGGCTCGGGCCGCCGCAGCCTGGGCGGGCGGTTGTAGGCGACCCCGCCTTCCCCACGCGGCGCCAGGTGGGCGTCCCTCGGCTCGATCGAGGTCAGCACGAACACCGAGGACCCGCAGGTCAGCACGGCCTGGTCGGGCCACTCGACCGGCTCGGTGAGCGGCTGCCCGTCGAGCTCGGGCACCTCGCCGTAGCCGGCCGCGAGCTCGGCCCGCTCCCGTTCCGCCGTGCGCGCCGTGAGCTCGGCGACCTCCTCGGCCCAGCGCCCCTTGAGCTTGAGCTTGGGCGCGTCGGCGGGTGGCCGCCAGGCGCGCTCCACGGTGATCGCGTCCGGCATCACGCGTACGGTCACCGCCTCGGGGGCCAGAGCCGGATCGCCGGCCGCCACCGCGCACATGGGGTCGGAGCCGATGACGTGCACGCCCAGCCCCAGCCGGTGCACCGCCCCGGCGGCGGGACCGCCCACCACCCGCACCTCGGCGACCCCGCCGGGCTCCTCGACGACGGTGGCAGGGGCCAGGTGGGCCTCCAGCGTGACCTTGTCGCCGTCGCGCAGCACGGCGGTGACCGGGGCGAGCGGGTCGAGCGGGTGGCCGTCGCGCCACAGCGCGGGCGGCCCCATGGCGGACCGTTCCGGCCTGCGCGGGAGCGGCACGCGGGGGCTGTCGCCGGTCGCGGACATGCCGTAGGGCGCCCTGGCCTTGGGCAGCCGGACGACCTCCGCCAGCGGGCCCTGATCGCTGAGCTCCTCGCTGAGCCTTCCCACCGTGGCGCCGTCGTCGCCGTCGATCACGACGTCGCGGTCGCCCTGCCCGCCGATCACGGTGAGCATGATCCGCATGGTGCCGTCTCTCCTCGGTCGACTTCGGGCGCCAAGGTAGCGCCAGGAACGGGGCAGGGCGCGCCGGTTGACGGCAACGGCATGGAAGGACCGAAAGCATGTGACTTATGCGCCGGAAGTTAAAGAAGGTGCGGCTAACCGGATAATTGCCCATCCGTCAACGCGGTAGAAACAATAGGCATTGATTATTTCCGCTTGACATCATGTCACCTGCGAAACAAGCATGGGTCCGCCAATTCCGCCTCCGCCACTCGGGTGATCCCCACATAATGGCGTGAATTCCGCAATTCACCTTCGGGAGCCCCCCACCCATGAGGACCAGTGAAAAGCAGCCTGCCGCCAACGCGGCGGCGGGGTTGTCCGGGCCGGCCTCGCGCAAGCTCCCCGTCCCGCCCCGGGAACGCAAGCCGGCGCTGGCCGCGCTGGCCGTCCTGCTCATCCTGGGCGGCGCGCTGGCCACGACCCTGCTCGTGCTGAACAGCGGCGACCGCGTCTCCGCGATCCGCGTCACCCAGCAGGTCGGCGCGGGGCAGAAGTTCGGGCCGGAGGCGATCGAGGAAGTGAAGATCGCCGACACGGGTGTCGACTACGTCTCCTGGTCGCAGCGGCAGCAGGTGCTCGACAGCTTCGCGGCCGTCACCATCCTGCCCGGCACGCTGCTCACCAATCAGATGGGTGTGCGGGCCAGCAGCGAGCTGGGGCCGGGAAAGGCCACCGTCGGGCTGGCGCTCAAACCCGGTCAAATGCCCGCCGGTGTGCAGCAGGGTGACCGCGTACAGGTGATATTCGTGCCGAGCAGGGCGAGCGAGGGAGAAAGCCGGGTGCTCGCCGCGAACGCGCTCGTCTTCGCCTTGGGAGACAGATCGAGAACGGGAAATTCCGGCCAGATCACCGTGGTCGTCGAGGCACCGGCCGCGCCGGAGATCGTGGCTGCCGCCTCCAGCGGGCAGGTCGCGGTGGCCGAGCTCCCGGGGGCACGCTGACGTGGCGCTGATCGTACTGGCCGCCGACAAGGGCGCGCCCGGCGTGACCACCGCCGCCACGGCACTCGCCGCGGTCTGGCCCCGTCCCGTGCTGCTGGCCGAATGCGACCCGGCGGGCGGCGACCTCGCCTACCGGCTGCCCGCCGCGGGCGGCGGCGTGCTCAACCCCGGCAGGGGGCTGCTCACGCTGGGCGCCACCGCGCGGCGCGGGCTGGAGGCCGCGCAGATCCACCAGCACACCCAGAAGATCGTCGGCGGGCTCGACGTGCTGGTCGGGCTCACCCACGGCGAGCAGGCCGCCGGCCTCACCTGGCTGTGGGGCCCGCTCGGCAGGTCGCTGGCCGCCATCCCGAACGCCGACGTGATCGCCGACTGCGGACGCCTGGGCGCCCACCCACAGCTCGCCGACCTGATCGCCGAGTCCGAGCAGGTCGTGCTGCTCACCAGGGCCACCCTCGACCACGTGGCCCACCTGCGCGAGCGCCTCCAGATCACCAAGGCCCACGGCGTCGTCGTCATCGCCGACCCGCGCAACTACCGCGGCTCCATCGAGGACGTGCGCAGGATCGTCGGCCCGAGCGTGCAGTTCGTGCACGGCCTGGCCTACGACCCCAAGGGCGCCGAGCTGCTGCGCGGCCAGTGGGGCGGCCGGCTGGACCGCTCGCTGCTCATCCGTACGGCCAGGGACCTGGCGGCGAGGCTGGTGAGCCACCGATGATCGACCACTCGCTCGTCAAGCGCTTCCGCCAGGAGGTCGGCGACCGCCTGGCCCACCAGCGCCGGCTCGACCAGGCCAACGGCCTGCCCCCGATGACCGGGGAGGACGAGCGCCAGTTCGCCAGGGCGCTGATCTCCCAGGTGCTGGAGGAGCACGCGCGCAGCGAGATCGGCCTCGGCCGCACGCCACCCACCGTGGAGGAGGAAGAGGCCCTCGCGGCCGGCATCCACGCGGCGCTGTTCGGGGTGGGCCGGCTGCAGCCGCTGCTCGACGACGGCGAGGTCGAGAACATCGACATCAACGGCTGCGACAGGGTGTTCGTGAGCTACGCCGACGGCCAGGAGCTGATGCACGACCCGGTCGCCGAATCCGACGACGAGCTGATCGAGCTGATCCAGATCCTGGCGGCGTACTCGGGCCTGTCGAGCAGGCCGTTCGACACCGCCAACCCGCAGCTCGACCTGCGCCTGCCCGACGGCTCCCGGCTGTCCGCGGTCATGGACGTCACGGTCAGGCCGGCCGTGTCGATCCGCCGCGCCCGCCTGGGCAAGGTCTTCATGTCCGATCTCGTGGGCAACGGCACGATAAGTCAGGACATTGGGCGATTCCTCAGGGCGGCGGTCGCCGCCCGCAAGAACATCATGATCGCCGGGTCCACCAACGCGGGAAAGACCACCCTGCTGCGCGCCCTGGCCAACGAGATCCCGCCCAACGAGCGCCTCATCACCGTCGAACGCGCCCTCGAGCTCGGCCTCGACCAGTTCCCCGAGCTCCACCCCAACGTGGTCGCCTTCGAGCAGCGCCTGCCCAACTCCGAGGGCCAGGGCGAGATCTCCATGGCCGAGCTCGTCCGCCGCTCGCTGCGCATGAACCCCAGCCGCGTCATCGTCGGCGAGGTGCTCGGCGACGAGATCGTCACCATGCTCAACGCGATGACCCAGGGCAACGACGGCTCCCTGTCGACCATCCACGCCAACTCCAGCATGGAGGTCTTCAACCGCATCTCCACCTACGCCCTGCAGGCCAGCGAGCGGCTGCCCATCGACGCGACCCACATGCTCATCGCCGGCGCCATCGACTTCGTGGTCTTCATCGAGAAGCGCAACGACTACCACGTGGGCGGCCGGCTGCGCCGCTACGTTTCCAGCATCCGCGAGGTCAACGGCTGCGACGGCCGCGTGCTGTCCAGCGAGGTGTTCGTGCCGGGGCCCGACGGCGGTGGCGTCCCGCACGCCCCGATCTCCTGCCTGGAGGAACTCGCCGCCCACGGCTACACCCCCGGAGGCTGGTGAGAGGCATGCCGTTCACGATCGACCCGCTGGCGCTGCTGGCCGGCGCGACCGCAGGCGGCGGCCTGTTCCTGTTCGTCCTGTCCCTGTACGGCCTGCGCCCCCGCCCCACCCGGCCCAGGAGCGACCTGATCAAGGTGGTGACCACCCGCGGCGCCGTCGCGGCCGTGGCCGCCACCATGGTCCTGATCATCACCGGCTGGCCGGTCGTCGCGGTGGGCACGGTGCTGCTCGTGTTCGCCTGGCGCGGCCTGGCGGGCGGCGCGGCCGAGGAACGCGCCGCCATGCACCGCCTGGAAGGGCTGGCCGCCTGGACGGAGTCGCTGCGCGACACGATCGCCGGCGCCGCCGGCCTCGAACAGGCCATCCCCTCCTCCATCAGGGCCGCCGCGCCCACGCTCAGGCCGCACCTGCGCGCCCTGATCGACCGGCTGCACACCAGGATGGCGCTGCCGGACGCGCTGGCCCGCTTCGCCGACGAGCTCGACGACCCCTCGGCAGACCTCGTGGTCGCCGCCCTCATCCTCAACTCCAAGCTGCGCGGGCCCGGCCTGCGCGACGTGCTCGGCGCGCTGGCCGTCTCGGCCCGCGAGGAGCTCGACATGCGCCGCCGCGTCGAGGCCGAGCGCCGCTCGACCAGGCGCAGCGTGCAGATCGTGGTGATCACCGCGCTGGTCTTCGCCGGGATCCTCGTGCTGTTCAACCCCGACTACGTCAAGGAGTACGAGGGCTACCTCGGCCAGGCCGTGCTGGTCGTCGTGGCCGGGCTGTTCGGCGCGGGGTTCGCCTGGATGCGGCGGCTGGCCAGGTTCGACAAGCCCACGCGGCTGCTCATGGGAGGGGGCGGCGGCGATGGCTGACGCCCTGAGAGGAGGTGGCCGCGATGGTTGAGAGCGCGCTGGCGGGCGCGGCCCTCGGGCTCGGGCTGTTCGTGCTGCTGCGGGCGCTGTTCCCGGCCCGTCCCGGGCTGGTGGCGCGGCTGCTCGCGCTCGACGCCGTACGCGAGGACGCGGGCGCGCCCCGCATCCAGCTCCTCCTGCCCGACGAGGAGGTCAGCGCGTTCCGGCGCGGCCTCGGCGCCCGCCTGGCCCGCCTGTACGGCGCGCGCGGCTGGGAGGCCCGGTCGGCCAAGTCGGACCTGGCCCTGCTCGGCCGCTCGTTCGAGGCGTTCCTGGCCACCAAGGTGCTGCTCGCCGCCAGCGGCCTGCTGGCCTTCCCGCTGCTGCTGGCCTGGCTGGTGCTCATGGAGTGGGGCGTCTCCCTGGCCATCCCGTTCTGGACCGCCGTGCTCGTCGCCGTCGTCTTCTTCTTCCTGCCCGACCTCCAGGTCAAGCGGGACGCGGCGGCCAAGCGACGCGACTTCCGCCACGTCGTCGGCGCCTTCCTCGACCTCGTCTCCATGAACCTGGCCGGCGGCCGCGGCGTCCCCGAGGCCCTGATGATGGCCGTCTCGGTCAGCGGCGAGCAGCCCAACTGGGCGATGGGCCGCATCCGCGACGCCCTGAGCGGCGCCAGGATCGTCGGCATCACGCCGTGGCAGGCGCTCGGCCAGCTCGGCGAGGAGATCAACGTCGACGAGCTGCGCGACCTGTCCGCCGCGCTCGGCCTGGTGGCCGACGACGGCGCCAAAGTACGTGCCTCGCTCACGGCCAGGGCCGCCACGCTGCGCCGCCGTGAGCTGGCCGAGATCGAGGGCCGGGCGGGCGAGCGCTCCCAGTCGATGCTGGTGGCCCAGCTCCTGCTCTGCGCCGGTTTCGTGATCTTTCTCAGCTACCCCGCCGCGATGAAGATGTTGGGAGTCTCATGAACCACCCCTGGATCGTCTACCTGAACGCCTACCTGGGCGAGCGCGTCCGCCGCGCCCGCACCGCGCCCACGAGGGGCGCCTCCGCCGTCGAATGGGTGATCATCACCGCCATCATCGCCGGTGTCGCGCTCGGCCTGGCCACCTTGATCAGGACCCTGGTGGAGCAGCAGCAGGGCAACCTCGAACAGACCTTCGGCGGTGGCGGCGGCGACGGCGGTGGCGGCGGCCAGCCGTGAGAGCCCGGCCGCCCCGGGACGAGCGCGGCGTGACGGTGATCGAGCTGGCCCTGCTGATGCCGGTCATCCTCGCGACCGTGCTGCTCATCGTGCAGGTCGCCCTCTGGTTCCACGCGCGTGAGGTGGCCGAGGCGGCGGCCAGGGAGGGGGCGCGCGTGGCCAGGGCCGCGCCGTTCGACTCCGGCGCCTGGCAGGGCGAGGCCACCGGCAAGGCCACGGAGATCATCCAGGCTGTCGGGCCCCGGCTGCTGCAGGGCGCCACCGCCACGACCTCCGAGAAGGAGCCCGACGAGCGCTTCGTCACGGTGACCGGCAGCGCCGTACAGGTCGTCCCGCTGCTGCCCGACCTGGCGTTCACGATCACCGCCACCGCGGGCGGGCCCGTCGAGTGCTTCCGCCCCGACAACGGCGGCGAGGACTGCGCATGAACGAGCGGGGTTCGATGGCCGTGGAGACCGTCATGCTGGCCCCGGTCTTCCTGCTGTTCCTCATGTTCCTGGCCGGCGCCGGGGTGCTGGTGGAGTCGCAGGGGCGGGTGAACGGGGCCGCGCGCGACGCCGCCCGCGCCGCGTCCGTGCAGCGCTCGCTCGACGACGCGGAGGCCGCCGCCGAGGCGATCACCACGAGCGTGCTGGAGGGGCGCTGCCAGTCGGCCGCGGTCTCCCTGGACGGCTCCGAGTGGGAGCAGGGCGGCCAGGTCCAGGCCGAGGTGTCGTGCGAGCTGGACCTCGCCTTCCTCGGCTTCGGCGGCACCAAGCGGCTCACGGGGACCGCGGTGGTGCCGATCGAGCAGTTCAGGAGGATCGAATGAGGGCCGGCGAGCGGGGCTCCATGTCGGTGTTCACCGTGCTGTTCTCCGTGGTCGTCTTCCTGCTGGCCGGGCTGCTGGTGGACGGCGGTTCGGCGATCAACGCCCGGCTGCGCGCCGCGGACGTGGCCGAGCAGGCCGCGCGGGCCGGCGCCGACGAGCTGGACGTCGACCATCTCCGCGAGACCGGGGAGGCGCGGCTGCTCGCCGAGGCGCAGGTGTGCGCCAGGGCCGACGAGATCGTGGCGGCCCAGGGCGGCGACGACGTGAGTTCCGGGGAGTGCGCGGTCGGCCAGGGACAGGCGCAGGTGACGGTGTCCGTGTCGGTGCGATGGGAGGCGTTCTTCCTCAGCGCGATCGGCTTCCCCGGCTCCGAGATGACCGGCGAGGCCACCGCGGCCCCCGAGGCGAGATAGCGGGCCCGCCCGAAGCGAGCCAGACCGAATCCCGCCACTCGATGGATGCGGGACACCAGAGGCACGACGCTGGACCGGGGAAAGGAGAGGCGATGCCGACGCGAGAGCCCGCGCGTCCACCCGGACGTCACGTTCCCGTACGCGTGCCGGCCAGGCGCAGCTTCGGCGACGTGCTCGCCGGGATCGGGGCGCTGATCGTGCTGGTGGCGCTGGTGGGCGGCGTGCCGTACGCGCTGCTCACGTACGCCGGCCCGCCGATCAGGCCCGAGCTGCTCGACCCCGGCGTGTGGACCGGCAAGGTGGGCCACACCACGATCATGGCCGTGCTGGTGCTGATGGTGTGGGGCGCCTGGCTCCAGCTCTTCGTGTGCGTGCTGGTCGAGGTGTACGCCGGGGTCCGCCGGGTCGGCATGCCCGCCCGCGTGCCGCTCTCCGGCGGGATGCAGTTCCTCGCGAACAAGCTCGTGTCGGCGGTGTTGCTGCTGTTCACGGCCGGGGCGATGGTGGTGCCGCTGGTGAAGACGGCGCCCACGCCCGCCGCCCCGCCGGTGACGGCGGTCGCGTACTCGGCGCCGATCGTCGAGCAGACGCTGGAGACGCCCAAGACGAAGAAGGTGTACGTGGTGCAGCCGCCGCACGGCCGGCACCACGAGAGCCTGTGGGAGATCGCGGAGAAGTGCCTGGGAGACGGCCGCCGCTACCCCGAGATCTACCGGCTCAACCAGGCGAAGGAGCAGCCGGACGGCACCCGCCTGCGGATGGCCGACCTGATCAGGCCCGGCTGGGTGCTCGACATGCCGGACGACGCCAGGAACGTGCACATCGTGCCCGCCGGCCAGCCCCGCGAGCAGACGCTGCGCGAGCACCCCGGCAGGGCGCACGTGGACCGGCCGGAGCCCCGCGAGCGGGGCGAGGCCAAGCACCGCCAGCCCGAGCAGCAGGAGCCCAAGCGTACGGACCAGCAGGAGCGCAAGCGCACGGATCAGCAGGAGGGCAAGCACGCCGAGCGGCAGGAGGGCAAGCGCGCGGAGCTGGAGGACGAGACGCCGACGGACCGGCAGCCCGTCGTCATCACCGAGCCCCAGGGCGGCGAACTGACGCAGTACCTCGCCGCCGCCTCGCTGGCCGCCGCCGGGCTGCTGCTCGTGCTGGCCAGGCGGCGCAGGGAGCAGCTCTGGCGGCGCCTGTTCGGCCGCAGGATCGTCCGGCCGCGCGACGACGCCGCCCAGGCCGAGCTCGCGCTGCGGCTCGGGAGCGACGCGCCGGGCGCCCGCGTCCTGGACGTCGGGCTGCGGATGCTCGGCGCCGAGCTGGCCGCCCAGCGCCGAACGCCGCCCGTCGTGTACGGGGCGCACCTGTCGGCCCGCTCGCTCGACCTGTGGATCCACCCGGCGGACGACGACCCGCCCGCCCCGTGGACGGCGGCGGACGGCGGCCAGATCTGGCGCCTCCCGGCCCACGAGGGCCGCCTCCTGCCGGACCCCAGGACCCAGCCGTACGCGGATCCCAGGACTCAGCCGTACGCGGACCCCAGGACTCAGCCGTACGCGGACCCCGGGCCCCGGCACGGGGGGACGCCGTACCCCGAAGGCCGGGCGCAGGCAGGCAGGGCGCCGTATCCCGACAGCCGGGCGCAGCGGGCCGGGGCGTCTCAGGCCGGCGCCGGCGCGCGGCCGGGTGGGGCGCCCCAGGCCGACGCCGGCGCGCAGCGGGGCGGGACGCCTCAGGCCGGCGCCGGCGCGCAGCGGGGCGGGGCGTCTCAGGCCGGCACCGGCGTGCGGCCGGGCGGGGCGCCGTACCCCGGCCTGGTCTCCATCGGGACGGACGCCGCCGGGCGGGTCCTGATCGACCTGGAGGCCGCGCAGGGCCTGATCAACGTGCGCGGCACGCAGACCACCGCCGCGCTGGCCGCCCTGGCGGTCGAGCTGGCCACCAACCTGTGGTCCGACCGCATGCGCATCACGCTCGTCGGCTTCGGCGGCGAGCTGACCGCCATCGCGCCGGGCCGCGTCAGGGCGGTCGGCAGCCTGGCCGAGGTGCTGCCCGAGCTGGAGGCCGGTGCCGCCCCGCGCAGGGAGGTGCTGACCGGCCGCATCACCGGCAGCCCGCGCAGCGCCCACTACCTGCTGTCCGCGGTGGCGCCCACGCACGAGGAGGCCCGCCGCCTGGCGCTGCTGGCCCGCAGGGACACCGCCGGGTACGTGGTGGCGGGCGAGGTCCCGCACGCCACCTGGACCCTGGAGATCGGCGACGACGGCAAGGCCAGGATCGCCGAGCTGGGCTTCGAGGTGGACGCCCAGCTCCTGCCGCGCCGCCACTACCAGGCGCTGATCGACCTGTTCCGCACCGCCGGCCGCCTGGAGGGCGAGGCGATCCCCGAGGCCGAGCCGCTGGCCGGGCTGCACCCGCCAGCCGTCGAGATCAGGATCCTCGGCCCCGTCGAGATCGCCGGGCTGCCTCCGCTGGAGGAGGGCCGGATGGCGCTGGCCACGGAGCTGCTGGTGTACCTGGCCACGCACGTGGGCGGCGTGCATCCCGTGGTGCTCGGCGGCGTGTTGTGGCCGCGCGGCGTGCAGGACATGGTCAGGGACGCCACGATCGCCCGGGTCGCCGAGTGGCTGGGGCCCGAGCACCTGCTCACCGACGAGGCGGGCCGGCTGCGGCTGGGGCCCGACGTGCGTACGGACTGGGCGCTGTTCCGTGAGCTCGTCCGCCGCTCGCACCACGACCCCACGGCCAGGGCCGTCCTGCTGGAGAAGGCGCTCGGCCTGGTCAGAGGCCCGCTGCTGGCCGCGCGCGGCCCCGGCCGGTACGCCTGGCTGACGGATGACGACCTGGAGTACGACGTGACCGCGGCCGTGGCCGACGCCGCGCACCAGCTCTGCGAGCTGCGGCTCGCGCACGGCCAGCCGGACGCCGCGGTGGCCGCCGTGCGCGCCGCGTTGCTGCTGGCGCCCGACGACGAGAGCCTCTGGCGCGACCTGCTGCGGGCCACGCACGCCACGGAGGACGCCGTCCGCCTGCGCGCCGTCGTCGAGGGCCTGACCCGTCGGGCCGCCTCGCACCCGTACGGAGGCGCGATGGCCCCCGAGACCGAGGCGTTGATCGAGGAGCTGCTGCCCACGTGGCGCATTCATGTGGTGAGGGAGTCGTCGGCATGAGACCTGCGGCGATAGTGCTGTGCCTGCTGCTCGCGGCGGGCTGCGCGGCACCGGAGCGGCCGTACCGCCCGAAGGAGGGCGCCCCGGCGGCGGCGGTGGGCACCACCCCGGCCGCGCCCGAGGAGCAGCCGTCCTCCGGGCCCGAGACGATCCAGGTCGCCGACGGCCTGAAGGCCCGCGTCGAGTGGCCCGCGAACCCCGACCCGCTGCTGAAGGTCATGGTCGACCAGTACGTCGGCACCCGCAAGGCCGTGGCGGAGAGGCGGCGCACGTACAAGGACGGCCTCGAACTCGACGCCGCGGTGCAGGCCAGCGAGTGGGTGGAGTCGTTCGCCGCCGAGGGGTGGTCGATGCGCGGGGTCGGGCGGCTCTACAACCTGCGGGTCAGCGCGCGGGTGGGCAAGGGCGCCCAGATCAACGCCTGTGTGGACGAATCGGGGGTCCGGATGGTCTCCACCCGTACCGGGAGAGCCGTCAGCCCCCAGCCCGAGTGGTTGCGCACCCCCTACGGCCAGAGCGTGGCCGCCCGCCGCGGTGACGACGGGGTGTGGCGCATCAGGACCTACGTTCCCTCCAGAGAGAGATGCACCCGATGAAAGCCTGGCTAGCGGCCCTGCTCGTGGCCCCGCTGCTTCTCGACCCCATCCCCGGCCCCGGCGAGAACACCACCCAGGAGAAGGAGCAGACCGGCAACACCGTGGGATGGAGGGGGAAACACACCAGCATCAGGGTCAGCGGCGACGTCGGCGGCAGCGGCGACGGCTACCGCATCCCGCAACCGTGCTGGTACGAGCCCGGGCCCACCCCCGAGGAGATGCTCCGCCAGCGCGGCGAGGGCCGCGACGCGGCGAACAGGGCGCGCATCGACGAGGAGAGCCACCAGGCCTTCATCCAGCAGTTCAAGGACAAGCTCGGGCAGGACGGGCGCTGGTGGCTGCCCGCGCTGAACGAGGCCGACCCCAACGGCGTGGCCTGCTGGACCGACCTGGAGCAGTTCATCTTCGTGCCCACCGGGACCACGCCGCCCGCCGGCCTGACGATCGAGCAGCTCGCCCAGATCGCCCGTGCCGCGCTGACCGTGCCGGAGCCCGCCGTCAAGCTGAACCCCGACGCCAAGAGCTACGTCAACCTGCCCACCTGGGTCTGGCTCGAAGGCGTGGGCGAGCCGCGCCGCACCGTCACGGCAGAGCTGCCGGGCGTCATGAGCGTGACCCTGGTCGCGACGCTCGAGAACATCGAGATCGATCCGGGGACGACGGGCGAGCGGGCGGAGGTGACGGAGAGCGGCTGCGGGGCGGCCGGCAGGCCGTACACGAAGGGCGGGGAGTTCTCCTGCGGCGTGCGTTACCTGCGCTCGTCGATCGACCAGCCGCGCGAGAAGTACACGCTCACCGTGACCACGGTGTGGCCGGTGGACATCCAGGCCCAGGGCGGCGTGGTGCCGTTCCAGTTCGACCCCGTGGAGCTCGAGACCACGCGCGACGTGCCGGTCGGCGAGATCCAGAGCAACGTCACGCCGCCGTCAGGACAGAACGGCGGCTAGCGGGGCCAGCTCCGGCTCCTGCGCGGCCTCGGCCAGCACCTCCTTCAGCACGGCGTCGTGCGTCGGCTGCGCCCGCTCCAGCAGCTCGCGCCCGGCGGGCGTGACCTCGGAGTAGATCCCCCGGCGGTCGTCCGCACACAGGTAGCGGTGCAGCAGCCCGCGGTTCTCCAGCCGGGCCACCAGCCGCGTGGTCGCGCTCTGGCTGAGCACCACGGCCCTGGCGAGCTGCTGCATGCGCATGTGCCAGCCGTCCTGCCTGGCCAGCACGTCGAGCACGGTGTACTCGCTCACGCTCAGCTCGTGCTCCTTCTGCAGGCACTTCTCCAGCCGGTCCTCGATCTTGGCGTGCAGCGCCGCGAGGGTGCGCCAGCCCTGGGCGCGCGCCTCGACGGCGTCA
Source organism: Nonomuraea sp. NPDC050202 (assembly GCF_040656115.1). Taxonomy (NCBI): domain Bacteria; kingdom Bacillati; phylum Actinomycetota; class Actinomycetes; order Streptosporangiales; family Streptosporangiaceae; genus Nonomuraea; species Nonomuraea sp. NPDC050202. The sequence goes on along the minus strand of NZ_JBFALF010000026.1, from coordinate 19,638 downwards.
TCGGCTATGGGCATGTGACAGCCTCCTCCGGCATGGTTGTATGGTCAGTTAGTCAGCGTGTGCAAATAATGTCTACGCTTACTAACGTCGTCTGAGGAGAATTCTATGCCTCTCGCCCTGTTCGCCCTCGCGATCAGCGCCTTCGGCATCGGAACCACGGAGTTCATCATCAACGGGCTGCTGCCCGAGCTGGCCGCGGACTTCGGCGTCACGATCCCGGCCGCGGGCCTGCTCGTCTCCGGGTACGCCCTCGGCGTGGCCGTCGGCGGGCCGCCGCTGACCATGCTCGGCGGGCGGTTGTCGCGCAAGACCATGCTGCTGGCCCTGATGGTGCTGTTCATCGCGGGCAACCTGCTGTCGGCGCTGGCCCCCTCGTACGGCGTGCTCATGGCCGGCCGTTTCCTGGCGGCCTTCGCGCACGGCGCCTACTTCGGGGTCGGCTCGGTCGTGGCCGCGGACCTGGTGGCGCCGCAGAAGCGGGCCAGCGCCATCGCCCTGATGTTCACCGGCCTGACGCTGGCCAACGTGCTCGGCGTGCCGCTGGGGACGTGGATCGGGCAGGCGTTCGGCTGGCGGGCCACGTTCTGGGTCGTGGTCGCCATCGGGGTGGCCGGCCTCGCCGGTGTCATGGCCCTGGTGCCGCGCCAGCCCCGGCCCTCGGGCGGCGGCCTGCTGCGCGAGCTGGCGACCTTCCGCAAGGCCGGCGTCTGGCTCGCGCTCGCCATGACCGTCTTCGGGTTCGCGCCCGTCTTCGCCGTCATCACGTTCATCGCGCCGATCATGACCGGCGTCGGCGGCTTCTCGCCGGGGGCGGTGCCGGTGGTGATGGCCCTGTTCGGCGTCGGCCTGGTGGCCGGCAACCTGATCGGCGGCAAGCTCGCCGACCGGGCGGTCATGCCGTCCATCTACGGCTCGGTGGGCCTGCTCACGCTGCTGGCCGTGGTGGTGGCGCTCGTCTCGTCCAGCCAGATCGCCTTCATCGTCGCGATCACGCTCTTCGGCGTGGCCGCCTTCGCCACCGTGCCGCCCCTCCAGACCCGCGTCCTGGACACCGCCGCGGGCGCCCCCACGCTGGCCTCGGCCGCCAACATCGGCGCCTTCAACCTGGGCAACGCCATCGGCTCCTTCGTGGCGGGCCTGACCATCGACGCCGGCCTCGGCTACACGGCCCCGGCCTGGACGGCCGCCCTGCTGGGGTTGGTGGGGCTCGGCGTGGCCGGAGTCGCGGGGATGCAGGCCCGGCGGCTGGTGCCTGCCTGATCGCGATCAGGGCCGGTGCGGCGGGTGCCGTGCCGGCCCTGCGGGTTTGTTCAGTCGAACAGCTCGTCGACGCTGGTGGCTGTAACGGCTCGGCCGATCCATGTCCTCAGTGTTGCCTGGTCGGTGCAGGCCAGGATGCGTTCCTGTGCTTCGTGCGGAAGGGGAACGCCCCGGTTCTCGAGGATGATGAGGACGGCCTTGGCCTCGCCCTTGGCCTCGCCCTGTTCGACCCATTCGCGGACGAAGGGGTAGTCCATGAGGTCTTCGATGTTTACGCTCATCTCGAGCTCCTTGTAGATGATCTTGCCGATGGACCGGGGCACCGAGCTGAGTACAAGCTCAATATAGCTCGGCCGGTCCTTCGGGCCTTGGACTATGGCCTGGACATATGCGTGCAGGATTTTGTGCAGTCGCTCGGACGCGTCGTTGCCATGGGCGATCACCGAGAGGGTGGCGAGTTCGGCGTTGGCGGAGGCTTGCGTGGTGTCGATGATCTCGGGCACGTCCTTCGAGCTCGCGACGATGGGTACGAGTACCCATCCCGGATGTCCCATGTCGATCGCTTCGGCGCATGCCTTGGCTGTCGCGGCGTCCTGGCAGAAGACCAGGAGCACCACCGGACACTTCGTACGTGCCCGGAGTGTGCTCAGATAGACCGGCCAGGACCATTGTTTGCGCTTGTCGGGTGCTCGCTGGATCTCCAGGACCACGGCGTGTACCGGCGTCCCGCCCTGGGTCATGAGGACCACCGAGTCGGCGCGATACTCCGTAGGTCTGCAGTCGGTGAAGTCGGTGTTGCCCAGCGACAGCTCATCGAAGGCCGGAACGGCGACGCCCATCTCCGCCAGTAGGGAAGTGACCAGGGTCGGGCGGTTGCGGACGAGCTCGATTAGGTACTCATGTTCTAATGTCGGCGACATGGCGAACACATTACCGAAAGCTGTCGGCCGATTACCAAGCGTTAACGATTCCTCCATTTTCGTGGGCAATCAGCCACTCTTTCACCGGTACGCCGTAGTAGTACCCGCCATATCCCCCAGAGCTGGGCAACACCCGATGGCAAGGCACGAACGGCGCGATCAGGTTCTGCGCACAAGCGGACCCCGCCGCCCGCGCCGCCGTCTTCGGCATCCCCGCCCGCTCCGCGAGCTCCGCGTACGAAACGGTCGTCCCCGCCTTCACCTCCCGCAACGCCGCATGCAGCCGCTTGCGCGTGGGCGACCCGGGCTGCGAGACCGGGACGGCGTCCAGCGCGTGCAGGTCGCCGTCGAAGTAGGCGCGGGTCGCCTCGGCCGCCAGGCCCAGGTCGTCCACGACCTCCAGCCCTTCGGCCTGCAGCGCGGGCGTGAGCCGGACGAACATCTCCGTCGGGTCGGCGGTGAAGCCGGCCGCGACCAGCACTCCCTCCCGGGCGAGCAGGGCCAGCGGGCCCACCGGCGTCGGTACGAGCTGGGCAGCGATCATGAGGAGCTCCAGAGGTGCAGGGCGGCGTACGCCCGCCACGGGCGCCACCGCTCGATGTGGTCCTGGGGGATGCCCAGGGCGGCCATGCGCTTGTTCAGGACGAGGTCGCCCGCGGGCCACGCGTCCGGGTCGCGCAGCGCGCGCAGTGCGATGTAGCTGGCCGTCCACGGGCCGATGCCGCGGACCGCCAGCAGTTCGGCCACCGCCTCCGCCGGGTCCTGCCCGCCGTCCAGGTCGAGGTGACCCTCCGTCAGGCGGGCGGCGAGGTCCTTGAGCGTGTCGATCCGGCGGTTGGTCAGGCCGAGGCCGGTCAGGTCGGTGTCCAGGAGCTGGACGGGGGTGGGGAAGAGGCCGTCAGGGGCGGCGGCCCTGGCGACGATGCGGCCGAGCAGCGTACGGGCGCCGGCCACCGAGATCTGCTGGCCCACGACCGCGCGCACGGCCAGCTCGAACCCGTCGAACGCCCCCGGCACCCGCAACCCCGGCCGCGCCGCGACGAGCGGGCCGAGCGAGGTCCGGCCGAGCATCTCCGAGATCGCCTCGGGGTCGGCGTCCAGGTCGAGGAGGCGGCGGCAGCGGGCCACCACGCGGGCGAGCTGGCGGGTGTCGTCCACGGCCACGTCCAGCGCGATGTGGCCGCGCTGCGGGGTGAGTGTGATCGTCCCGCCCGGTACGGCTCTGGCGTACGAGGTGCGGTCCGCCACCTCCAGCCCGGGAATCGCCCGGGAGGCGAGGAAGGCGAAGACCCCGTCCACGTCGTACGGCTCCCGCCGGTGCAGCCGGAGCCGCAGCGTCGCCGCCCCGGTCGCCACCCCGTTGGCCTGGACCGTCCGGGGCCCGGCCGTGGCGCGCAGCTCACTCGGCGTGAACCCGTACGTCTCCCGCATCGTCGCGTTGAACTGCCGCACGCTCCCGAACCCCGCCGCGAACGCCACCTCCGTCACCGGCAGCCCCGTCTCGGTCAGGAGCTGCTTGGCCAGCAGCAGCCGCTTCGTCCGCGCCACCGCCAGCGGCCCGACCCCCAGCTCGGTCACGAACAGCCGGTGCAGGTGCCGCTCGGTGATGTGCAGCCGCTGGGCGAGCCCGGCGACGCCCTGCTCGTCGGCCGCCCCGTCGTCGATCAGCCGCAGTGCCCGCCCGACGAGGTCGCCGCGCACGTCCCAGCCGGGGTCGCCGGGCGACAGCTCGGGCCGGCAGCGCTTGCAGGGGCGGAACCCGGCGGCCTCCGCCGACGCCGCGTGCCGGTAGAAGCGCACATTGCGGGCCGAGGGCGTACGTGCCGGACAGATCGGGCGGCAGTAGATGCGCGTTGTCGTCACCGCCGTGTAGAAACGCCCGTCGAACCGGGCGTCCCTGGCGGAGACGGCCCGGTAACAGGAGTCGAAGTCGAGCTCGAGTGGTGACATGTCTCCGACAGTATGCGCTCCCCAAGGGGACTGACTGGCGGAAATCAGACACCAACGTTCATGGCTGGTGGCGCAGCGGCGAGCGTACGTAGGGCAGCCAGCTCAGTGCCATGACGGCCGCGCCCAGCGCCAGCGCGGGGCCGGTGCCCCACAGCTCGCCGACGGCGGCGGCGAGCAGCCCGCCCGCCCCGAGCGCGCCCGTCAGGAGCAGGCGCATCGTCGCCGTCATCCTGCCCAGCATGGCGTCGGGCGTGACCCGCTGCCGCAGGCTGACGAGCAGCACGTTGTTGAGCCCGGTACGGAACGTCAGCACGAGCCACGCCACCGCGCTCGCCCACACCCACGGCCCGCCCATGCTCAGGAGCGGCACGACGAACGCGGCGGGCGTGGTGACGAGGCTCGTGAGCCACGCGGCGCGCCCGGTGCCGAGCCGGCGGCCGATGGCGTGCGCCGACGACGATCCCGCCAGCACGCCGAGCCCGCCCGCGGCCAGGTACGCCCCGAGCACCCACTCGGGATGGCCGAGCTGCTGCACGAGGACGACCGGGAGCAGGACGGAGCAGAGCGGGAACGCCAGGTTGACCAGGGTTCCCTGGAGCAGGGCCGTGACGAGGATCGGGTTGCCGAACAGGAACCGGACGCCTTCGGCGATCTGCCTTCCCATCGGGTCGGGTTCCCGCGCCGTCGTCCGAGGGTCGGGGACGGCTCGCAGCCAGGCCGCCGACCACAGGTAGCTCAGCGCGTCCAGCAGGATCGCCACCGGCGCCCCCGCCACCTGCACGAGCACCCCGGCGGTGCTGCGCCCCGCCACGTCCATCCCGGCCCCGGTCCCCACCAGTAGCGTGTTCGCCGCCGTCAGCCGGTCCCGTCCCACCAGCGCCGGCACGATGCTGTACGAGGCCACGTCGAACAGCAGCGTCCCGGCCCCGACGAGCACCGCGACCAGGTACAGGTGCCCCATCGACAACCACCCGCCCCACCACGCCACCGGCACCGACAGCAGCGCCCCCGCCCGCAGCAGGTCGGTGGCGATCATCACGGGACGGCGCCTGACCCGGTCCACCCAGGCTCCGGCGGGCAGCCCGAGCAGCAGCACGGTGAGCGTCCCGAGCGCGGCGAGGAGCCCGACCTCGCCCGCGCCCGCCCCGAGGGCGGTCACGGCGAGCAGGGGCAGGGCGACGTAGCTGATCTGGGATCCGAGCTGGCTGACCGCGCCGGCCAGGAAGAGGTTGCGAAAGCCGCGGAGCCGAAGCAGCGGCTCCTGCGTCACTGTCGTTGACATGCCCGCCACGATGGTGAAATGTCGGCAATGGTGCCATCGATTAAGTGAGCCGCGAATCCCATGACCCTCGACCTCGTCTTCACCGCCCACGACCTCGCGAACATCCGCTTCGCGATCTCCCCGCTCGGCGAGGTCGTGGCCAGCGTGCGCGTGCTGAAGGACCCGTCCGCGCACCCGCTCCTGCGCCCCTGGGCCGAGCAGGTGCGCCGCCGCCTGGCGGACGTGGAGTGGCGGCTGCTGTCCGACCTCGTCCCGGTGCCGACGATCACGATCGCGGGCTTCGCCTGCACCCCGCCGTCCACGTCCGTGCCGGACCTGGAGCTCGAACTGGCCACCATGCGCGGCGCGGCCGCCCGCGTGCGCCCGGATCTGGACGAGGTGCCCGGTCCACGGACGAAACGGGTGCAGGCGCTCTTCGACGACCCGGAGAAGGGGCTGGAACGCCTGGCCACCGAGGTCACGGACTACTGGCGGGCCGCGCTGGCCCCGTACTGGCCGCGGATCAGGGCCCTGCTGGAGGGCGAGATCCTGTACCGGGCCAGGCTGCTGGCCGAGGGCGGCGCGCAGCGCATGCTGGCCGACCTGGACGAGGCCGTCACCTGGCACGACGGGACGCTGAGCATCCGGCACCGCCACGTCTCCGGTGAGCGCCCGCTGCGCGGCCTCGGGCTGCTCCTGGTGCCGAGCGTGTTCGTCTGGCCGAAGGTGTTCTCGGTGACGGTGCCGCCGTACCAGCCGACCGTGCGGTACGCGCCGCGCGGCGTGGCGACGCTCTGGGAGCGCCGCGAGATGGAGCCGCCGCAGGCGCTGGCCGCCGTGCTGGGCAGGACCCGCGCGCGGCTGCTGGCCGAGCTCGACCAGCCGGCCTCCACCCGCGAGCTGGCCCGGCGCGCCGGGCTGTCGGAGCCGGGCGCGAACCAGCACCTCACCGCGCTGCGCAGGGCCGGCCTGTGCACGGCACACCGTACGGGGCGATACGTCCTGTACGCCCGCACGGCGATAGCCGAGGCCCTCCTGAACCCCGGGCCCCGCGACTACTTGGACGAGACGCCCACCCCCAGGTCGAACTCCCGGTAGACCCGCGCCCAGAACCCGTCACGCAGCCACACCCGCGCCTCCGGGTAGGGCCGCAGCGAGTGCCCGAGCTCCTTCTCCGCCTCGATCAGCAGCTCGGTGTCGATCACGGTGGGCAGGATGGGCCCGGGGAGCAGGTCGCGGATGTTGTCACGCCCGCGGGTGAGTATCCACTTCTGGGCGACGTGCTCGCCCACGTCCTCCACGCGCGGCCTGCTCGGCCCCAGCTTGGCGACCTGGCCGGGTTTCGCGTGCGGTTTGACGGGGGCGCGCCCGGCGAAGACCTGCGCGGGCGAGGGAGCGGCGGCGGGTGGAGTGACAGGGACGGGCTGAGGAGCACGGCTGAAAAACGGTCTTAGGAAATCGGCGCTGATCACTTCGACGGTGTCGGACTCCCACACCAGGCGTTCGGCCTGGTTGGTGCCGTAAGGCGGCTCGACGCCCCACAGGTGGATGCGCACGCCGTAGGCCTGCGCGGCCTCCACCGCCGGGACCATGTCCTCATCGCCCGCCAGCAGGATCGTGTCAGTGACCGCATGATGCCTGGCCAGTGCCTCCAGATCGCTCCGGATCTGCGCGTCCACACCCTTCTGCTGGCCGCGGGCGTTCAGGTTGCCGAGCCGAACCTTGACCCACGGAAGCTGAGCGATGACACGCTGGTCGACGGTAGGCACGCGATCACGGGCTGCGTCATACCAATAGATCCGCAGAAGTTCGCCCGAAATGCGTTCCTCTGCATGTTTCTGTAGACTCTGGATGAGCTCATCGGCGGCCACCCGATATTCCTTGCGCTCCTTCGCGCCGAGCAGCACTTCACCTGCCGCAGCGTACAGATAACCGACATCCACTAGGACGGCGTACTTGGCTGCCACAGGATGCGGCATGAGGTCTGGGATGGCCATGTCGTCCTCCAGGCCGCGGTGTTAGTTGATCGGCCGACTATATACGCCTACTTTCTCTAGATAGTCCCAACTCCCGGGGAACTTGACACCCGATTCTCAGGATCTATCTAGGGTAGTGCGCTCATCCGCCATGCCGACTTCCCTGGGGCGACAGGCTTACGCATGGCTCTAGCCGGGTTTCGCCATGTTTGTCTTCCCGATGTGCGGCTCGCCTCCGGTTCGGCGCGGCGGGACGCCAGGACGGCCGCGAGCGCCGCGATCTCCTCCGGCGTGGCGTCCCCTCGGACAATGCGCAGGTGCGGCGTCATAGCGGAATGTTCCCATGCTTCTTGGGGGGCAGCGTCATCCGCTTGTTCCGCAGGGCGCGCAGCGCCCGGATGGCTTGGGGGCGGGTTTCGGACGGCCGGATCACCGCGTCCACGTAGCCGCGCTCGGCCGCGATGTACGGGTTGGCCAACGTGTCCTCGTACTCGGTGACCAGAGCCGCCCGCTCGGCCTCGGGGTCGGCGGCGCTCGCCAGCCTCCTCCGGTGGAGGATGTTGACCGCGCCCTGCGCGCCCATGACCGCGATCTGCGCGGTGGGCCAGGCCAGGTTCACGTCCGCGCCCAGGTGCTTGGAGCCCATGACGTCGTACGCGCCGCCGTACGCCTTCCGGGTGATGACCGTGATCAGCGGCACGGTGGCCTCGGCGTAGGCGTACAGGAGCTTGGCGCCGCGGCGGATGATTCCGTTCCATTCCTGATCGGTGCCGGGAAGGAAACCCGGTACATCAACAAAAGTCAGGATTGGAATATTGAAGGCATCACATGTTCGAATAAATCTGGCAGCCTTCTCGGATGCGTTGATATCCAGACATCCAGCGAAATGCATGGGCTGGTTGGCCACCACGCCCACCGGCTGGCCGTCGAGCCTGCCGTACCCGACCACCACGTTCGGCGCGAACAGCGCGTGGACCTCCAGGAACTCCCCGTCGTCCAGCACGTGCTCGATCACCTGGTGCATGTCGTACGGCTGGTTCGGCGAGTCGGGGATCACCTCGTCCAGCTCCGGGTCGGGGTCGAGATCCGTCGCCGGCTCGTACGCCGGGGCCTCGTCCAGGTTGTTCGACGGCAGGTACGACAGCAGCGCCTTGACGTACTCGAGGGCGTCCTGCTCGTCGGCGGCCTGGTAGTGGGCCACCCCCGACCTGGTGTTGTGCGTGCGGGCCCCGCCCAGCTCCTCGAACGTGACCTCCTCACCGGTCACGGTCTTGATCACATCGGGCCCGGTGATGAACATCTGCGACGTCTGGTCCACCATCACCACGAAGTCGGTCAGCGCGGGGGAGTAGACGTGGCCGCCGGCCGCGGCGCCCATGATGAGCGAGATCTGCGGGATCACGCCGGAGGCGTGCACGTTGCGCTTGAAGATCTCGGCGTACAGGCCGAGCGCGACCACACCCTCCTGGATGCGCGCGCCGCCGCCCTCGTTGATGCCGATGATCGGGCACCCGGTCTTGACCGCCAGGTCCAGCACCTTGACGATCTTCTCGCCGTACACCTCGCCGAGCGAGCCGCCGAACACCGTCACGTCCTGGGAGAACACACACACCTGCCGGCCGTCGATCGTGCCGTGCCCGGTGATGACGCCGTCGCCGTACGGCCTGCGCTCGTCCATCCCGAACATCGTGGACCGGTGCCTGGCGAACTCGTCGAACTCCACGAACGAGCCCTCGTCCAGCAGCGCCAGCACCCGCTCCCTGGCCGTCATCTTGCCCTTGGCGTGCTGCTTGTCGACCGCCGCCGACGAGCCCGCGTGCACGGCCTCGTCGAGTCGCCGCTCCAGGTCGGCGATCTTCCCAGCGGTGGTGTGAATATCCGGTTGCCCCGGCATCTCCTCCGCAGTGCTCATGCGCGCAAGGCTAGCCTCTCCTCCTAGAGTGGAGCCATGTCGGACGCGGTTCGCACGCACGCCCTGTTCAAGCGATTCGGGCAGCAGATCGCCGTCGCGGGGGTGGACCTCGTGGTCCCCGCCGGGAGCTTCGCGGGTCTGGTCGGGCCCAACGGGGCGGGCAAGACGACCACCCTCAGCATGATCACCGGGCTGCTCCGTCCCGACGGCGGCTCCGCCGAGGTGGACGGGTTCCACGTCTGGCGCGACCCCGTCGAGGTGAAGGCGCGCATCGGGGTGCTGCCCGAGGGGCTGCGGCTGTTCGAGCGGCTGTCAGGGCGCGAGCTGCTCCTCTACAACGGCAGGCTGCGCGGCATCCCCAAGGCCGAGGTCGAGCAGCGCGCGGGCGAGCTGCTGGCCGTCATGGACCTCGTCGAGGCCGCCGACAAGCTCGTCGTCGACTACTCCACCGGCATGCGCAAGAAGATCGGCCTGGCCGCGGCGCTGCTGCACAACCCGTCGGTGCTCTTCCTCGACGAGCCGTTCGAAGGCGTCGACCCGGTCAGCGCCAACACGCTGACCGAGGTGCTGCGCCGCTTCACCGCCTCCGGCTCCACCGTCATCTTCTCCAGCCACGTGATGGACCTGGTCGAGAGGCTGTGCGACTGGGTGTCGGTGATGAGCGCGGGGCACATCGTGGCGCAGGGCACGTTAGCGGACGTACGCGGCGACCGTCCCACGCTCAACCAGGCCTTCCTGGAGCTCGTCGGCCGTTCCTCGCAGGGCGGCGGCGAGTCGGGCCTGACCTGGCTCGGCGCCAGGCCGCCCGAGGCCGGCCCGTGACCACCGTCGCGCTCTTCGCGCGGCTCAAGCTGCGGTTGCTGGCCGGCAACCTGCGCGGCGACCTCCAGCGCAAGCTCGGCTTCGTCTTCACCCTCGTCGCGGCCGCCGGGCTGGCCGTGCTCGGCTTCTTCTTGATGAGCCTGCTGCGGCTGGCGCCCCCGGACATCTCCTCCTCGCTCGTGATCGTGGCGTTCGCCTTCTTCCTGTTCGGCTGGATGGTCGTGCCGCTGATGGCGTTCGGCCTGGACGACACGCTCGACCCGGCCAAGCTGTCGCTGTTCCCGCTGCGGACGCGGCGGCTGGCGGTCGGCCTGTTCACCGCGTCCGTGACCGGCGTCTGGCCGGCGGCGATGCTGATCGTGACGTTCGGCGCCCTGGTCGGGCTGGCCTCGGGCGCGGGCGGCTGGCTGCTCGGGGTGCCGGCCGTGCTGGTGCAGTTCGCGCTGTGCGTGGTGGCGTCCCGGCTGATCACCACGGCGCTGTCCAGCGCGCTGCGCACCCGGCGCGGGCGTGACGTGCTGGCCGTGGCCGCGCTGCTCGTCGTGCTGCTCGCGCAACTGCCCAACCTGCTGATGAACGGCGGATTCGGCGACCCGGCGGCCATGCTGCACGCCATGGCGGCCGTGCTGCGGTGGACCCCGCCCGGCATGCTGGCCCACGCCATCGCCGACGGCGGCCTGATCGGGCTGGCCGAGGTGGTCCTCGTGGCGCTGCTCACCGTGGCGCTGGCCTGGCTGTGGATCAAGGCGCTCGCCCGCGCCCTGGTCACGCCCGACGTCTCCACCCAGGCCGCCTCCGTACGCAGGGAGAGCGGCCTCGTCGACCGCTTCCTGCCGGACGGGCCGCTGGCGGCGGTGGTGACCAAGGAGCTGAAGTACATCAGGCGCGACCCCCGCTACCGCGTGGGCTGGTTCAGCGCCGTCCTGGTGACGGTCGTGCTGTCGTTCTCCCTGACCAGGACGGCCGAGGCCGGCGCCGGCATGCCGATCACCCTGTCCGGCGCGGGCGCGCTGATGATCGCGTTGCAGTCGATCAACGCGTTCGGCATCGACGGCCGCTCGCTCTGGATGAACGCCGTCGCCTTCGGCTCCGAGCGCGGCCTGGCCACCGACCTGGCCGGCCGGCACCTGGCCAACGCGCTGATCGCCGTGCCGGTGATCGCCGCCATCGCCGTCGCGACCGGCCTGCTCACCGGCCAGCCGGGCGCGATCCTGCCCGGCATGCTGACCGGCTGGGGCGCGCTCGGGATCGGGCTCGGCGTCGGCTCCGTGACCAGCGTGGTGCTGCCGTACACCGCTCCCGAGCGGATGAACGCCTTCAGCGGGGCCGCCCCCGGCCAGGGCGGGCTGGCGTTCGCCTCCGCGATGGGGGCCACGGTGGGGATCGGGCTGCTCGCGCTGCCGATCGTGGTGCCGCTCCTGTTCGGGCTCCTCTGGGTGTCCGTCCTGGCGCCGTTCTACGGCCTGCTCGCCGAGGTGCTCGGCCGGCGGCTGGCCGCCAGGATCGGCTTCGCGCGTACGCCGGAGCTGCTCGCGGCCGTCTCGAAGCCCACCTGAGCAGTGGTCTAGTCCAATAACTGAGACCGGTCTACGTCGGCCGGAAGCGACTCGATACCCTTCGAAACATGATTGACCAGGGGCTCGAGCGTCGCAGTGCCGCCGTAACCGAGATGCCGGACGAGCTACGCCACGATGTGCGTCTGCTGGGCAAACTGCTCGGCCAGGTGCTCGCCGAACAGGGTGGCGAGGACCTGCTGGCCGATGTCGAACGGTTGCGCAAGGCCGTCATCGCGGCGCGCAAGGGTGAGATCTCGGCCGACGTGATCACCGAAATGGTCGCCGGATGGGAGATCGAGCGGGCCGTGGCCGTGGCCCGCGCGTTCACCTGCTACTTCCACCTCGCCAATCTGGCCGAGGAGCATTACCGCATCCGCACACTGCGGGAGCGGGACGCCGAGGGCAGGGTGCAGCGCGAGTCGCTGGCACAGGCCGTGCACGAGCTCGGGCACGAGCGCGTCACCGAGCTGCTGGAGGGCCTGGAGCTGCATCCGGTGCTCACCGCGCACCCGACGGAGGCGCGCAGGCGCGCCGTCGTCACCGCGATCCAGCGCATCAGCGGCCAGCTCACCGAGTACAACGCGCCGGGACGCGGCGCCTCCGAGCGCGCCGAGAGCAAGCGCCGCATGCTGGAGGAGATCGACCTGCTGTGGCGTACGGCCCAGCTCCGCTCCACCAAGCTGGACCCGCTCGACGAGGTGCGCACGGCCATGGCCGCCTTCGACGAGACGCTGTTCCGCATGGTGCCGCAGGTCTACCGCTCGCTCGACGCCGCGCTCGACGAGCGCACCGGCACCCGCCCACCGCTGGCCAGGCCGTTCATCCGGTACGGGAGCTGGATCGGCGGCGACCGCGACGGCAACCCCAACGTGACCTCCAAGGTCACCCGCGAGACCATCCAGATCCAGTCCGAGCACGTGCTGACGGCACTGGAGACCGCCTGCACGCGCATCGCCCGCACGCTGACCGCCTCCGCCCAGTTCGCGCCCTGCTCACCCGAGCTGCGGACGGCGCTGGCGGCGGCCGTGGACGGCCATCCCGACGTGGTGTCCGAGCTGGCCACCCGCTCGCCGCGGGAGCCGCACCGGCAGTGGCTGCTGTTCGTGGCCGCGCGCATCGCCGCCACCCGCCGCCGCGACCTCGACCTGGCCTACCGCTCGCCCGCCGAGCTGCTGGCCGACCTCCGGCTGGCCCAGGAGTCGCTGGCCGCCTCGGCGCCGCGGCAGGCGTACGGGGAGCTGCAGCACCTCATGTGGCAGGTGGAGACGTTCGGCTTCCACCTGGCCGAGCTGGAGGTGCGCCAGCACTCCCAGGTGCACGCGGAGGCCCTGGAGGAGCTGCGGGCCGGCGGCGAGCTGTCGGAGCGCACGGAGGAGGTCCTGGCCACGATCCGGGTGATCGGCTGGATCCAGGAGCGCTTCGGCGTCACCGCCTGCTCCCGCTACGTCGTCTCCTTCACCCGCTCCGCCGAGGACGTCGCGGCGGTGTACGAGCTGGCCAGGCACGCGCTCGGCGACCGGGCGCCGGTGCTCGACGTGGTGCCGCTGTTCGAGTCGGGCCAGGACCTGGCCAACTCGCCCCGGGTGCTGACCGGCATGCTCGACATCCCCGAGGTGCAGCGGCGGCTGGCCGACACCGGGCGGCGCATGGAGATCATGCTCGGCTACTCCGACTCCGCCAAGGAGCTCGGCCCCGCCGCCGCCACCCTCCGCCTCTACGAGGCGCAGGAGGAGCTGACGGCCTGGGCCGCCGAGCACGACGTGCAGTTGCGCATGTTCCACGGCCGCGGTGGCGCGCTGGGCCGCGGCGGCGGCCCGGCCAACCGCGCGGTGCTGGCCCAGGCGCCCGGCTCGGTCGCGGGCCGCTTCAAGGTCACCGAGCAGGGCGAGGTCATCTTCGCCCGCTACGGCCACATCGCGATCGCCCGCCGCCACCTGGAGCAGGTGGCCAACGCCGTCCTGCTGGCCTCCTCGCCCACGGTCGGCGCCCGCACCGCCACCGCCGCCGAACGTTTCCGCGGCCTGGCGGAGCAGGTGGCGACGGCCTCGGAGCAGGCCTACCGGGCGCTCACGGAGGCCCCCGGCTTCCCCGAGTGGTTCGGCCTGGTCAGCCCGCTGGAGGAGATCGGCACCCTGCGCCTCGGCTCCCGCCCGGCCCGCCGCGGCCTGGGCGCCCCCCGCTCACTCGACGACCTGCGGGCCATCCCCTGGGTCTTCGCCTGGGCCCAGACCCGCGTCAACCTCCCCGGCTGGTACGGCCTCGGCACCGGCCTGGCCGCCGTCGACTCCCTCGACGAGCTGCGGGCGGCGTACGCGGAGTGGCCGCTGTTCAACGTCATGCTGGACAACGCGGAGATGTCGCTGGCCAAGACCGACCGCTCCATCGCCAAGCGTTATCTGGCGCTGGGCGGCAGGGAGGACTTCGCCCAGCGGGTGCTGGAGGAGTACGACCGGACCCGGGAGCTGGTGCTGCGGGTCACGGGGCACACGCGGCTGCTGGAGAACCGCAAGGTGCTCTCGCGCGCCGTCCAGCTCCGCGACCCGTACGTGGACGCCCTGTCGCACCTGCAGCTCAGGGCGCTGCGCGCGCTGCGCACGGAGAACCCGTCGGACCAGGAGCGCGACCGGCTCTCCACGCTGCTGCTGCTGTCGGTGAACGGCGTGGCGGCGGGCCTGCAGAACACCGGCTGACGCCTCGGAAGGCGCCCCCGAGGGGGCGCCTTCTCGTGCCTAGCCGACGCTGCGGAAGAAGGCGATGACGTCCGAGGTGAGCGCCTCCGTGGCGGTGTGCGCCGTGTAGTGGCCGCGGGCCGGGGCCGGGAGGGTCTTCCAGGAGACGATGTTGGCGTGGTCGCGGTCGGCGAAGCGGCGGATGGACTTGAAGTCGCCCTCGCCCATGGCCAGCGCCGTCGGCACGGTCGTCGGCTCCTTGGGCTGCTCGGCGCGGGCGTTCTCCCAGTAGAGGCGCAGCGCCGAGCCGGCCGTGCCGGTGAGCCAGTGGATGGCCGCGTTGGTCACCACGAACTCGTCGTCCAGGTCCTCGTCGAAGAGCTGGGCCAGCCAGCCGACGAGGCCGGCGGGCGAGTCGACGATGGCGTGCGCGAGCGTCTGCGGCTGCTGCGACTGCAGGACGTTGAACGCGCCCTTCTCCTTCCAGAACCAGTCGAGCACCGCCAGCCCCGCCTGCTCCTCCTCGCTCAGCCCGGCGAACTCGGCCGGGTCGCCCGACGGGAACGAGAAGATCTGCGTGACGTGCACGCCCACCACGTGCTCCGGGTCGATCCTGCCGACCTCGGGGGAGATCATCGAGCCGCCGTCGTTGCCGACCGCGCCGTAGCGCTCGTAGCCGAGCCGCGCCATCAGCTCGGCCCAGGCCCTGGCGATGCGCTGGTTGTTCCAGCCCAGCTCGCGCGTCGGGCCCGAGAAGCCGTAGCCGGGCAGCGACGGGATGACCAGGTGGAAGTGGCGCGACAGGGGCTCGATGGCGCGCAGGTACTCGGCGATGGAGCCGGGCCAGCCGTGGGTGACGATCAGGGCGAGCGCGTCGGGGTTGTCGGAGCGGACGTGCAGGAAGTGGATGTCCTGCCCGTCGATCTCGGTGGTGAACTGCGGGTAGGCGTTGAGCCTGGCCTCCACCGCCCGCCAGTCGAAGCCGTCGCGCCAGTGAGCGACCAGGCGCTTGACCCGCTCGACGCTGACGCCCTGCTCGGCGCCGGGGATCTCGTCGGCGAAGCGGGTCAGGGCGAGGCGGGCCTGGAGGTCGTCGAGGTCGGACTGGGGGATCTCGACGCGGAAGGGGGTGATGGTGCTCATGTTCTGACCTCCAGAAGGAACGGAATGTTTCGTTCTGTTTCCAGACTAGCAGAACGGAATGCTTCATTCCACTGTTAGGCGATGATTCTTTCCGCCCCCGCGTACACGTTGCAGCGCTCCCCGCGCAGGAACCCCACCAGCGTCAGCCCGAACTCCCTGGCCAGCTCCACCGCCAGCGACGACGGCGCCGACACCGCGCACACCACCGGGACGCCCGCCGCCAGCGCCTTCTGCATGATCTCGTAGCTGGCCCGCCCGCTCACCATGAGCAGGTGCTCGGCCAGCGGCAGCCGCCCGGTCATGGACGCCCAGCCGACCAGCTTGTCCACCGCGTTGTGGCGGCCCACGTCCTCGCGCGCCGCCGCCAGGGCGCCGTCGCCGGAGAACAGCCCGGCGGCGTGCAGCCCGCCCGTCTTGCCGAACCCGCCCTGCGTCGCGCGCAACGCGTCCGGCAGCCCGTACAGCACCTCGGGGGCGAGCTTGAGCGACCCGCGAGGGACCGCCGCGCACCGGCCGCGCAGCGCGTCGAGGCTCGCCGAGCCGCACACGCCGCAGGCGCTGGAGGTGAGGAAGTGGCGGTCGAGCGCGGGCAGGTCGGGCACCGGGCCGCGCAGGCGCACCGTGACCGTGTTGTAGCGGGCCTCGGGCGGCAGGTCCTCGTCGGTGCAGTACGCGATCGAGGCGATGTCGCCGTGGCGCACCAGGCCCTCGCCGTGCAGGAAGCCTGCGGCCAGCTCGAAGTCGTGCCCCGGCGTGCGCATGGTGATCGCCACCGTCCTGCGCGTGCCGTCGGGCGCGGTGACGCGGAGCTCCAGCGGCTCCTCCGTGGCCAGGTCGTCGCGCCGCTCCCGGGCGGCCGGGCCGGACAGCTCCGTGATCCTGATCCGGGTGGTCGGCCCGGCGCGCTCGCTCACTCCACCATCTTGCCCACTCCCCCTTCACCCGCCCGTCATCAGCGAAGATGGGGGGATGGCCGACTCACGTTACTCCGACCTCGACCGCCCGCCGCTGTCCGAGGCGTCGCTCAACCGGGCCCTGGTCCGTCCTGGCTCGTTGTGGACCGGCGTCACCGTCGTCGACAGCACCGGCTCCACCAACGCCGACCTGGCCCAGGCCGCCAGGGACGGCGCGCCCGAGGGCACGGTGCTGGTCGCGGAGGCGCAGCAGGCCGGCCGCGGGCGGCTGGGCCGCACCTGGTCGGCGCCGCCCCGCTCGGGGCTGACGTTCTCTGTCCTGCTCAGGCCCGGCGTGCCGCCGCTCGCGCAGGGCTGGCTGTCGCTCCTGTACGGCGTGGCCGCCGCCTCCGCCGTACGCCGCCTGGCGGAGGTCGAGGTGGGCCTCAAGTGGCCCAACGACCTGCTGATCGGCGAGCGCAAGCTGGCCGGGGTGCTGGCCGAGCGGGCGGACGACGCGGTCGTCATCGGCATGGGCCTGAACGTGACGCTCCGGCCCGACGAGCTGCCCACCGAGACGGCCACCTCGCTGAGCATCGCGGAGGGGGCCTGCCTCGACCGCGACCCGCTGCTGCGCGCCGTGCTCAGGGAGGTCGAGACCCACTACCGCGAGTGGACGGAGGCCGAGGGCGACGCCGACGCCTCGGGGCTGCGCGCGGCCTACCTCGCCATCAGCGCCACGGTCGGCCGCCAGGTCAGGGTGGAGCTGCCGGGCGGGCGGACGCTGACCGGGCTCGCGACCGGCGTGGACGGCTCCGGCCACCTGCAACTGGAGTCCGGCGGCGAGCGGTACACGCTGAGCGCGGGCGACGTGGTGCACGTGCGGGCCGCGGGCTGAGCTGCCCGTTGCGTCATGGGCATGGCCCCCGGCCCCTCGATGGTGGCACGATGCTGCCCATGACCCTTCCCGACCATCATCTGACGCAGGGTGAGCGGCGCGTCCGATCCTTCCACCCCCACTGGAAGCGGCTCATCGTCCCCTTCGTCGCGCTGATCCTCATCGCCGCGGCGACGGGTGCGGCGCTGTACTTCATCCCCGACTTCGAGTACGTGTCCTACGCCAGGATCGCGGTCGTCGTCATCGGGCTCATCCTGCTCACGATCTGGTCGTTCGTGCCGTACCTGCAGTGGAAGAACACCGGCTACGTGCTCACCACGCACCGCTTCACGATCAGCACGGGAGTGCTCAACAAGTCGACCGACGAGATCCCGATCGCCAAGGTCAACACGGTGAGCTCGGACCAGACCTTCCCCGAGCGGCTGCTCGGCTGCGGCACGCTGACGGTCGAGTCGGCCGGCGATCGCGGGGAGATCGTGCTGAAGGACATCCCGAGGATCCAGGACGTGCGCACCGACCTGTTCCGGCTCGTCGAGGACGCCTCGGACGGCGAGGTGGACGGGCGCTGAAGTAGCCTCCTCGGGTGAGCGAAGCCCGTCCCGGCCGCCCGAGCGCCGAGGAGATCGAGCGACTGCTGGTCGGCCTGCCGCCCCGGTACACACGGGCGGAGGTCTCCGCCAGGAGCGGGGTGCCGCGGGAGCTGGCCGAGCGCATCTGGCGCGCGCTCGGCTTCGCGCAGCGGGCGGACGACGCCGTGGCGTTCACCGAGGCCGACGTCGACGCGCTGCGCCGGGTACGCAGCATGATCGACGGCGGCCTGCTCGACGAGCAGACCGTGATCCGCATGGCCCGCGCGCTCGGCCAGACCACGGCCAGGCTGGCGCAGTGGCAGGCCGAGATCATGATCGGCACGATGCTGCCGCCCGAGCCGTCCGAGGGCGACCTGGCGGCCGTGCTCGACACGGCGCAGGGGCTGCTGCCCGACTTCGAGCACGTGCTCATCCACGTCTGGCGGGCCCAGCTCGCCGCCGCCGGCACCCGGCTGCTGGCCATCGCCGACGTCAACGACGAGCTGGTGCCGACCAGGGTGGCGATGGCGGTGGGGTTCGCGGACCTGGTGTCGTTCACCAGGCGCAGCCGCGAGCTCGACGAGAAGGAGCTGGCGGGGCTGGTGGAGGGGTTCGAGTCGCGGGCCTCCGACGTGGTGGCCTCCCACGGCGCCCGGCTGGTCAAGACGCTGGGCGACGAGGTGCTGTTCACCGCGCAGGGCCCCGAGCAGGCCGCGGCCATCGCCCTCGACCTGGTGGCGACCGACGAGCTGCGCATCGGGATGGCGTACGGCCCGGTGCTGCCCATGATGGGCGACGTCTTCGGCACCACCGTCAACCTCGCCGCCCGGCTCACCGCCATCGCCAGGCCCGGCACGATCCTCATCGACGAGGCGCTGGCCGGCGGGCTCGACGGCGAGCCGTACGAGTTGCACAAGATCAGGCGCCGTCCGGCGAGGGGCCTCGGCGTGGTGCAGCCGTATGTCTTGCGGAGATCATCCTCCTGACACAAGATGACTGGCATGCCGTACGAAGTGCAGGGCGTGGTAGCCCAGGGCAAGGGTCAGGAAGTTTCTCTCGAGACGGTGCTCGTGCCGGACCCGGGTCCGGGCGAGGCGGTGGTGAACGTGCAGGCCTGCGGCGTGTGCCACACCGACCTGCACTATCGCGAGGGCGGGATCAGCGACGACTACCCGTTCCTGCTGGGACACGAGGCGGCGGGCACCGTGGAGGCGGTGGGCGACGGGGTCACCGGCCTGGAGCCCGGCGACTTCGTGATCCTCAACTGGCGCGCGGTGTGCGGCCAGTGCCGCGCCTGCCTGCGCGGCCGCCCGTGGTACTGCTTCGCCACCCACAACGCCACGCAGAAGATGACGCTCAAGGACGGCACCGAGCTGTCGCCCGCGCTGGGCATCGGCGCGTTCCTGGAGAAGACGCTGGTCGCGGCCGGGCAGTGCACGAAGGTCTCGGCCGAGGCCCCGGCACAGGTCGCCGGCCTGCTCGGCTGCGGTGTCATGGCCGGCCTCGGCGCGGCCGTCAACACCGGCGGGGTCACCCGCGGCGACAGCGTGGCGGTCATCGGCTGCGGCGGCGTCGGTGACGCGGCGATCCTGGGCGCCTCGCTGGCGGGCGCCGCGAGGATCATCGCGGTGGACGTGGACGACAGGAAGCTGGAGTGGGCGCGCGGCTTCGGCGCCACCCACACCGTCAACTCCCGCGCGTCCGACCCTGTCGAGGCGATCCGCGACCTGACCGGCGGCAACGGCGCCGACGTGGTCATCGAGGCCGTCGGCCGGCCCGAGACGTACGAGCAGGCCTTCTACGCCCGCG
>NZ_JBFALF010000025.1:0-167526 GCF_040656115.1 Nonomuraea sp. NPDC050202 | reverse complement strand
CGCCCACGAGCACGGTGCCGAGGCCGGGGGTGATGCCGCGTTCCTTGAGCGCTGCCACCCGGTTCGTGAGGTCTGCCTTGATCTTGGCGGCGGTCGCCTTGCCATCGAGTTTCACTGCGCTCATGCCGCAATCCTTCCATGCCCGCCCCGCTCCTCCGCACCGGACCACGCCCACCCTCGCCACACCCTGCCGTGCCTAGTTATCCACAGGCCCCAGGCAGTCGATCCAAGTTATCCACAGCCTCGCGCTGACATCGTTGTCATTGATCTTGGAAGGGCTTAGTGTTACGGGCGCCAGCAACAAGTGCACGGAGGTTCCCTTGCCTTTCCGCCTGTTGTCCGCAGAGTCGACCGACCTGTTCGTGGGCACGCCCGACGAGCCGCACCAGGTGCTGCGCGTCACCGTCGCCCAGGGAGATCACGCATCGTCGCTGGAGCTGCGCGGCGCGGGCGTCCGCCTGGCCGGCGAGATCACCGTTCCCCCCGCCGCCGCGACCCTCGAGATCCCGCTGATCGTGTCGGCGCCCCCGGGCACCACCGTGCCGTGCCTGCTCACCCTGGGCGAGGAGACGCTGGAGGTCCCGGTCACGGCCGAGGAGCCTGGCTGGACGATGTTCATGGTGTCGCACTTCCACTACGACCCGGTGTGGTGGAACACGCAGGCCGCCTACACCAGCCCGTGGGAGCTCCTGTCCAGCGACGCCACGACCAGGCCGCTGTGGGAGCGCAACGCGTTCGCCCTGGTGGAGGCGCACATAGAGCTGGCCCTGCGCGACCCCGACTACCGCTTCGTGCTGGCTGAGGTCGACTATCTCAAACCGTTCTTCGACACCCGTCCCGAACGCCGGGCCGACCTGCGCGCCCTGCTGGCCGAGGGCCGGGCCGAGCTGGTCGGCGGCACGTACAACGAGCCCAACACCAACCTGACCGGCGCCGAGACCACCATCCGCAACCTCGTCCACGGCATCGGCTACCAGCGCGACATCCTGGGTGGCGATCCGCGCACGGCGTGGCAGCTCGACGTGTTCGGCCACGACCCGCAGTTCCCCGGCTACCTCGCGGCGGCGGGGCTGACGGGCAGCGCGTGGGCGCGCGGGCCGTTCCACCAGTGGGGGCCGATCAGCAAGAACTTCAAGCAGGCCAAGAACGACGCGACGCTGATGCAGTTCCCCAGCGAGTTCGAGTGGATCGCGCCGTCGGGGCAGGGCGTGCTGACCCACTACATGCCGGCCCACTACTCGGCGGGCTGGTGGACGGACTCCGCGCCCTCCCTCGACGAGGCCTGCCGGGCGGTCCACGACCTCTACCGCTCGCTCAAGCCCGTGGCCGCGACCAGGAACATCCTGCTCCCGGTCGGCACCGACTACACCCCGCCCAACAAGTGGGTCACCGACATCCACCGCGAGTGGGCGTCCCGCTACGTCTGGCCCAGGTTCGTCTGCGCCACCCCGCGAGACTTCCTCGACGCCGTCCGCGCCGGCCGCTCGTCCTTCAGCCCCCAGACGCGCGACATGAACCCCGTCTACACCGGCAAGGACGTCTCCTACATCGACACGAAGCAGGCCCAGCGCGCCGCCGAGGTGGCGGCCCTGGACGCCGAGCGCCTGTCCACGTTCGCGTCGCTCCTGGGCCTGGGCGGCTACCCGCACACGGCGCTCGACAAGGTGTGGCGCCAGCTCGCCTACGGCGCCCACCACGACGCGATCACCGGCTCGGAGTCCGACCAGGTCTACATCGACCTGCTGACCGGCTGGCGCGAGGCCCACGACCTGGCCACGGAGGCCCGCGACACCGCCCTCGCGGCCCTGACCGGCCAGATCGCGGTGGACGGCCGCAGCGTCGTGGTCACCAACACGCTCCCCTTCGCCCGCGACGGCCTCGTCCGGGTCACCCTCCCCGCGGGCCACACCGTCGCGGCCCCGTCGGGCGCCGAGGTCCCCGCCGTCACGGAGAACGGCGTTCTCACCTTCCTCGCCCGTGACGTGCCGTCCATGGGCTGGCGCACGTACCACGTCGTCCCGGGCACCCCGCAGCCCTGGCACCACACCACGGCGACGCCCAGTGCCGCCGTCCCCGCGCCGGTCACCATCCACAACGACCGCTGGCAGATCACCGCCGATCCCGCCCGGGGCGGGGTGCTGGCCTCGATCCTCGACCGCCGCACCGGGCAGGAACTCCTCACCGGCCCCGGCAACGAGCTGCGCCTCTACGACGAATATCCCCAGCACCCCGACATGGGCGAGGGCCCGTGGCACCTCATCCCCACCGGCCACGTCGTCGGCTCCGCCGAAGACCACGCGACCTCCGCCACCGCCGAGACCAGCCCGCTGGGCCGGCGGCTGACCGTCACCGGCCGGGTCGGCGAGATCACCTACGAGCAGACCGTCACCCTCCTGACCGGCTCCGACCGCATCGACTTCACCACCCGCGTGCTCGACCACACCGGCGCGGACCGCCTCCTCCGGGTCCGCTTCCCTGCCCGGGTCGAAGGTGCGCTCCCAGTCTCCGACGTCTCGGGCGCCGTGGTCGGGCGCGGCTTCGCACTGCCGGACGTGGACACGGCCGAGCACCCGTGGACACTCGACAACCCGGCCAACACCTGGTTCGGGCTGTCGGCCACGGCCAAGGTCGATCTCGGCGAGGCGGGCGCGCGGGCGCTGGGCGTCGCAGAGGTCGTGGTCCCCACCCTGGAGGACGCCCCTCAGGCCCGCGACCTGGTGGTGGCGCTGGCCAGGGCCGGGGTGACGGCCACCACCTCATCCGCGCCCGGCACCCGGTACGGCTGGCTCGACGTCGACTCCAACCTGCCCGACGTACGCATCGTGCTCGGCGGCCCCGACACCAACCCGCTGGCCGCCGAGCTGCTCGCCCGAGCCGACGAGTCCTACGCCAAGGCCCTGCGGGCGGGCGCCACCCGCGTCTGGATCCCGGCAGAACGCCCGCTCCAGGAGGTCTGGCAGCCCAGCGCCGACCTGCGCGACCTCCGAGCCCTCCCTGCCCTGATCGTCACCGACCCCGTCGCCGACCTGGTGTCCGACCTGGCCGACGCCACGATCGAGGCGCAGTGCCCCCTCGGCGCCGAGCGGCTGGAGAACCGTACTGTCGCCCTGCTCACGTACGGTCTGCCGGGCTTCGCCGTGGACCCGTCAGGCGCGCTCCACCTGTCGCTCATGCGCTCCTGCACCGGCTGGCCGTCGGGCATCTGGCTGGACCCACCCCACCGCACCGCCCCTGACGGCTCCGGCTTCCAGCTCCAGCACTGGACGCACGAGTTCTCCTACTCCCTGGTGTCCGGAGAGGGTGACTGGCGCACCCTCCAGCTCCCGGCCGCGGCCCAGGAACACATCACCCCGCTGCTCCCCCGCCTCCTCCCCTCCGCCCAGCAGGGCCCTCTCCCCTCGACCCACTCCCTCCTCACCCTCACCCCACCCCGAAACGTCCTCCTGAGCACCCTCAAGGCCACCGGCAACCCCCTCGCCCACGGCCTCACCCCCACGGCTACAAGGCGTCCCTCCACCCCAGCAGCTCCAGAGCATGCCTCCACCCCCGCAGCTCCAGGGCACCCCTCCAACCCCGCCCCCTCAGCGCACGCCTCCACCCCCGCGCCCTCAGTGCACGCCACCACCGGCGAAATCCCGCACCATGAGCCAGCCGCCACAACGCCAGACCGGCTCACGCCCCCGCAAGCCGCACAGCACGGACCGACCACCGGAACACCACAAACCCCGCAGCACGGGCCGACCACCGGAACACCGGAAGGCCCGCAGCACGCTGTGACCATCCGCCTGGCCGAATCCACCGGTCTGGGCTCCCGAGCCGGGCTCACCTCCCCTGTCCTCCAACTCGACACGCTCACCCGCTCCGACCTCCTGGAACGCCCGAGCCCCACAACCGCGGACCCCCACGAGCTCACCCTCACCGGCTTCGAGATCGCCACCTACCTCGCCACCACGCCACCCCCAGCGGCCGGCCAGGAATCCGCCCGCACCACGGAACGAGCCCAGCCGGTCTACAGCCGCTACTGGCTCCACAACAAGGGCCCGGCCCCGCTGGGCTACCTGCCGATCTCCATCGCCCTCACCCCGGGCCTCGTCGCCTCGCCGGAGGGCCCGTTCGAGGTGGAGGTGGTCCTCGCCTCCCACCTCACGAACGATCCGCACGAGGGCGTGGTGGACATCCGGGTCCCTGACGGCTGGACCGCCACCCCGTCCCAGCGCCCCTTCCGGCTGCCCCCCAGCGGCCACCTCCGCTTCCCGGTGACGATCACCCCCGCTCCCGCACCGGGCCTGTCCTTCGTCTCGGCCCGCACATCAGCAGGCGGCCAGCTCATCGAGGACATCACCACCGTGGCCATCGGCGACCTCCCCGAACTTCCCGTCACGGACCAGCCCTCGAAGCCCGGCACCGCCATCCGCGGCACCAAGTCGACCGGCTCCCGCCCCACCGGCCTGTCGCTGGAAACCCCCACCGACGCCCTCTCCCTCCGCCCAGGAGAGCGCGCCTCGCTGACACTGCGGCTCACCAACACCACCTCGGACGAGATCCGCGGCGAGTCCCAGCTGGCCTCCCCCTGGGGTACGTGGACCATGCTCCCCGAGGTCATCCAGGGCTTCACCGTGGCGGCAGGAGAAGCGATCGACGTGACATTCCCGGTGGAGGTCCCGGCCGACCAGCCACCCGGCCACTCGTGGGCGCTGGCCAAGGTCATGTGGTTCGGCCGCTGCCAGTACTCGCCGGCGATCCGCCTGGAGGTCACCCGTTGACCGAGACACCCACCCCGACCATCGGCACCCCCACCCCCACCACGCCGTCACCCCACGAGCATTCGCCACCGGAGACGATCGGCTGGGTCGTCGGCCGGCCGGTTCCGCGTGAGCGTCTCGACCGGCGCCTGGCCGACCTGCGCAGCGGTCCGCTCAGCTCCACCCTGCCGAGGCCGGGCACTTCCGAGGACCGTCAGCTGGCCCGCTGGCTGACCCAGGTCATCCTCACGGAGTGCCTCTGCGAATGGGCCGCCACCGAGCTCGGCCTGCAATCCCCCGGAGGCGAGAACCTGCCTCCACGACATGCACCCGTCCCCGCACCTGGAGCCGCCATCCCGGAAAATCCCCTCCTGGACCCTGTGGCCGCCGTGGAGCTGGGCTCGATCAACGCCGCCGCCTACACCGGCAACCCCTGGGTGCGTGCGGTGTTCGAGCACGTCACGGCCGCGGTGACGATCCCTCCGGAATGGCGGCCCCGGCCGGCGCCGGAGCCCGAACCGCGCCACCTCGTACGACACCGGCTGTTCACCGACCGCACCCGGGCCCAGGGAGCGAGCCCGGCCGACCTGGAGCCCCTCGGCGCGGTCACGCTCGGTTCCTTGCCGAGCGCGATCGCCGACGCCCTCCGGCGTCACCCGGACGGCACCCTCGTCGGCCCGGTCGAGGACGCCCTCGGCTGGCACGTCGCGATCGCCGTCCCCGAGCCCCGGCCGGCCCGGGGGCCGAGCGGTCAAGAACACGACCTCCTACGGGCCGCCCGGCGAAAAGCCTTCGCGCGGTGGCTCGACGACCTGCGCGCCAAGAAAGTAAGACTCATGCCCGGACTGGAGCACCCTGGCGACCCCCGCCAGCCCGACAACCACCACAAACACTGATGACCTGCGTACTTGCCATTGACATCGGAGGAACCAAGCTCGCCGCCGCGCTGGTGGACGAGGCCGGTTCGATCCTGCGTTCCGCCACCCGTCCGACGCCTCGGGAGGAGGTCATGTCCGCCCTGGCGGCCCTCATCACGGAGGTCATGGACGGCGGCCCGCCGCCCCAGGCCGCCGGCATCGGCTGCGCGGGCCCCGTCGACCTTGCCTCGGGCACCGTGAGCCCGGTGAACATGCCGAGCTGGCGCGGCTTCCCGCTGCGCGAGGAGGTACAGAAGCTGACCACGCTCCCCACCGTGCTGGCCGGCGACGCGCAGTGCTTCGCCCTCGGGGAGCACTGGCTGGGAGCCGGCCGCGGCTGCACGTCGTTGCTGGGCATCGTCGTGTCGACCGGCATCGGCGGCGGCCTGGTGATCGACGGAGTCCCGCTCCTCGGCCCGACCGGGAACGCCGGACATGTCGGCCACATGAGCATCGACCCCTATGGCGAGCGTTGCGAATGCGGCGGCCGTGGCTGCGTCGAACGCTACTCCAGCGGCCCCAACATGGCCCGCTGGGCGCTGGAGAACGGCTGGTCACCGGGTGCCGCCTCCCTCGCCAACGGGTCCGTCCGCACGAACCTCCCAGTGCAGGGCGGCCAGGATGGCCCGACAGACCGCCCGGAACGGACGCAAGATCACCTGAAGAGCCCGATGAACCTCGCTGGAGGACCTCACGGCCACCACGACAGCCCGACAAAACTCGCGGAAGGGACCCAAGGCCACCACGGCGAGTCGACAAGACATCCGGAAGCGGCTCAGGCGGACGCGGCTCAGGCGGACGCGGCTCAGGCGGACGCGGCTCAGGCGGACGCGGCTCAGGCGGACGCGCGGACGCTGGCCCAGGACGCCGCCGCGGGAGACCCCATCGCGGTGGCCGCCTTCCAGCGGAGCGCCAGGGCCCTGGCCGGCATGATCGCCTCCACCGCGGCGGCCGTCGAGCTCACGGCGGTGGTCATCGGCGGCGGCGTGTCGGCCGCCGGAGAGGTGCTCTTCGAGCCGCTGAGGAACGCGCTGGACGACGTCTCCGGGCTGCCCTTCGTACGGGCGGTGCAGGTCAAGCAGAGCACCCTGGGCGTGCGGGCCAGCCTTGCCGGAGCGGCTCAGCTCGCCTGGCGAGGGCTCCCCTAGCTCGCCACCGGAGGCCGGGCTTGCAGGTAGGAGAGGCAGACCCGGGATTGCGGTGACGATCCGGCGTCATGGCTCAGCTCAGCGCCAGAGGAGGAACGCGGCGTCAGGCTCGACGCCGGAGCGCGGCCGCGTGCGCGCTGGCACGACGCGGCCGCGCGCGGTGCTTGAAGGCAATGGCCGCACGCGGTGGCCAACCCACATCGGCCGCGCGGTGGCCGAAGCCACAGCCGCGCACGGTGATCGCGCACGGTGATCGCGCACGGTGATCGCGCACGGTGATCGCGCACGGTGATCGCGGCCGCAGCCGCGCGCGGTGGTCGAGGCCGCCGCCGCGCGCGGCGACCGCGTACGGTGCCCGCGCGCGGTGGGCAAGCCACATCGGCCGCCGTGCGGTGATCGCGTGTGGTGGCCGAAAGCGCATCGGTCGCGTGCAAGTGATCGCGTGCGGGTGGCCGTCGCGGACAAGTGCGGCGCTGGACGGCCCGGCCGGAGGTCACGTCCACGGACGTGCAGCGGCCGGACGTGCAGCGACCGGACGTGCAGCGGCCGGTGGGTGAGGAGGGAGCGGTGTGGACCGGGTGCGGAGGGAGCGCGGTCAGTCGCGCTCGGCCGCCGCCTGGGCCTCGCGGCGCTCGATGATGCGGCGGGTGTAGGGGATGACCTCTACGACGCGGCTGCCGAGGTAGGCGCCGATGAAGGCGAGGACCAGGAGCACGAAGGGGCTGGTGGCCAGGCCGTTCAGGGTGACGAATGCCTGCAGGATCGCGTCGAGCGCCATAGGTGAACTCCGGGGGACGAGGACCGGGAAGTGATTCAGGTTAGCCCGACCTCAGGAGTGCTTGCCGCAAAAACGGATAAGGGGCGACATATTGATCATGTCACCCCTTATCGGAAATCTGGTGGTGATCAGTGGAAGAAGTGACGGGTGCCGGTGAAGTACAGGCTCGCGCCGGCCTTCTTCGCCGCCTCGATCACCAGCTCGTCCCTGATGGACCCACCGGGCTCCACGATCGCGCGCACCCCGGCCTCCAGCAGCACCTCCAGCCCATCAGGGAAGGGGAAGAACGCGTCGGAGGCCGCCACCGACCCGGCCACGCGCTCCCCTGCCCGGGTGACCGCCAGGCGGCAGGAGTCGACCCGGTTCACCTGGCCCATGCCGACGCCCACGGTGGCGCCGCCGCTGGCCAGGAGGATGGCGTTCGACTTCACCGAGCGGCAGGCGCGCCAGGCGAACTCCAGGTCCGCCAGCACCTCCGGCGAGACGGGCTCGCCGGCCTTGAGCTCCCACTGCGCGGCCGAGTCGCCGGGCGCGTCCACGCGGTCCACGCTCTGCACGAGCAGGCCACCGTCGATCCTGCGGAACTCGGTCGGCGAGGAGGGCCCCTCCGGGCAGGACAGCAGGCGCAGGCTCTTCTTGGCCCGCAGCACCTCCAGCGCCTCCTCGTCGTACGCGGGAGCGATGACGACCTCGGTGAACACGTCGGCGATCTGCCGGGCCAGCTCCACCGTGACGGGCCGGTTCACGGCGATCACGCCGCCGTACGCCGAGACGGGGTCACAGGCGTGCGCCTTGCGGTGCGCGTCGGCGACGTCGGCGCCCACGGCGATGCCGCACGGGTTCTGGTGCTTGATGATGGCCACGGCGGGCTCGGAGAAGTCCCACGCGGCCCGCCAGGCGGCGTCGGCGTCGAGGTAGTTGTTGTACGACATCTCCTTGCCGTGCAGCTGCTCGGCGCCCGCCAGCCCGCCGGTCCCGGCCGTGCCGCCCGCGTAGAGTGCCGCGCGCTGGTGCGGGTTCTCGCCGTAGCGCAGGGTGGCCTTGCGCTCGTACGCCGTACCGGCGAACTCGGGGAACTCCTCCCCGTCGCCCACGTACGTGCCCGCGAACCAGTTGGCCACGGCCACGTCGTACGACGCCGTGTGCGCGTAGGCGATGCCCGCCAGCCGCCGCCGCTCGGTCAGCGTGAAGCCGCCCTCGGACAGGGCGTTGCGCACGTCGCCGTAGAAGCTCGGGTTCACCACGACCGCGCAGGTGTTGTGGTTCTTGGCTGCGCCGCGGATCATGGCGGGACCGCCGATGTCGATCTGCTCGACGCACTCCTCGTCGGACGCCCCGGAGGCCACCGTCTCCTGGAACGGATACAGGTTCACCACGACGAGCTGGAACGGATCGATCTCCAGCTCGTCGAGCTGCGCCA
Source organism: Nonomuraea sp. NPDC050202 (assembly GCF_040656115.1). Classification (NCBI taxonomy): domain Bacteria; kingdom Bacillati; phylum Actinomycetota; class Actinomycetes; order Streptosporangiales; family Streptosporangiaceae; genus Nonomuraea; species Nonomuraea sp. NPDC050202. The sequence goes on along the minus strand of NZ_JBFALF010000025.1, from coordinate 158,521 downwards.
CGTGGTGCGGCTTGGTGACGTCGGCCAGCAGCCCGGCGTGCACGCGCGGGTGCAGCGTCTTGACCCGCCCGTCCAGGCACTCGGGGAACCCGGTGAGCTGCTCCACCTTCGTCACCGGAATCCCGTAGGAGGAGATCGCGGCGGCCGTGCCACCGGTCGAGACGATCTCCACTCCGGCGCCGTCGAGGGCTCTGGCCAGCTCTTCGAGCCCGGACTTGTCGTAAACAGCGATCAGCGCGCGCCGGATGGCGATGCGAGTCACGTGGATTCCCCTCCTGTGTGGTTGCCGATGCGGACGGTACGCCCGCTGACCGTCCAGCCCTCGCGGACCATCCGGCCGACGGTCTCGACGAGCAGCCGGCGCTCGACCGTCTTGATGCGCTCGTGCAGGACCGCCTCGTCGTCGTCTGGTAGCACGGGCACCGCCTCCTGCGCCACGATCGGCCCCGTGTCGATCCCCTCGTCGGCCAGCATCACCGTGCAGCCGGTCACCTTGACCCCGTGGGCCAGCGCGTCCCGCACGCCGTGGGCGCCGGGGAACGACGGCAACAAGGCCGGATGCGTGTTCAGCACGGGGAACGCGTCGAGTGTCGGCGTACCCAAAATTTTCATGAAGCCCGCGGACACGACCAGGTCGGGCTCGTAAGATGCGATCTTGGCCGCGATGGCCGCATCCCACTCCGCCCGCGTCGCATAATTGCCCACTTTTTCGACAAAAGTCGGGACATTCGCCCTGGTAGCCCTCGCCAGCCCTTCGATCCCATCCCTGTCGGCGCCGACCGCGACCACGCGAGCCCCGTACGACGGGTCGGCAGAAGCGTCCAGCAGGGCCTGTAGGTTGGTTCCAGAGCCGGAGACGAGGACGACGAGCCGCCCAGCCTTAGACACACACACTCCAATGAGGAAAACAGGGTGGGGGTCACAGGGTATCTGTTCATCGCCCGGCGACGCAGAGGAGGTCAGGTGTCGACACCGGTGAAGGCACCGGCAGGCCAGCAGCCCGCGGATTCGGCGGGCCGCCGAGCGATCTGGTTGTCCATCGCAGCGCTGGCCATGACGTTCATGTTGCCGCTGGCCGGCCTGGTCATGGCGCTGTTCGCGCTGATGGCGGGGATCCGGGCGCTACCCCTGCTGAAGGGCGCGGGCAGGCCCACGGGCATCGCGGTGGGCGGCATAACCGTCTCTGCGCTCGCACTGGCCCTGTCGGCAGGGGCCACGGGAATGCAGCTCTACCTCATGGACGAATACTCCGCCTACCAGGAGTGCATGAAGGGCGCCGGCACGGTCTCTGCGCAGGGCGAGTGCTTCACCCAGTTCAGGGACGCCGCGCAGCGCAAGCTCCCGGCGGACGTGCTGGAAGTCCTCGGAGCCATGCAACCGTAACCGCCCGAGGCCGCGGACACCGCTCAGTCGCGGTCCCAGGCGTACGGGTCGACGTAGATGACGTGACCCCCGCGGTCGTCGGACTCGTCCACGATGTCCTTGCGGGGCGGCCGGGCGACCGGTGCCGGCTCCGGCGGGCGCGGGCGGGCCTGGGCCTGGGTCTCCGCCTCGGCCGAGGCGTGCTCGTCCTGCCAGTCGTCCCTGATGACCGGGATCTCCTGGGTGTCGGCCTCCGTGGCGTCCATCCAGTGGCCGGGCAGCGGGCGCGGGTCCGACTCGGCCAGGCCCACCCTGCTGGCCGCCTTCGCCAGGGCGGCGCCCGCCTTGCGTACGGGAGCGGCCGCCTTGTCGAGCGGCGCCCTGGCCTTCTTGTTGAGCAGCAGCAGGTTGGTCACGCCCGCCGAGATGCCCGCGGCCACGCCGGCCTCCAGCGCCACCGACAACGCCACCTCCCACGGCGAGGGCCCGACCGCGGCCAGCCGCCCACCGCCGATCGGCCCGCCGGACAGCGCCGCCAGCACCCCCGCCACGAGCCCCGTCGTGACCCCGGTGAGGAACCCCCACAGCGGCGCCGCCTCGTACGACGGCGAGGGCGAGATCCTGGCCACCATCACACCCGCCACGGCCCCGGCCGCGAACGGCACCGCGACCACCGCCATCATCCACGCCGGCACGGGCCCGCTCTCCGGCAGCGCACCCAGCAACGGCAGGCTGGGCACGGTGCCGAGCTGCACGCCCGTGGGCGCGACCAGGGTGCCGGCGCCGACGGCGAACCCGGGCCCGGCGATGTAGGAGAAGGCCCAGACGACGGCGTTCAGCAGGTAGAGCAGCTGGAGCAGCGCCAGCAGCACGCCGCCCACGAACCCGGGCGACAGCACCCCCGACAGCTCCTCGACCTGGTCGAAGTTGAGCACGAAGGCGATCAGCACCAGCACGAACCCGGCCACGAGCAGCAGCGCCGTGGCGACCGCCGTACCGACCGTCAGGGCGCGCACGCGCTCGGGCAGCAGCCGCAGCATCACCCGCCACGGCCCGATCATGCGCGCCGTGGCCAGCGAGCCCGCCAGGAACGCCAGCACGAAGTGGCTGAGCAACGCCTCCCCGATGAACGGCTGCGTGATCTCGTTGCTCGTCACGAGCGCGATCAGGCCCGCGAGCAGCGCGTACGGGGCCGCCAGCGACACCCCTGCCTGCGCCACCAGCACGAGCTGGGCGCGGCGGCGAGCCCCCGCCTGCTCCTTGGGGCTGTTCTTCGGCAGCCGGGCGGGCAGGCGCAGCCGCAGGTCGGCGTCGCGGGCCATCCACCGGCCCGCGCGGTAGAGGAGCACGGCGGGCAGGATCATCAGCCCGAGCGGCAGCAGCCCGATGCGCCCGCCGGGGATGGCGAACCCGGCGTGGTGCGCGGCCAGCCACAACTGCGCCGCCGTACGGAACACACCCGGCAGCCCGGCGCCCAGCGTGCCGCGCGGCGCGGCGATCCACCCGACCAGGGTGAGCGTGGTGAGCGCGGCCAGGCCGACGCCGAGCGTGAAGACGGCGGCCAGCATGCCTGAGACCGGCAGCGGACGCCTGGTCTCGTCGTCGTCGCCCGCGAGCTTGCCAAGCATCGACCGGGGGCCTGTACGCAGCTGGTCGAGGATCGCCGTCACACGGCGATTTTCTCAATCTTTCCCAACCAAAGCTTGGTTGACGCGCCGGGACAAGCGTTTCATGTGTTACGGCTTCGCCGGCTTGCCCCACACGCCGCCGCCGGCTCGCCTCTGTCCAGGGAGACGCTTCTGACCCGTTCAGTGGCGCGCCGCCGTTACGACGCACAGCGGGCCGGTGCCGTGGCGACATGTGAGCCGTTGGCGTGGCGACATGTGAGCCGTTGGCGTGGCGACATGTGAGCCGTTGGCGTGCGGCGACACTCGAACCGCTCGCGCAGCCGCCACGCCCCCCCTCGACCGGCCCGCGACCCCCACGCATGCGAAAACCCCGCTCGGACAGGCCGGGCGGGGCTTCGCGGAGAGAAGGACGGTCAGCGGGCCTGCATGATCTCGCGCATGAGGCGGGCCGTCTCGGAGGGGGTCTTGCCGACGCGGACGCCGACCTTCTCCAGGGCCTCCTTCTTGGCCTGGGCGGTGCCGGCGGAGCCGGACACGATGGCGCCCGCGTGGCCCATCGTCTTGCCCTCGGGCGCGGTGAAGCCCGCCACGTAGGCCACGACCGGCTTGGTGACGTGCTGCTCGATGTAGGCCGCGGCCCGCTCCTCGGCGTCACCGCCGATCTCGCCGATCATGACGATGGCGTCGGTGCCCGGGTCCTCCTGGAAGGCCTGGAGGGCGTCGATGTGCGTGGTGCCGATCACGGGGTCGCCGCCGATGCCCACGGCCGTGGAGAAGCCGAAGTCGCGCAGCTCGTACATGAGCTGGTAGGTGAGCGTGCCGGACTTGGAGACCAGGCCGATGCGGCCGGCGGTGGTGATGTCGGCGGGGATGATGCCGGCGTTGGAGGCGCCGGGCGAGGCGATGCCGGGGCAGTTGGGGCCGATGATACGGGTCTTGTTGCCCTTCTCGACCGCGTACGCCCAGAACTCGGTGGAGTCGTGGACGGGCACGCCCTCGGTGATCACGACGCAGAGCGGGATCTCGGCGTCGATGGCCTCCTTGACCGCGTCCTTGGTGAATTTCGGCGGCACGAACACGACCGACACGTCGGCGCCGGTGGCCTCCATGGCCTCCTTGACCGTGCCGAACACGGGCAGGCCCTCGTGCGTGGTGCCGGCCTTGCGGGCGTTCACGCCGCCGACGACCTTGGCGCCGGAGGCGAGCATGCGGCGGGTGTGCTTGGTGCCCTCGCCACCGGTCATGCCCTGAACGATGATCTTGCTGTTCTCAGTCAACCAGATGGCCATGGGTCACGCACCTACCGCAGCGAGCTCGGCGGCACGCTTGGCCGCTTCGTCCATCGTGTCTACCAGCTCGACGCGCGGGAGCGCGGCGTCGGCCAGGATCTGCCGCCCGAGCTGGGCGTTGTTGCCGTCGAGGCGGACCACCAGCGGGTGGGTCACGGCCTCGCCGCGGCTCTCCAGCAGCTTGAACGCCGAGACGATGCCGTTGGCGACGGCGTCGCAGGCGGTGATGCCGCCGAAGACGTTCACGAAGATCGACTTGACGCTCGGGTCGGAGAGGATGATCTCCAGGCCCGCGGCCATCACCTCGGCCGAGGCGCCGCCGCCGATGTCGAGGAAGTTGGCGGGCGACGGCTTGCCGGGGAACGCCTCGCCGGCGTAGGCGACCACGTCGAGGGTGGACATGACCAGGCCCGCGCCGTTGCCGATGATGCCGACGTTGCCGTCGAGCTTGACGTAGTTGAGGTCCTTCTCCTTGGCCTTGGCCTCGAGCGGGTCCTCGGCGGCCTTGTCGGCCAGCGCCTCGTGGTCGGTCTGGCGGAAGCCGGCGTTGTCGTCGAGCGTGACCTTGCCGTCGAGCGCCTTCACCTGGCCGTCGGCCGACAGGATCATGGGGTTGACCTCGACGAGCGTGGCGTCCTCGTCGACGAAGCAGCACCAGAGCTTCTCGATGAGCTCGGCGGCGCCGTCGAGCGCCTTCTCCGGCAGGCCGCCGGCCACCGCGATCTCGCGGGCCTTGGCGCGGTCGATGCCCGTCAGGGCGGAGACCGGGACCTTGGCGACCTTCTCCGGCGCGGTGTGAGCGACCTCTTCGATGTCCATGCCGCCGGAGGCGGAGCAGATCGCGAGGAACGTGCGGTTGGCGCGGTCGAGCAGGAAGGAGAAGTAGTACTCCTCCGCGATCGCGCTGGCCTCCTCGACGAGGACCTTGTGGACCGTGTGGCCCTTGATGTCCATGCCGAGGATGGCCTCGGCCTTGGTCACGGCGTCGGCGGCGTCGTCGGCCACCTTCACGCCGCCGGCCTTACCGCGGCCACCGGTCTTGACCTGGGCCTTGACGACAACGCGGCCGGTCAGCTCCTCGGCGGCCGACCGGACCTCCTCCACAGTGTGGGCGACGATGCCGCGCGGCACAGGGATGCCGTAGTCAGCGAAGAGCTCCTTCGCCTGATGTTCGAACAGGTCCACGAGGGTCCGTCCTTGCTTATCCGACTGATGTTCGACGCCCCGGGCAACCCGTGCGTGCCGGGCGTTTCCGCCAGTGAAGCCTAGCCCGAAGCTTGACCTGCCCAGGTCACCGGGTCGCGGTTCTTCCGCTATGTGACGGTGATCTCACTTCCTCAGGATGACATCTGCACGGAAATTGCATGAATTAGTCGCCGTAAGACCCGACGCTCGATATATGGTCGTGATCTTCCAATGGCAGGCTTGCCCCCCGCTCCCCTTGGTAATGCTGAAGGAAACCCGAATGAAGCGAATTCTCGCGGGTCTGACGCTGGCGTCGTGCGCCGCGCTCATGGCCGCCACGCCGGCGCAGGCCGCGCCCGTGAACCCGGTGAAGGCCCTGAAGAAGCAGTACGTGGCCGGGCACGGGGTGCGGGTCTCGGAGACGTCCCGTACGACCATGAACGGGAAGACCGGGCAGGTCAGGACGACGACCGGCGCCCTGGGATTCGGCAAGTCGGGGGTGGTCGCCGCAGATCTTCGCTTCCGGGAGAAGGGCGGGGTATCCGGCCTCTCACCGTCCCGGAGTATCACCGTGGGCAAGCACACCTATGTCCAGGGCGGGATATACAGCGAGGGTTTGCCGGAGGGCAAGAAGTGGATCCGCTACGCGGACCCCTCGGTCATCCACACCAGCCAGCCGCTCGACGTCTTCGACTCCAAGGTGCTCAAGGCGCTCGTCTCGAAGGCCAAGAGCGCCAAGGGTGGAACGTACCGAGGCTCGCTGACGTTCGCCGACGTCAGCAAGCTGTACGGCGAGAAGATCGACAAGCGGCTGGGCAAGATCAAGATCAACTATGCCCTCGACCTGAACTCCAAGGGCCTGATCACCGGGGTCCGCAGCGAGTACACGATGGACTTCGGCGTCCTCGGGAGCACGACCGCCACCGTGAACACCCGGTTCACGGGCTGGGGTGCCAAGATCACCATCAAGGCCCCGCCATCCGACCAGGTGGTCGACCACAGCGAGCTCGGGGCCGACACGGAAGTGCCGCAGGAGATCCCGAACGGCTCGCTGGACTCGCTCGGCAAGGTCCAGTAGCCCTCGACCCGCCGGGCCGTTTCCCGGAGCCGGCCTTCCGGCCCCGGGCGACACCGCAACTCCCCCTCAACATCTGAAGGAAATCCGCATGAAGCGAATCCTGACGGGCGTGGCGTTAGCCACGACCGCCGCGTTGGTGACCGCCACGCCCGCGCTGGCCGCAGCGCCCAAGGACCCGGTGGTGGCCGTCAAGAAGCAGCTCTCCGCCGGCAAGGGCGTGAAGTTCACCGAGCGCACGACCGTGGACGACGGCAACGCTCGCCAGGTGTTCCTGCGCCGCTCGGGCACCCTCCAGTTCAGCAAGTCGGGGGTCGCCGCGTCCGACATCACCGGCAAGCTGAACATCTCGGCGAGCGACCTGCAGGGCCTCGACGAGAGCGGCGAGGACGCCGAGCTCGCCTCGATGCTGAAGGCCATGGCCCAGCCCGAGCGCACGATCAGGATCGGCACCACGTCGTACGTCTCGGGCAACATCTGGGCGACCCAGATGCCCGAGGGCAAGACCTGGTTCAAGGCCCCGAACGGCCCGACCGGCGGCCTCCTCGGCACGTTCGGCCAGCCGCTGAACCTCGCCGAGCCCTCCACGCTCAAGACCCTGCTCAAGGGCGCCAAGGCCACCGGCAGCGGCTACGCGGGCAAGACGCTCGTCCGCGACCTGTGGAAGGCGTCGCCCTGGCTGCGCGCCACCTGGATGGACAAGCCCTCCGCCAAGACGCAGAAGGCCGCCATCAGCTGGCGGATCACCGTGAACAAGGCGGGCCTGCCCACCCGGCTCGTGACGACGTTCCCGATGTCCGCGCTCGGGGTCGGCGGCAAGGGCACCGTGAGCGTGGACACCAGCTACACCGGCTGGGGTTCCGCGGTGTCGATCAAGGCGCCGCCCGCGGAGGAGGTCACCTCCACGTTCAAGGACGGCGAGAACGACATCTCCGAGACCCTCGACCTGCCGCTCGGCAGCATCGCCGGCTGACCTGATCGATCGAGTCCTCCTCCGCCGTCCGGCGGGGGAGGACTTTTTCATTGCGGACATCGCATGAAGAAGGCGCCCGCGGCGGCGGTGGCCGCCGCAGGCCCTGCTCGGCGTCGCGCCCGTGCAGGCGGCCGGCTTCGGCCGTGACCCCGGGATTCGGCCCCGGGCCCGAGGCCGGCAGCGCTCGCCGCGCGCGCCGGCTGGAGGGTCACCGGGCTCGCCCGCGACGGACGAGGACTTCTTGACCAGGGCCGGAGCAGCGGAGGCGAGGACAACCCTCGACGGGGCGGCCGGTTTCGACGCGGTGCTGGACACCGCCCTGCTGAAGGAGGCGGCGCTGCGGCCGGTCCGCGACCAGGGAGCCTACGTGGGAGTCTTCCCCGGCCTCGAACCCGCGTCCGAACGCGGTATCACCGTCACCTCGGGGGTGGTGGCCCCCGACGGCGCCCTCCCGCGGGAGATGCTGGCGCTGACCGCGCAGGGCATCCTGGAACCGCGCCGGACGGGCACGGTGCCCCTGGACGAGACCGCGTACGCGTACCGCGCCCTCCGCGCCGGCGGGCACCGTGGCCGATGGGTGCTCACGTGCTGATGCGGGGGTCAGCAGCTCATGGGATGCCACGTCCGGCGGCCGGGGCAACGGGGCCGCGGGCTTCCGGGGCGCCGTCGCTCAGCTCAGCCGGGAGTCGCGGATGCCCGCCCACTCCAGGGAGTGCCTGATCCCCTCCTCGATCGAATAGCGGGCCTGCCACCCCAGCAGGCGGTGGGCACGGTCACTGCGGGTGTAGGCGCCCGCCACGTCGCCAGGGCGGGCCGGGGCCTCGACGACCTCGATGGGGTGCTCGACGACGCGGTTGAACGCGTCGACCAGCTCGCGGACCGTGGTGCCCGCGCCGGTGCCCAGGTTGATCACGTCGGTCTCCAGCTCGTCGAAGCGCCGCAGCGCCGCCACGTGGGCGGTGGCCAGGTCCCAGACGTGGATGTAGTCGCGGATGCCGGTGCCGTCGCTGGTGGGCCATCCGGTGCCGGTGATCTGGAACGGGACGCCGTCCTCGTACGCCTCGATCATCTTGCCCAGGGCATGGCTGGGACGGCGGAGCTGCAGGCCCGTGCGCATCTGAGGGTCGGCGCCGATCGGGTTGAAGTAGCGCAGGGACAGGATCCTGATGGGCCGGCCGGTGGCGATGTCGGCGAACATGCCCTCGCAGACCGCCTTCGTCCGCGCGTACGGGCTCTGGGGGTCGAGCGGGGACTCCTCGTCCACCGTGTGGTCGGCGCCGGCGCGGTAGATCGACGCGGACGAGCTGAAGATCATCCGCGTGCAGCCGTTGCGGAGCAGGTGGTCGACGAACTCGAGGCTCTTGGTGACGTTCGCGCGGTAGTAGCCGATGGGGTCGGCCACGGAGTCGGGGACCACGATGAGAGCCGCGCAGTGGATGACGGCCTCGATATCCGGATTTTCGGCGAATATCTTGTCAATCAGCGGACCGTCGCTGATATCTCCCTCATAGAACACCCGCCCGTCGGCGAACTCCCGCCGGCCCGTCACGAGGCTGTCCAGAATCACGGGATCGATCCCGGCGTCCAGGCACGCCGACGCGATCGTGCTGCCGATATAACCCGCCCCGCCAGTAATCAAAACGCGCATTCCTGAACCCTAGCCAGCCGCGACCATCGGTGTGAGCAGCCTGTGGATAACGTCGACGACGATGGCGGCAGCAGCGGCAGAGGGCGTGGCGGCAGGCGTGGCGGCGGGCGTGGCGGCGGGCGTGGCGGCGGCGTGGCGGCGGCGTGGCGGCGGGGTGCGTGGCGGCGGGGTGCGTGGCGTGGAGCCGAGACCGGATCGCCGGCGCTCCAGAGGGCCGCGTCCCCTGCCCCGCCGTCCGGGCGGCCCCGACCCCGGTCCGGTTCAGGCGGCCCGTCGCGGGACGGAATCCTGTGGCGTTCGCACTATGGCTTAGTCGGCCTTTGCGTGCGACATTTCGTGCTATGGGCAGGGACGTGCCAGTGGTCGTGTTCAGCAGGGAAGACCGCCGGAAATATCGTGAAAAAGTACACCGATGCCTCGACGTCTTCGCCCAGATGCTGCGCGAATCGCGTTTCGAGTTCGAGCGCCCCCTGGCGGGCCTGGAGATCGAGCTCAACATCGTGGACTCGCGCGGCGAGGCGGCCATGCGCAACGCCCAGGTGCTCGCCGCGATCGCGCAGCCGGACTGGGCGACGGAGCTGGGCCAGTTCAACGTCGAGATCAACATCGAGCCCCAGGACCTGGCGGGCGACGGCGCGCTGCGCCTGGAGAACGACGTCAGGACCCGGCTCAACCACGCCGAGGAACGCGCCCGCTCCGAGGGTGGCCACCTGGTCGTGATCGGCATCCTGCCCACCCTGCGCGAGCAGGACATCGGCGAGGGCACGCTCTCCGCGAACCCGCGCTACCGCCTGCTCAACGAGCAGATCTTCGCGGCCAGGGGCGAGGACCTGCACCTGTCCATCGAGGGCGTCGAACACCTCGACACGCACGCCGACAGCGTCGCCCCCGAGGCGGCCTGCACCAGCGTGCAGCTCCATCTCCAGGTCAGCCCCGAGACGTTCGCCGCGCACTGGAACGCGGCCCAGGCCATCGCGGGCGCCCAGGTGGCGGTGGCGGCCAACTCGCCCTACCTGTTCGGCAGGGAACTGCACAGGGAGACCAGGATCGCGCTGTTCGAGCAGGCCACGGACACGCGGCCGGCGGAGTTGAAGGCGCAGGGCGTACGTCCCAGGGTGTGGTTCGGGGAGCGGTGGATCACGAGCGTGTTCGACCTGTTCGAGGAGAACGTCAGCTACTACCCGGCCCTGCTGCCCCTCTGCGACGGTGAGGACCCGCGCGCCGAGCTCGAACGCGGCCGCATCCCCCAGCTCCACGAGCTGACCCTGCACAACGGCACCGTCTACCGGTGGAACCGCCCCGTGTACGCGGTGGTGAACGGGGTGCCGCACCTGCGCGTGGAGAACCGCGTGCTGCCCGCCGGGCCCTCCGTGGCCGACATCGCGGCCAACGCCGCGTTCTACTACGGGTTGATGCGCGTGCTGCCGTACGACGAGCGGCCGATCTGGAGCCAGATGTCGTTCAAGGCCGCCGAGGACAACCTGGGGGCGGCGGCGCGGCACGGGCTGGACGCGCGGCTGTACTGGCCGGGGATGGGCGAGGTGTCGGCGTCCGAGCTGATCCTGCGGCGGTTGCTGCCCATGGCCCGGCACGGGCTGGCCATGTGGGGCGTGCACGGCCCGGTCGCGGACCGGCTGCTGTCCGTCATCGAGGGCCGCTGCCTGTCCGGCCGCACGGGAGCGAGCTGGCAGGTGGACCGGGTACGGGCGCAGGCCCGCTCCGGTGATGACCGGCACGAGGCGTTGCGGGGCATGACACTGGAGTACATCGAGCGCATGCACACCAACGAACCCGTACACACCTGGGACGTCTGAAGCCCATGACCTCTTCGGATGCGTGAAGCCGTGACCCGTGCCCTGCCCCCGCTCACCAGGCTGTTCGCCGGCCTGGCCGTCCTCGCCCTGGTGGCCGCCTGCGGCGTCGTCCGGTCGCCGTCCATGGACCAGCGGGGAGCCGACTCGTTCGAGGACGACGTCGTCACGGCACGCACGCTGACGGAGGAGTTCTGGAGCCGGCAGTTCCGGCAGCTCGGCCGCACGTACCGCCCCATCGGCGACTTCATCCCGTACTCGGGCGACGCCGGCCCGAGCTGCGGCGGCGAGCCCGCCGTCCCGAACAACGCCTTCTACTGCCCGCTCGGCCACTTCATCGCCTTCGACCAGGGCTGGTTGGAGGCGCTGTGGAACGAGATGGGCGACGGGTCGGTCTATGTCATCATCCCGCATGAGCTCGGGCACGCGGTGCAGGCGCAGCTCCGTACCGACTTCACGCTGAACGTTCAGATGGAGCTCCAGGCCGACTGCTACGCGGGCGGCGCCCTGTCCGCGCTGGTCGGCTCGGGCGCGCTGACGGCGGACGAAGGGGACGAGTACGAGCTGTTCGCGAGCCTGGCGGCGGCGGGCGACCCGACGGACGACTGGCTCGACCCGGCGGCCCACGGGACGGCGGAGCAACGGCAGACGTCGTTCGTGCGGGGGTACCGGGGCGGGGTAGGGGCCTGCTGAGGGCGTACGAGCCTGGGTCCGGTCGAACCTGCGGTCGTATCGACAGGTCAGCCCACAGGATGATGTAACCGATCATGACCTGGCTCTACCGTTGACCCATGGCACCGGAGGAGATCAGCTGGCTGCGCAGGGGCGCATGCAGATCCAGCGACCCCGACCTCTTCTTCCCCCTCGCGCCCACTCCCCTGCAGGAGGCCCGCGCCAAGGCGGTCTGCGCGACCTGCCAGGTGGTGGAGGAGTGCCGCTCCTACGCCTTACGCGCAGGCGAGGCGGAGGGCATCTGGGGCGGCCTGACCCCTGAGGAACGCCGCCGGACCCGCTTCCCGGAGGGCTGGCGCCGCCCGGCCGCCTCCTGACGCCGCCTGGCCCCGGGCTGGCGGGGCTGGCCGGCCGTCGTGGCGAACATCACCCGGCGAGCAGCCGTCGGGGCGGACGTCACCGATGAGAGGCCGTCGTGGCGAACATCACCGGCGAGAGGCCGTCAGGGCGGACGTCACCGGCGAGGGGCCATCGGGGCGAGGCCGAGGTCGGCGAGCACGGCCGCGCCGCGCCCGGTGTGGTCGCCGCCGGCCAGCACCATGGTGCGCGCCGACTGGTAGCGGCAGCCGGCGGCCTCGAACGCGCCCGCCGTGGCGAGCAGCGCCTGCTCGTCGCCGTCGAGCAGGGCGGCGGCTCGCTCCACGATGGCGCCCGCGACGGGGTTGCCGGCCACGATGGTCCGGGCCTCCGCCAGGCAGTCGCGAGCGCCTGGGCTCCCGGCGAGCACGGCGGCCTCGGTGCGCAGCGCGACGTACCAGTGGTGCCAGATCCAGGTGACCCACTTCCACACCTGCCTGGGCTCGGGAGCCATCCGCTCCAGCGCCTCCGCGGCCTGCCCGCGGTGCAGCAGGAGCATCGCGTCGAAGATCGCCCCGTAGCCGTAGGCGTGTCCAGGAAGGGGGCCGAGCCGGTCCAGGGCCTCCCGCCATTCGCGCCGGCCGTCATGGTCGTCGCGCAGGCCGTGGACCATCGCCACGGCGGCCATCGCCCGCCCGAGGTACGACTGGGCGGGGCTGCCCGCCCGGTGCCACGCGTCGAGGAACCGGACGCTGCCGGCGAGCACCTCGTCCACGTTGCCCGCCAGCGCGTCGGCGACCAGCAGCCAGTTCGTGGCGCGATGACCGACCTCGACCAGCAACGGATGTTCGGCGAGCTGTCGTGCCCACCGGCGGGCCGCGGGCAGGTCGCCGGTGCCGAGGCCGGCCTCGGCGGCCTCGCCGAGCGCCTCGATCAGCTCGTGGGTGGTGGCCGGCGTATCGGGTGCGGACGTCAGCAGCGTGATCCGGCGCCGGGTCGTGGCGGCGGCGGCATACGTGTCACCCGCCCAGCTCAGGGCTCCGGTCAGCACGTCCAGCGCGGTGGATTCGGCGAGCGGATCGCCCGTACGGTGGGTCAGTTCGACCGCCCGTTCCGCGCGCGCGATCGTCTCCGGCACGGAGTCGCCAGGTTCGCCCTGACCATCCCCGACGGCGTCGCCGGGCACCGGCCCTCCGCCCGCGTCACCCGGCGCCTGGCCGGCAGTGACCGCGGAGTGGAGCGTCCAGCCGGCCTCGGCCGTCGCCACCGCGGCCTGCGCGGCAGGATCGTCGCCGGCCAGCTCCCGCGCCTCGGCGATCAGCGCGAGCACCTCCTCAGGGGCCGGGAGCCGCACGAACGTGGTCGCGAACCGGAACGTGGCGGTGGCGGCCGCCGCCAGGTCGGCGGCTGCGCCGGCGGTGTCACCGGACCTGCGGGCGGCGTCCGCGGCCGCGCGGCCGAGGCGGAACATGTCATCGCCGCGCATCCGGCAGCCGGCCACGACGGCGGCGTGCCGGAGTGCCGGCGCGGCCGAGCCCGGGTCCTCGGCGAGCGCGGCCGCCTGCTCGTGGCGTCTCTGGGACTCGCCGACCAGATTGCGGGTGAAGGTCAGCCCGGCCAGGTTCCGGGCGAGCTCGTACGCCTCCGCGCGCCGCTCCGGCTGGTCGGCCGCCCACGCCAGGGCCGCGCGGAGATCGTTGGCCACCAGGTCGAACCCGGCCCGCCAGTTCTCCCGCACGACCGCCAGGCCGGCGGCCTTGGCCAGGCACCAGCGAAGGTGCCGGGATCGGATGTCGGCCAGCTCACCGGCCTCGGTGAGCCGTTCCGTCCCGTACTGGCGGATGGTCTCCAGCGCCCGGTACTCCGTGCCGCCCGGGGACGCCGACACCACCAGCAGGCTCTGTTCGGCGAGCCGGGCCAGGCCGTCGGTGACCAGGCCTTCGTCGTCACCGGTCACCTCCGCCGCCGCCGCGGCCGTGAATGGTGCCGCGAACACCGACACCCGGCGCAGCAGCGCCCGGTCGGCCGGCTCCAGCAGGGCATGGCTCCAGTCCAGCGCCGCCCGCACCGAACGGTGCCGCTGATCGGCCCGGGAGCCGCCGGTGAGCATGCGGAGGGGGTGCGACAGGGCGGCGGTGATGCCGTCCAGCCCCAGCGTGGGATACCGGGCGGCGGCCAGCTCGATGGCCAGCGCCATGCCGTCGAGCCGCTCGCAGATCGCGGCGATCTGGTCGCGCAGTGCGGGATCCAGCGGCCAGCCGACCGCCGCCGCCCGCTCCATGAACAACGTGACCGCGTCCGACCCGCCGTCGGCGGGCAGCGACAGCGGCGGGACCGGATACACCCGCTCGAACGGCACCATCAGCCGGGCCCGGCTGGTCGCCAGCACGGTCACCCGGGGGCACGCCGCCAGCAGCCGCTCGAGAAACAGCGCCACCCCGTCCGCGACCTGCTCGCAGTTGTCCAGCACCAGCAGCGCATGGCGGTCGGCCAGCGCGGCGACCACGGACTCGGTCATGTCGCGGCCGGGCTGCTCGCCGAGGCCGAGCGCCCCGGCGACCGCGGTCGCGACCATGCCCGGGTCGGTGACCGGGACCAGGTCGACGAACCACACCCCGTCGGAGTAGTCGCCGGCCGCATGCGCGGCCACGGCCAGCGCGAGCCGGGTCTTGCCGACTCCGCCGGGGCCGGCCGCGGTCACCTGGCGGTGCGTCTTCATCATCTCGGCCAGCTCGGCCCGCTCGTTCACTCTGCCGATGAACGAGGTCAGCAGCGACGGCAGCACCGGCGCCGGGCGGGACGGGGCGGCGCCGGCCGCCGGCTCGGGTGCCCGCTGGGCGAGCGCCCGCCGGTCCGGCACGTCCAGCTTGCGCAGGAGGGAGGAGACGTGGCTCTCCACGGTACGCACCGAGATGCACAGCCGGGCGGCGATCTCGGCGTTGCTCAGATGAGCGCCGACCAGTTCCAGTACCTCGGCTTCACGGGGCGAGATGTCCACTGCTGCCAACACTGTCCCAGTCTGCCCTATCCCCTGCGTAGTGCCCATCCGTGACGGCCACCGTGCGCGGTCCGTGGTGTCGATCCGTGGAGCGATTCCGTGGCCGCCACGGATGTGGGCCGCCAGGGCCGGACGCGAAGCTATGAGCACCTTCCCAGCGGGTCGACGCGACCCACGACCACCGGGTCGATGCGACCCCCGACCACGAGGAGCGACCGTGACCGGCTCTTCCACCCAGGGCATCAAGACCGTCCTGCACCCCGTGTCCGACCTGGCCAGGGCCAAGGCGGTGTACGCGGCCCTGCTCGGCATCGCGCCGCAGGTCGACACGGCCTACTACGTCGGCTTCGAGGCCGAGGGGCAGCACATCGGGCTGGTGCCGGGCGGTGGACCGCAGGGCATGACCTCGCCGGTGGCCTACTGGCACGTGCACGACATCGAGGCGACGCTGGCCGAGATGACCGCCGCGGGCGGCACCGTGAAGGAGGCCGTGCACGAGGTCGGCGCCGGCCGCGTGGTGGCCACCGTCGTGGACCCCGACGGCAACGTCCTCGGCCTCCTGCAGGACCGCTGAGCGCCGCCGGAAGGCAACGCCCCGGCCTCCCTGCCGGGCGGCAACGTCCTCCCCCTCCCGCCGGACCGGTGAACGCCGCCGATCCGCCTGCCCGACCGATCGACCGCTTCCGTCCACTCTGACAAGGATCCGCCATGACCTCCTTCGCATCCGTCACCCTGGAAGTTCCCGACCCCGCCGCCGCGCAGGCCTTCTACCAGGCCTTCGGTCTGGACCCTTACGTCCGCGTACGTTCCTCGGACGCGCCGACGACCGGCTTCCGCGGGTTCGCCCTGTCGCTCGTGGTGTCCCAGCCGGGCAACGTCGACGCCCTCATCGCCGCCGCCCTCGACGCCGGCGCCACCACGCTGAAGCCGGCCACGAAGAGCTTCTGGGGGTACGGCGGCGTCGTCCGCGCCCCGGACGGGACGATCTGCAAGGTCGCCACCTCGAACAAGAAGGACTCAGGGCCCGCCACCCGGCACATCGACCAGGTCGCGCTCCTGCTGGGGGTGGCGGACGTCAAGGCGAGCAAGCGCTTCTACGTCGAGCGCGGCCTGGCCGTCGGGAAGAGCTTCGGCGGCAAGTACGTCGAGTTCGACACCCCGTCCACGGACGTCAAGCTGGCGCTCTACCCGCGCCGAGCCCTCGCCAAGGACACCGGCGTCGCCCAGGAGGGCACCGGATCGCACCGGATCGTCCTCAGCGGCGACACCGGCCCCTTCACCGACCTGGACGGGTTCGTCTGGGAGAGCGCATCCGCCTGAGACAGGCCGAGGGGTGATCCCCTCACCCGACTTCGAACACCCGAGCACATCCGCAGAAGGAGAAGACTGCCATGAGCACCACGTACCAGGGATTCACGGCCGAGGAGCGGGCCGCGATGAAGGAGCACGCCCAGGACCAGAAGAAGGCGGCGCGCCGCGGCTCCCCCGCGGACAAGGCGGCGGAGGCGGCCCGGGACGTGCTCGCGAAGATCGCTGAGATGCAGGACTCCGATCGGGTCATGGCCGAGCGCGTCCACGCCGTCATCCTGGAGAGCGCCCCGGCCCTGGCGCCGAAGCTCTGGTACGGGATGCCCGCCTACGCGCTGAACGGCAAGATCGTCTGCCATTTCCAGCCCGCGACGAAGTTCAAGACGCGTTACGCGACCCTCGGGTTCAGCGACCAGGCGAGCCTGGACGACGGCACGATGTGGCCGGCCGCCTTCGCCCTGACCGAGGTGACGCCCGAGGTGGAGGCGCGGATCAGCGAGCTGGTCAAGCGGGCGGTGAGCTGAGACCCGCCCGGCGGCGGTGCCGCGGCCACGTGCTCGCGAAGGCGGCGGGAAGCGCTCCGCACGGAACGGGCGCTCATGGCGCCGGGAGGACGCCGTCCGGGGTGCGACGGTGGCGAAACCCAGGCCTTTCAGTGCAGCTCTGTGGAGGTACCGTGCAAAGCATCGCGTGGGCCCGGGCCTCCCGCCTAGCGTCGCCAGGTATGCGAAGAGTGGACGTACTGGTCGTGGGTGCGGGCCTGGCCGGTCTGCGTACGGCGGGCCTGCTCGCGGGCCGCGGGCTGGACGTGATGGTGGTCGATCGCCGCAGGTCGCTGTCGGCGGGCATCCGCACCACGGGGATCTTCGTGCGGCGCACCCTGGACGACTTCGACCTGCCGGATCACCTGCTGGGGCCCGGCATCCGCGACGTGCTGCTGTACCCGCCGTCGAGGCGGGCGCCGATCCGGCTCACGAGCGACCGCGTCGAGTACCGCGTGGCGGACATGGCGGCCGTCTACCGGCACGCGCGCCGCGAGGCGGAGTCGGCGGGGGCGCAGGTCGTCCTGGGCGTCCGGTACGCCGGCGCCGCGGCGGGCCTGGTACGGCTGGCGGGCGCGGAGCCGGTGACGGCCCGGTTCATCGTCGGCGCGGACGGCGCCCGTTCCCGGGTGGCGCGCGATCTGGGCCTCGACCTCAACCGGCGTTTCATCGTCGGCGCCGAGCTCGTCCACCCGATCGCGCCGGGCACGACCACCCCGGCGTTCCACTGCGTGCTGGATCCGCGGATCGCTCCCGGGTACCTGGGGTGGGCCGTGGACGACGGCCGGCACGCGCACGTCGGCGTGGCGGGTTATCCGGGCGCCATGCGGAGCGGCCTCCGCCACCTGCTGGACATTTTCGCCACGGACGCTCCCGGTCACGCGCCGCCGGCCGGTCCGGTCGAGCGTCGCGGTGGCCCCATTCCGGTGGGCGGTGTGCTGCGACGGCTGGCGTGCCCGGCCGGGCTGCTCGTCGGAGACGCCGCGGGTGCGGTGTCGCCGCTGACGGCCGGCGGGCTGGACCCGTGCCTGCGCATGTCCGACCTGGCCGCGGCGGTCACGGCCGGGTACCTGCGCACGGGCGACCGGAGCCTGCTGGACCGCTACGACGGGAACGCGTTGAGAGCCCGCTTCCGCGGTCGCCTGCTGCTGCGCCGCGCGTTCGCCGGCATCCGCTCCCCCGCCGCGGCGGAGGCCGCGATCACCGTGCTGCGCAGCCGTGCCGGCCGGGCCCTGGCGGCGCGGGTCCTGTTCGGTGACGGCTCGTTTCCCGACGTTCCGATCGAGCCGGTGCCGAGCGGGACGTAGCCTTGCAAGGGTGCTGCTGCGCTCGATCGCCGTCCTCACCGCCGCCAACGTCCTGAACAACAAGATCGCCCCTCGGCTGGGCCCCTTGACCTCCACCGTCGCCACGGCCGCGCTGGTCGCGATGGCGCGCAGGTCCGGCGTGTCCTGGCAGGAGCTCGGGTTCGAGCATGGCCGGCGCGGCGCCGTCGCCGGTGGCGTGCTGGCGGCCGCGGTGGCCGGGGTCTACGCGGCCGGCATCGCCCTGCCCCGCACCAGGCCGCTCTTCCACGACGACCGCGCCCTGTCGCTCTCCCGCGCCCGCGTCCTGGAGGAGGCGCTGCTCCAGGTCCCGCTCGGCACGGTCCTGCTGGAGGAGGTGGGTTTCCGTGGCGCGCTGTACGGGATGCTGCGCCGTCGCCACGGTACGGCCGCGGCCACGGCGGTCTCCTCCGCCCTGTTCGGCCTCTGGCACATCCTGCCGGCGATCGACATGGCGCGCGCCAACCCCGCTCTCGGCGCCGCCCTGACCGCAGGCGAGTCCCCGGGGCATCTGGACGCCGCGCGGGTCGTGGCGGGGAGCGTGGTGTCCACGGCGGCGGCCGGGGTGCTGTTCTGCGAGCTGCGCCGCCGCCGCGGCCTCGTGACCCCCGTCATGCTGCACCTGGCCACCAACTCTCTCGGCTACGCCTTCGCGCGGATCGCGGCCAAGCTGCCGGCCCCGGGGCCCGCGAAATCTCTCCCACCCGAAATGAGCGTTCCGTCCCGCCCGGCCCAGGATTGCGAGCACGAAACGTAAGCACCACGCCCGATCCGGTGGATCATTCGACCGGCGCGGGATGAAGGTTTTCGCCCCGCGGCATCGTTTTCTCCCCCTGCCTCCGTATCAGGCCGTGGCCTGCGACGCCGCAGGCCTTACCGTCTCCGAGGCGCCTCATTTCAAGGCCGCGCCTCCTTGAGATGTGCGCCTGCCCCGTAGAGCGCAATTCTCGTCAAGCCGGAGGTACGGAGGTGGTGCTGCATGCGTACGGTAATCGACATCGACAAGGAGCTCCTGGAAGCGGCCCAGCAAACGCTGGGTACGCCGACCATGAGAGAAACGGTCCACGCCGCGCTGCGAGCGGTCGTGGACAGGGACGCGGAAAGAGCGTGTGCGATCAGGGCGTTCGAGTTCTGGCGCACGGAGGGGAGCCCGGATCTGCTGGATCCGGAGATCACGAAGCATGCGTGGCAACGACAGGACTGATGTATCTCCTCGACAGGAGCGCCCTGGCCCGCATCCGCGTCAGCGAGGTGATCGCCAGGGCGCTGCAGCCGCTCTTCGCCGCGCGGGCGGTGGCGACCTGCAGCGTCATCGACCTGGAGGTGCTCTACAGCGCCCGCGACTACGCCCACTACCAGCGCATCCTGCACGCCCAGCGCCAGTGCGTCCTGCTCCCGGTGGACCAGGAGGTGCAGGCCCGCGCCATGGCCGTGCAGCGGCAGCTCGTGGAGATCTCCCAGCACCGCGGCATCGGCCCGAACGAGCTGCTGATCGCCGCCTGCGCCGAGGTGCACGGGGCGACGATCCTGCACTACGGGCACTCCTTCGACATCATCTCGGAGGTGACGGGGCAGCCCTCGCTGTGGGTGGTGCCGCCCGGCTCGGTGCCATAGCCCCAGGAGCCACGCGAGCTCAGGCCGTCGGGACCACCTGGAAGCCCTCCGCGTAGCGGCCCTCGCCGAACCCGGCCTGCTCGGCCCAGGCTGCGAAGCGGCTCCTGACGAAGTCGGTGAAGCCTTCCACGTGCGCGACCTGGCTCACATGCGACTGCAAGGCCGCGAGCTTGCGGTCCATGGACTCGGTGATGTCCACCCAATGGTTGGGCGTGGAGCCGCCGTTCAACCACACCTCACGTACGGTCCACGCCTCCAGCCCCTCCTCCTTGATCAGCTCCGGGAACGCGTACGGATTGCGCGCGTCCGGATAGACCGCGTCCAGGGTCGCGCCGCCCACGGCACGGTGGTCAGGGTGGCTGGGGGCGATGAACTGGTAGTTGCGGTCGGGGTGGTGGGTGATGACCAGGTCCGGCCTGACCTGGCGGATCACTCTGGCGATGGCCCGCCTGAGCTCCAGCGAGGGCACCACCTGGCCGTCGGAGTAACCGAGGAAGCGCACGTCCGTCACGCCGACCGCCTTGGCGGCGGCCAGTTGCTCGGTCCTGCGCAGCTCCGCCATGCCGGAATTGTCCAGAGTACGCTCGTTGCCGCCCGCGTCACCGTCCGTGACCAGCAGGTACGTGACCTCCGCGCCCCTGTCCACGAACAGTGCCACGCTTCCCGCGGCGCCGAAGTCGGCGTCGTCGGGGTGGGCGGTCACGACGAGTACGCGGTTGATCTCGGTCTCCGGCAGCATGGCTCCCCTTTCGGTCCGTACGTGGAGGACAACCGGAACCCCTCCGGCGGCATTCCGGGCGCCGATTGTCGGTGGAGCGTCTTAACCTAGGTGGGTGCCGACCCAAGTCTCTGTTGACCACCCGTTGCTCGATGGCCTCAACCCGCAGCAGCGCGAGGCCGTGATCCATCATGGCAGTCCGCTGCTCATCGTGGCCGGAGCGGGGTCGGGCAAGACGCGGGTGCTCACGCACCGCATCGCCTACCTGCTGGCCGAGCGCGAGGCGCATCCGGGCGAGATCCTGGCGATCACCTTCACCAACAAGGCCGCCAGGGAGATGAAGGAGCGCATCGACAAGCTCGTCGGGCCGCGCTCCAAGGCGATGTGGGTGATGACGTTCCACAGCGCCTGCATGCGCATCCTGCGGCGCGAGGCCAAGCGGCTGGGCTTCCCGTCCAGCTTCTCGATCTACGACCAGGCCGACTCGCAGCGGCTGATGGCCATGGTCTGCAGGGAGATGGAGCTCGACCCGAAGCGTTACCCGCCGCGCTCGTTCTCGGCGCAGGTCAGCAACTTCAAGAACGAGCTGATCGACTACGAGACGGCGATCGAGCGGGCGGGCTCGCACCTGGAGAAGACGCTCGCGCAGGCGTACAAGGCCTACCAGCTCAAGCTGACCGAGGCCGGCGCGATGGACTTCGACGACATCATCATGAACACGGTGACGTTGTTCCAGCTCTTCCCCGACGTGGCCGAGCACTACCGGATGCGGTTCAGGCACGTGCTGGTCGACGAGTACCAGGACACCAACCACGCCCAGTACATCCTGATCAGGGAGCTGGTCGGGCACCCCGAGCTGCGCACGAACGACGGCGAGCTGGTGCGCTCGGGCGCCGACATGTCGGAGTTGTGCGTGGTGGGCGACGCCGACCAGTCCATCTACGCCTTCCGCGGCGCGACGATCCGCAACATCCTGGAGTTCGAGCGCGACTACCCCGACGCCCGCACGATCCTGCTGGAGCAGAACTACCGCTCCACGCAGAACATCCTGGCCGCCGCCAACGCCGTGATCGCGCGCAACGAGTCGCGCAAGCCCAAGAACCTCTGGTCCGACCAGGGCGACGGCCCCAAGATCGTGGGGTATGTAGCCGACAACGAGCACGACGAGGCCATGTTCGTGGCCCAGGAGGTCGACCGGCTCAGCGACGAGGAGGGCGTCAAGCCAGGCGACGTGGCGGTCTTCTACCGCACCAACGCCGCCTCCCGCGTGTTCGAGGAGATCTTCATCCGCACCGGGCTGCCGTACAAGGTGGTCGGGGGCGTGCGCTTCTACGAGCGCAAGGAGGTCAAGGACCTGCTGGCCTACCTGCGGGTGCTGGCCAACCCGGCCGACGTGGTGTCGCTGCGGCGCATCCTGAACGTGCCCAAGCGCGGCATCGGCGAGCGGGCCGAGGCCATGATCGAGGCGCTGTCCTCGCGCGAGGGCATCACCTTCTGGGACGCGCTGCGCCGGGCCGACGAGGCGTACGGCATGGCCACGCGCTCGCTCAACGCGGTCAAGGAGTTCGTCGCGCTGGTCGAGGAGCTGATCGCCAAGGGCGAGGGGGTGCCGCCGTCGGCGCTGGCCGAGGAGGTGCTGGTGGCCACCGGCTACCGCGCCGAGCTGGAGGCGTCGGAGGACCCGCAGGACGAGTCCCGCCTGGAGAACCTCAACGAGCTCGTCTCCGTGGCCTCCGAGTTCGAGGAGGCCAATCCGGAGGGCACACTGGTGGAGTTCCTGGAGCAGGTGTCGCTGGTGGCCGACGCCGACCAGATCCCCGACACCGACGGCGGGCAGGGGGTCGTCACGTTGATGACCCTCCACACGGCCAAGGGGCTGGAGTTCCCGGTCGTGTTCCTGACGGCCATGGAGGACGGCGTGTTCCCGCACGTCCGCTCGCTGGGCGAGCCCAAGGAGCTGGAGGAGGAGCGGCGGCTGGCCTACGTTGGCATCACCAGGGCGCAGCAGCGGCTCTACCTCACGCGGGCGGCCGTGCGCAGTTCCTGGGGCGCGCCGTCGTTCAACCCCGCCTCCCGTTTCGTGAACGAGGTGCCGGGCCAGCTCATGGAGTGGCGCACCGACCCGGAGAAGTCGGCCTGGAGCGCGGCCACGCGGCGCGAGCCCGCCCGCCCCGCCACCCCCGCCAAGAGCGCCTCGGGCGGCGGGCGCAAGGTGCCCTCGCTGGCGCCCGGCGACCGGGTCTCGCACGACGCGTTCGGGCTGGGCACGGTGGTGTCCGTGGACGGGGTCGCGGAGAAGACCAAGGTCAAGATCGATTTCGGCAGCGGCGGGGAGAAGACGCTGCTGCTGGCGTACGCGCCGCTGGAGAAGCTCTAGAACGGCCGAGGGCCGCTCACCCCGTGAGCGGCCCTCGTCGTTTCCCGAAGGGTCAGCCCTTCAGCGCGCTGCCCTTCTTCCACTGGCTGTAGCTGAGCTGCCAGTAGCTCCAGCCGTTGTTCCACTGGAGCTTGCGCTTGGTGCCGGTGATCTTCACGACGTCGCCGCGCTGGGCGATCGTGTAGAACCACTTGGCCCCGGCCGGGGTGGCGCGGACGCAGCCGTGGCTCTGGTTGGAGCGGCCGAGGTACTGGTAGTAGCCGGCGCTCTGGTGGACGTACTCACCGCTGTCGGAGATGCGCACCGCCCACGGGATCTCCTCCTTGTAGTAGCGCGGGTCCTTGGGGTCCGTCACGCCCATCCAGGAGGAGGTCATGGTCTCCACGGCCTTCTTGCCCATGGTCAGGTGCACGCCGCTGGTGGTCAGGTAGACGTCCACGCCGTTCCTGATCAGGCCGCCCTTGCCGGCGCTGATCGGGATCTTCTTGGCCAGCTTCCCGTTCCGGTACACCTTCATCTGGTGCTTGCGGGTGTCGACCACGGAGATGTTCTTCGCGCCGACGGCGAACCTGCGGGAGACGTTCTTGGCGCCGGTGTTGCCGGGCAGTTCCGACAGCCGCGCCGTGAAGAGCACCTTCTGGTACGGCTTCCAGTACGTCTTCGTCCGGTAGATCACCTTGCGGGCGGACACCCAGCGCCACGCGCCCTCGTGCGCCTCCTCGGACTCGACGCCCAGCACCGCCTCGACGGCCGCCTTGTCCTTCACGTCCCGGTCGAAGGTGACGATGATCGGGAACCCGACCCCCACCTTCTCGGTCTTCTCCCCCATGGGGGTGATGTCGGCGATGCCGACCTTGATCTTCTTCCCGGAAGAAGTCGGGGTGGGCGACGGCGTGGGAGCCACTGCGGCGGCAGCGGGAACGGTGGTGACCTGGGCCGTGGCCTGGGGGACGGGGGCGCTCTCCGCCGCGCACGCTGTCGCGGCGATCAGTGCGACCAGTGCCGGAAGCATCCGGGTGACGCGCATCAAGGGGTTACTCCTGGACTTGTGCTTCGACTACCTCCTTGTGTGACAACTGTGAGCGGTGATTCGTGCGCGAAATGCTGATAACTATCCTGTAACGGTCCAAAAACCCGCATAAGCGGGCAACTTTGGGCGCGCGTAACGGCGGCCGGGCAGCGCGTGAAAGCTCAGACGAGCCGGCGCGCGGTCGCCCAGCGGGACAGCTCGTGGCGGTTGGAGAGCTGCAGCTTGCGCAGCACCGACGAGACATGCGTCTCCACCGTCTTGACGGAGATGAACAGCTCCTTGGCGATCTCCTTGTACGCGTACCCCCGGGCGATCAGCCGCAGCACCTCACGCTCCCGCTGCGTCAGCGAGTCGAGCTCGGGGTCGATCGACGGCGCCTCCGACGAGGCGAACGCGTCGAGCACGAAGCCCGCCAGCCGCGGCGAGAACACCGCGTCCCCCTCGGCCACCCGGTTGATGGCGTCCGTCAGCTCCTTGCCGCTGATGTTCTTGGTCACGTAGCCGCGGGCCCCGCCCCTGATGACGCCGATGACGTCCTCGGCCGCGTCGGAGACCGACAGCGCCAGGAACCGCACCTGCGAGCCGGAGCCCAGGACCCGGCGCAGCACCTCCTGGCCGCCGCCCCCAGGCATGTGCACGTCGAGCAGGACCACGTCGGGCTGGTGCGCGGCGATGGCCTGGACCGCCGTCTCCACGTCCTCGGCCTCGCCGACGACCTCGATGGAGTCGCCCAGTTCGGCGCGCACGCCCGATCGGAACAACCGGTGGTCATCGACGATCAGTACGCGCGTCATGCCTTCTCCACCTTCATCGTCAACATCACTTCCGTGCCCTCACCGGGCTCGGTACGCACCCGGGCCGTACCTCCGTGACGTTCCATTCTCCCGATGATGGACTCCCTGATCCCCATCCTGTCGAGCGGCACCGCCTCGAGGTCGAACCCCTTGCCCCGATCCTTCACGAAAATCGTGACTTCTTCACCCTCTACCTCCGCATAAACCGAAATAGAGGGGCTCTCAGAGTATTTGGCCGCGTTCACCATCGCCTGCCTGGACGCCTTCAGCATCGCCGCCAGCTTGCCGGACGCGTCGAGCGCGATGTCGCCGACGCAGACGACCTCGATGGGCACGCCGTGCGCGTCCTCCTCCTCGGCGGCGATCCTGCGTACGGCGGCCGCCACCGTGGCGTCGGCGTCCTGCTTCGGCTGGTAGAGCCAGTTGCGCAGCTCGCGCTCCTGGGAGCGGGCCAGGCGGGAGACCTCGCGCGGGTCGTGCGCGACGCGCTGGATCAGGGTGAGCGTGTGCAGCACCGAGTCGTGCACCATGGCGGCCACCTCGGCCCGTTCCTCCTGCCTGATGCGCTCGCGCCGCTCCAGTTGCAGCTCTTTCCACAGGCCGGCCAGCCACGGCGCGGCGATGACCAGCAAGCCGCCGACCACCACGACCGTGAACAGCAGGCTGTCCCTGATCTGGGGCAGCTCGCCCTCCGCGGCCAGGAAGCCGGTCGCGCCGACCACGACCAGGATGATGCCGAGCAGCGTGCGCACGCTGTTCTTGCTGATGCTGCGCGAGGCTCCGCTCACCCAGCTGCTGCGGCGTTCGGGGTCTGCCTGCTGCCACAGGATCAGCGCGCCGATCCCGCCCACCGCGAACGGCAACATGCCGATGCCGCCCTGGTTGGCCCCGGTCAGCCAGCCGAACGAGAACAGCGCCGCCCCGATCGCGCTGAACGCGGCGAGCTGGCTCCAGTCGCGCTGCGGCGCCTGCCCCTGGTAAGGCTGGCGCGGCGTCACCATCCACAACACCGCGTACGCCACCGCGCCGGCCCCCTGGGGGACGGTGAGCAGCACGAACATCAGCCTGATCACCACCGGATCAAGCTTGAGCTGCGCCGCCAGCCCCTGGGCGACACCGCCGAGCAGGCGCCCCTCCATGGGGCGCATCATCCGGCGGTAGGGCTTGTCGCCGCTCTGCTCGGCGAGTGTCTTCTGGTCAGCCATAACATGGCCATAGTCACATGTCGGGGGCCATGCGGGCATCAGGGAACAACCCCCGGGTCGGCTCAGGGGTGTCCCGGATGCGAGCACACTACGTGTAGGTCCACGATGGTACGCATGACAGAAGCTCCGCCCAGGCAGCCGGCCTCTCCTCCCCGGGAGCTGCGACGCAGCAGCGAGGGACGCTTCCTCATGGGAGTGTGCGCGGGCCTCGGGCGGCGCACCGGCATCGACCCCGTGGTGTTCCGCGCGGGCTTCACGGTGCTCCTGCTCGGCTCCGGCATCGGGCTGTTCCTCTATCTCGCGGCGTTCCTGCTGATGAAGGAGCCGAACGGGCGGCCGGGGATCATCGAGCAGTGGACGCGGCGCGACTTCGACGCCGAGACCGTGATGGCGCTGCTGACGGCGGTGCTGGGGTTCGGGCTGGCGATCAACCTGGCGACGGTGTGGCTGGACACGGGCACGCTGGTGGTGGGGGTGTTCCTGGCCGTGTCGCTGCTGGCCGCGCACTCCAGCGGGGTGGACCTGCGGGCGCTGGCCCGGTCGATGCCCGAGCGGCTGAGCCGCCGGCCGGGCACGGAGCGGCCCGCCGCCTCCTACGAGAGCGCCGCCCCCGTACGCGCTCCCGAGCCGCCCCAGGCGACGGCGCCGCCCATGGCGGCGACCGCCGCACCCGAGCCACCGCAGGCACCCGAGCAGACGCCGGCGCCTGCCGCACCGGCGCAGCCGACCGCCTTCGTGCCCCGGGCCGAGACACCGGCGCCCGCGCAGTCCGGGCAGCCTGGGCAGTCCGGGCAGCCCGCGCGGGACCCTGACGCGGCCACGGCCGACGAGCCGGTGACGTCGGCAGGCGCGGCGGAGCTCCCCGCCGAGCAGCACGCACCCGCCCAGCAGGACGTCCCCGAAGCGGCCGTCCACAAGCAGGAGCAGCGGGAGGAGGAGCCGGTCTCCCCGTTCGCGATCACCGCGCAGCACCCGGTGCCCCCGCACGAGCCACCTCCCCCCTACCGCCCCAGCCCTCCGACCACCGTGAGTTACGGCAGCTACGGCGAGCCGTTCGCCCCGAACGGCCCCTACCAGCCGCTGGACCCGGCCAGGAGGCCAGGCGGCTACTCGCCGTACGACCCGAGCATGTACGCCCGTCCCGTCCAGAAACGGCGGCGTCCGAGGTCGGTCATCGGCCTCATCACCATCCTGCTCACATTGATCATCGGAGGGATCGTCGTGGCCGTCCAAGCAAGGTCTGCGGCGGGAGTGAGCCCGACCATCGTCGGCGGCGCCATGCTCATCACCATCGGCGCCGGCCTGCTGGTGGCCGCCTGGTGGGGCCGGGGCGCGGGGCTGGTGGCCGCGGGCACGGCGGTGACGCTGATCGTGGGCATGGGGTTGATGCTCGGCGGCATGCCGAGGAACATCGGCCCGGCCGAGTGGGCGCCGACCAGCCTCGCGGAGGTCGGCCGGGTCTTCGACGTCGGAGTGGGCGACGGCACGCTGGACCTGTCGGAGCTGGCGCTGCCACCGGGCTCGAACGTGACGGTCAACGCCGCGATCTCGGCCGGCGAGCTGGTGGTGATCGTGCCGCCGACGGCGCGGGTCGAGGTGCACGCGAGCAACAAGATCGGCGACATCGTGATCGACCAGTCGCTCAGGGGCGGCGTGGACGTGCGTACGTCCAAGGTGCTGGAGCCGGTGGTGAAGCCGAGCGGCAAGGTCCCCACCCTCGTGCTCAACCTCAAGGGCGGCCTCGGCGACATGGAGGTGCGGCGTGCCGCGTGACGTCGAGCGGCCCCGTCGCCTGCACCGGACGGACTGGATGGCCCTGCTGAGCGGCGTGCTCTTCGTCGTTCTGGGCATTTTGGTGGTGACACGCGCGATCAGGGATCCGCTGGTCCTGGTCGGGGTGATGGTGCTGGGACTGGCCTCCGCGGGGCTGGTGGCGATCGTCGCTCGGGTGGTCCGCGGTAAGTAACCCTTGACCGGGAAAAACACCGGCGTAGGTTCGGAGTGTCCGCCTTTCCCCCTGCTCCTGAGGGAGGACGTATGCCCCGAATCACCGTCACTGTCGACGGTATCCAGTACGAGGAGGACGTCGAGCCGCGGCTCCTGCTCGTCCACCTGCTACGAGAACGCCTGGGCAAGACCGGCACCCCCGTGGGTTGCGACACCAGCAACTGCGGCGCCTGCACGGTCATGCTCGACGGCAAGAGCGTCAAGAGCTGCTCGGTGCTCGCCGTCCAGGCCGACGGCTGCGACGTCGTCACCATCGAGGGCCTGGGCGCCAACGGCTCCCTGCATCCGATGCAGCAGGCCTTCCACGAAGAGCACGCGCTGCAGTGCGGCTACTGCACGCCCGGCATGGTCATGGCCGCGATAGACCTGCTCAGGGAGGACCCCGATCCGTCGGAGGAGACGATCAGGCGGGGGCTGGAGGGCAACCTCTGCCGCTGCACCGGATACTGCAACATCGTGCGCGCGGTACGCAGGGGCGCGCAGGAGATGGGTCAGGCGGTGCGCACGCCATGACCACGCAAGAGGTAGGCCGGCCGCGCAAGCGGAAAGAGGACGCCAGGCTGCTGACGGGGCGCACGCAGTGGACGGACAACCTCTCGCGGCCGGGCACGCTGCACGTGATGTTCCTGCGCAGCCCGATGGCGCACGCCAGGATCACCAGGGTCGACGTGTCGGGGGCACGCGGCCTGCCGGGAGTCGTGGCGGCCTTCAGCGGCCAGGACTTCGGGGCCGAGCAGGGCAGCCTGCCGTGCGCGTGGCCACGCAGCGGCGACACGGTCGTCCCCGACCACCCGCCGATGGCGGTCTCGGAGGTGCGCTACGTCGGCGAGGCGGTGGCCTGCGTGGTGGCCACCGACCGGTACCGCGCCGCGGACGCCCTGGAGGCGATCGAGGTCGACTACGAGCAGTTGCCCGCGGTGCTCGACATGAACGAGGCGCTCGGCGAGTCCGCCGCCAAGGTGCACGAGACGGGCAACCGGGCCTTCACCTACAGGGCGGCCTCGGGTGACCTGGAGGCCGCGTTCAGGGACGCTCCCGTGGTGATCGACCGCACGTTCGTGCAGCAGCGGCTGATCCCGAGCGCGATGGAGCCGCGGGCGGTGCTGTGCGACACCGACGGCGACTCGTTCACGATGTGGACCTCCACCCAGATCCCGCACATCCTGCGCACCATGCTGGCGCTGGTGACCGGCGTGGCCGAGCACAAGCTCCGCGTGGTCGCGCCCGACGTGGGCGGCGGGTTCGGCTCGAAGCTGCAGGTCACCGCCGAGGAGGTGCTGTGCCTGCTGCTGGCGCGCAGGCTGGGCAGGCCGGTGAAGTGGGTGGAGTCGCGCTCGGAGGGCAACCTGACGGTGCACCACGGCCGTGACCAGATCCAGCACCTGCGGCTGGCGGCCGACGCCGACGGGCGCGTCCGCGGGCTCCAGGTGGAGCTGCTGGCCGACATGGGCGCCTACCTGGTGCTGCTGACGCCGGCGGTCCCGCTGCTCGGGGCGCAGATGTTCAACGCCATCTACAAGATGGACGCCTACGAGTTCGCCTGCACGGGCGTGTTCACCACGAAGATGCCGACGGACGCCTACCGCGGCGCGGGACGGCCCGAGGCCACGTTCGGCATCGAGCGGATGATGGACGAGCTGGCCGCCGAGCTGCGGATGGACCCGCTGGAGGTGCGGCGGCGCAACTGGATCAGGCACGAGGAGTTCCCCTACACCACGATCTCCGGCCTGACCTACGACTCGGGCAACTACGAGGCGGCGACGGACCGCGCGATGGCCCTGTTCGGCTACGACAAGCTGCGCGCGGAGCAGAACGACCGGCGTGACAGGGGCGACCCCGTCCAGCTCGGGATCGGCGTCAGCACGTACACGGAGATGTGCGGGCTGGGCCCGTCCAGGTGGTTCGGCAGCGAGAACGCCGGAGCGGGCGGCTGGGAGCACGGCTCGGTGCGGCTGCTGCCCACGGGCAAGGTGGAGGTCGTCACCGGCAGCTCGCCGCACGGGCAGGGCCACGTGACGGCGTGGAGCCAGATCGTGGCCGACGCGCTCGGCGTGCCGTTCGAGGACGTCACGGTGCTGCACGGCGACACGGCGATCTCGCCCAAGGGCCTGGACACCTACGGCTCGCGCTCGCTGGCCATCGGCGGCATCGCGGTCCTCAAGGCGTGTGACAAGGTCAGGGACAAGGCCCGCAAGCTGGCCGCGCACGTGCTCGAGTGCTCGCCGGAGGACCTGGAGTTCGAGGCGGGCGCGTTCACGGTGCGGGGCACCGGCTCGCGGAAGACCATCCAGGAGCTGGCGCTGGCCGCGTTCGCGGGCCACGACCTGCCCGACGGGGTGGAGGCGAGGCTGGACTCCGACGTCACGTTCGACCCGGAGAACTTCTCCTTCCCGCACGGCACCCACCTGTGCGCCGTGGAGGTGGACACCGAGACGGGCATGGTGAAGATCCGCTCGTACGTGGCGGTGGACGACGTCGGCAAGGTCGTCAACCCGCTGATCGTGGACGGCCAGCTGCACGGCGGCATCGCGCAGGGCATCGCGCAGGCGTTGTTCGAGGAGGCCGTGTACGACGCCGACGGCAACCTGCTGACCACCACGATGGCCGACTACCTGCTCCCGTCGGCCGCCGACCTGCCGGACTTCGCCCTCGACAGGACCGAGTCCCCGGCGACCAGCAACCCGCTGGGCGTCAAGGGCGTGGGCGAGGCGGGCACGATCGCCTCGACCCCGGCCGTGGTGAACGCGATCGTGGACGCCCTGCGCCCGCGCGGCGTCAACGACGTCCGGATGCCGTGCACGCCGGAGCGCGTCTGGCGAGCCCTGGAAGGAGTCAGGCAATGATCCCCGCACAGTTCGACTACGTCCGGCCGGGCTCGCTGACCGAGGCGTGCCGGGAGCTGGGCTCGGACGAGGACGCCAAGGTCCTGGCGGGCGGGCAGTCGCTGCTGCCGTTCCTGCGGCTGCGGCTGGCCTACCCGTCGAAGCTGGTGGACATCGGCCGGCTGGCCGGCCTGAGGGGCGTGCACGACCGCGGCGACCACGTCTACATCGGCGCGATGACCACGCACGACGAGGTCATGCGCTCCCCCGTGGTGACGGCGGGCTGCCCGCTGGTGGCGCTGGCCGCGGCGCACGTGGCCGATCCGGCGATCCGGCACCGGGGCACGTTCGGCGGCTCGCTGGCGCACGCGGACCCGGCCGGTGACCTGCCGGCCGTGGTGCTGGCGCTGGACGGGGTGTTCGTGGCGGCCTCGGCGGACGGCGAGCGGGAGATCCCGGCGGCGGAGTTCTTCGTCGACTACCTGGAGTCGTCGCTGCGGCAGGGCGAGATCCTGGCCGGGGTGCGCATCCCGAAGCTGGGCGAGGGCTGGGGCTTCCACTACGAGAAGTTCCACCGGACCGCGCAGGCGTGGGCGATCGTCGGCGTGGCGGCGGCGGTCAGGCGCTCGAACGGCTCGATCTCCGAGGCCCGGATCGGGCTGACGAACATGGGCCCGACCCCGCTGCGCGCGCGTGCCACCGAGTCGGCGCTGGAGGGCGTGGAGCTGGGCGACCAGGTGCGCCGGGCGTGCGCGGAGGCGGCGGCTGACACCTCGCCGCCGGCCGATCTGCACGCCCAGCCCGACTACCGGCGGCATCTGGCCAAGGTGCTGACCGACCGCGCGGTACGGGCGGCGGCCGGATCGCCCTGATCTGTGTCGGGGGCGCCTCTTCCGGGGCGCCCCCGAGCCGTCGTAGGGTCACTGGCATCGGAGAAGGAGCGGATCGATGGCGATGCGGTTCGAGCACGAGTTCACTGTTCCCGTACCGATCGAGCAGGCCTGGG
Source organism: Nonomuraea sp. NPDC050202 (assembly GCF_040656115.1). Taxonomy (NCBI): domain Bacteria; kingdom Bacillati; phylum Actinomycetota; class Actinomycetes; order Streptosporangiales; family Streptosporangiaceae; genus Nonomuraea; species Nonomuraea sp. NPDC050202. Next base: position 126,775 of record NZ_JBFALF010000025.1, on the reverse strand, counting down.
CCGTGTTGCTCGACGTCGAGCGGGTCGCGCCGTGCCTGCCCGGGGCGACGCTGGACGTCTTCGAGGGTGACGAGTTCACCGGCAGGATGAAGGTCAAGGTCGGCCCGATCACGGTCACCTATCGCGGCTCGGCCCGATTCGAGGACGTGGACAAGGACTCCTACTCGCTCACCATCCAGGCGTCGGGCAAGGAGGCCCGGGGCTCGGGCACGGCCTCCGCCACGGTCAGGGCGCGCATGGAGCCGCGCGAGGAGGCCACGCTGGTGACGGTGGAGACGTCGTTCAACGTGACCGGAAGGCCCGCCCAGTTCGGGCGGGGCGTGATGGCCGAGGTCGGCGGCAGGCTCATCGAGAAGTTCGCGGGGAACCTGGCCGACCTGCTCTCGGAGCCCATGGTCGAGCCGGCGGCGCCCGCCCAGGACAAGCAGGACAAGCAGGAGGAGGAGCGGCATCTCAGCGCGGTGCCGGAGCAGGACGCCAGGCCGGCGGGCACGCTGCGCACCTCACGCTCGCCCGACGAGGAGGCGCTCGACCTGCTGGAGATCGCGGGGCAGCCGCTGCTGAAGCGGCTGGCGCCCGTCGCGGGCGGGCTCGCTCTGCTACTTGTCCTTATTTGGGTCATACGTCGGCTTATGCGCTGATTTTCAGCAAATACTCCCTAAAGTCCGGACGGTTCCCCTGCCCTGGGGGAAGTGTCACTCCCGCTGGGGAACTAGGGGGAGGACTTCCGGGATGCCCGACTGCACCGTTGTCGTCATCACCTACAACGACGCGGACCGCCTGCCCAGGGCCGTGCGTTCCGTGCTCCGGCAGTCGCTGCGCGACCTGGAGGTGATCATCTCCGACGACGCCAGCACCGACGGCACGCCGGCAGTGGCACGCCGGCTCGCGCGGGCCGACCCGCGCGTGCGGTACCTGCGCAGGCCGGTCAACAGCGGCGGCTGCGGGGCGCCGCGCAACGACGGGATCGACGCGGCCGCCGCGCCGTACGTGATGTTCCTGGACAGCGACGACGAGCTGCCCAGGCACGCGTGCAAGAGCCTGCTCACCGAGATCGAGCGAACCGGGGCCGACTTCGTCTCGGGACAGATCTCCCGGCTGTTCGAGCCGAGCGGGCGGCTGCGGCCGTACTACCCGTCGCTGTTCGAGCGGCGGCGGGTGGTGGAGGGCATCAGGCAGGAGCCCGAGCTGTTCCTCGACTGCTTCAGCACCAACAAGCTCTACAGCGTGGACTTCCTGCGCAGGCACGCGCTGCGCTTCCCCGAGGACATCCACTACGAGGACCACGTCTTCGCCGCCGAGCTGTACGCGGTCGCGCGCAGGTTCGCGGTCGTGCCGTGGACGGTCTACCACTGGCACCGGGCCGCCACGAACGACTCGATCTCGCTGAGCATCGACGACCTGGCGAACGTGCGGCAGCGGGTGATCGCGGCCCGCCTGAGCGACGACCTCCTGCGCGACCACGGGGCCGCGGACCTGGTGCCGCACAGGCAGTACCGGTTCCTCCGCCAGGACCTGCGGGTCTACCTCAACCCGCTGCCGCTGCGGGACGCGGTGTGGGTCAAGGAGTTCGCCGCGATCGTGCGGCCGTACCTGGAGGAGATCCCCGGCGAGGTGTTCGAGCGCGTCGACCCGCTGGACCGGGTCTGCTGCCAGCTCATCCTGGACGACCGGACCGAGGACCTGCGGGTCGCGGCGAGCTCGCTGACCGGACCGCGGGCCGCGCCCCGGGCGGCCGTGCAGCTCGACGGGCGCACGTACTGGGGCACGTCGGTCTCGCCCCGCCTGGACATCACCGCCCTGCGGCTGGCCGAGCTGCCCTTCAGCGCCTCCAGACTGCGGCACGAGGTCGCGGCCCTGTCCTCGGACGGCGAGCGGGTGCGGATGACCGTGCGCACGTACGACCCGTTCGGCGCGCTGCCGGTGGACTGGACGGCGTTCCTGCAGCTCGGCAGGGAACGCGTGCCGATCTCGCCGGCGCCGTCGGGCGAGGGCGGGTACGTCAGCGACGTCACGTTCACGCCCAAGGGCAGGTGCGACCCGCGCATCGGCTTCACCAGGACCTCCGACGGGCACACCACGACCGACCGGATCATCGCCGACCCGCGCACCGAGCCGATCGAGCTGCCCGGGTGCACGCTCAGGGTCGAGGGGTACGCCGCGTACCTGTGCGTGCGGCCCGACCCCGCCCCCCGGTCGTTGTGGCGGCGGGTCAGGCGCCGGCTGATCAAGCGGGTCAGCACGCCCGCGAACAAGCTCCGCGCGTACAAGGTGCTGATCAGGGTGCTGCCGCGGCGCCGGAACCTGGCGCTGTTCGAGTCGGACGTCGGCAAGGGGTACAGCGGCAGCCCCCGCGCCATCTACGAGGAGATCCGGCGGCGCGGGCTGCCGATCGAGGCCGTCTGGTCGGTGGCCAGGGGGCGCGGGAACTTCCCCCCCGACGCGCGGCTCGTGCGCCGGGGCAGCTGGCGCTACGTCTACACCATGGCCAGGGCCGGGATCTGGGTCGACAGCCACGGCTTCCCGCTGGACTACCCCAAGCCCCGCGGCACCCGCTACCTGCAGACCTGGCACGGGCAGGGCATCAAGTCGATCGGGTTCGACGCGCCGGACCTGCGCGGCGACTTCGACGGGCCGCGCGCGCGGTGGCGGGCCGCCGTGGCGCGGTGGGACGCGCTGGTGTCGCCGAGCGCGGAGTTCTCCCGGGTGTTCCTGCCGTCGAACGGGTACTCGGGCAAGGTGTACCGGTGCGGGACGCCGCGGTGCGACGCGCTCGTCCAGGCCCGGCAGTCGGACGACGTGCGGCGGCGGCTGGAGGTGCCGCCCGGGCGGCAGGTCCTGCTCTACGCGCCCACCTACCGGGACCGGGCGAAGAACAGCGGCAAGTCCGTACGGGTGGATCTGGAGCTGCTGGCCGAGGAGCTGGCCGACGAGTGGGTGGTCGTCCTGCGCACGCATCCGGTCGAGCGGTACAGCCCGCCCGAGCACCTGCGGCACTTCGTCCGCGACGCCGGGTCCTACCCCGAGATCAACGAGCTGATGCTGGCCTCGGACGCGCTGCTGACCGACTACTCCTCCGTCATGTGCGACTACGCGCTGACGGGCAAGCCGATGGTCTTCTTCATCGACGACTGGGACGACTACCGGCTCTCGGAACGCGGCGTCTACCACGACCTGCCGGCCATCGCGCCGGGCCCGTGCCTGACGACGACCGAGGACCTGGTGGCGGTGCTGCGCGCGCTGCCCGCCGTGCGCGAGGCGTACGCCGAGCGGTACGCGGCCTTCCGCGACCTGTGGTGCGCCGACGAGCGCGGGGACGCGGCGGCCAGGATCGTCTCCGACTTCTTCGGGGAGGCCGTGCGATGACCGTCGTGTTCACCTGCCTGGACGCCGACACGCTCGGCGGCATCCAGCAGGTCACCCACACCCTCGCCCAGGGGCTGGCGCGGCGCGGTCACGAGGTGCACGTGATCGGGCTGCAGCGGGCCGCCGCGCCGTTCCGGTACGTGGACCGGCCGCTCTACCACCATCACGTGATCAGCAGCCGGCCGGTGGCGGGCGGCCTGGCGCGCAGGCGGGCCGACCGGCGGCTCAAGGCGCTGCTCGGGGAGATCGGGCCCGGCTACGCGGTCATGACCTCGCCGTCCGTGGTGGCCAGGGCCGCGCGGCTGCTGCCGGGCTCGCTGCGGCCGATCGGGCAGTACCACGGGTCGTACGACCACGCCCGCGACTGCTGGCACCTGGCCTCGATCAGGCGCCACTACCCGGGGCTCGACCAGGCGGTCTTCCTGAGCGAGGACGACGCCCGGCTGTTCTCGGAGCACGCGCTGCTGCCCAACGCCAGCGCGCTGCCGAACCCGCTGGCGGCCTGGCCCGAGGAGATGTCCGTGCTGGAGTCGCCGCGGGTGCTGGGGGTGGGGCGGCTGGAGGGCGTCAAGCGCTTCGACCGGCTGATCACCGCGTTCGCCCGGTCGGGCGCGCCCGAGCCGTGGGAGCTGCACCTCATCGGGGACGGCGGGGAGCTCGACCGGCTACGCGCGCACGCCCGCGCGGAGGGGGTGGAGGACCGGGTGGTGTTCAGGGGGCGGGTGCCTGCCGCCGCCATGCCCGCCGAGTACCTGCGCGCTTCCGTGCTGGGGCTGACCAGCGAGTACGAGGGGTTGCCCGTGGTGCTGCTGGAGTCGGCGGCGCACGGGCTGCCCGCCGTGGCCTTCGACGTGTCGGGGGGCGTGCGGTCGGCCGGGCCCGTGCTGGTGCCGCCGGGGGACGTGGACGCGTTCGCGGTGGAGCTGGGGCGGCTGGTGGACGACGAGGAGGAGCGGCGCCGACTGGGCGCCGACGCCCGCGCCCGCGTCGAGGCCTTCCGCCTGGAACACGTGCTGGACCGCTGGGAGTCGCTGTTCGCGCACATCGAACGCTGACTCCCAGCGCCGGCGTTCACAGGGCTGTCAGACGGGTTCGGTGAGCTCCTTGCGTTGCTGCGGGACACCGGCCAGCGACCGCTGGCGGGTGGTGAGCAGCGCGGCGACCGGGCTGGGCTCGCGGAGCCGGTTGAAGCGGTCGCGCATGCTCTTGCGCATGCGCGACGCCTTGCGCTTCTGCATGGTCTTCTGGCACGCCACCACGTGCTCCTTGGACGGCTTGGGCACGCCGCTCAGCTCGTAGCCCATCGACTCCAGCCGATCCCCCAGCATGTGCTCGCACAGCGCGATCTCCCAGTCGTCGAGCCGGTTCGCCCAGCTTCCGACGCGGCTGCGGGTGACCTCGCGGTGCGTGTTGCTGTGCCAGACCTTGTGCTGCGGCACCGCCACGCTGGCCGCCTCGCGCGGCGAGATCATGGCCGGCGAGAAGTCCTCCTCCAGGAAGTGGCAGAGCTTCTTCAGCTCGGTCATGGGGTCGTCCGTGAGGTCCTCGTAGCGCAGCTCGTAGTAGGTGTCCGCGGCCAGCGTGCGCTTCAGCCGGCCGCCCGCGTCGATGGCCTCCGCCCAGGTGGAGACGGCGTGGAAGGAGTCCAGGGTGTACCAGGGCATCTCCTTCAGGGAGGCCACGCAGTCGCGGCCGTCCCTGATGAGGTGGATGAACTGGGCGTCGGGGAAGAGCCGCAGCAGCAGGTCCACCTGCTTGACGTAGCTGGGCCGCTTGTCGCCCCAGCGAGCCTTGTCGAAGCGGTCGGCGTACATGCGGAAGGCCGTGCCGATGACCGAGCCGAGCGAGCCGGGGCCCTCGACGGCCTGCCGGACGAACTCGTTCTTGTCGATCTTGAGCTCGCGGAACTTCGTGCTGCGGTCGGTCGCGATCCACTCCGCCAGGGCGCGGCGCCGCTGGGCGACCCGCAGGTCGCCCCACGTGCGGCGGCGGTAATAAGCGGGAACGAGGAAGCGCGTCTCCGGAGGCACCGCCAGACGGGGGTGCGAGTGGAGCATGAGCTGGAGCATCGTGGTGCCGGACCGCGGACATCCGATGACGAAGACTGGTCGGTCGGACATGACGTAGTAACCCCCGAAAATCTAGACGAGAACGTGCTCTCGGCTCTCCTGAGGCGAGCCCGCGCCGTGCCTGCGCGTGAAGAGCCACATCCGGTAGACAAGGAAGACCTCGTTGGTGAGCAGCAGGAGCCCCGACAGCGCGGCGAGCGGGATCAGCGCCCATGCCCCCGCTATGGGCGCGATGACGAACACCGCCGCGTGGAACTCGATGCCGCTCACCAGGTGCGATCGCACGCGGTGCCGGGCCAGGAACCTGTTGACCCGCCTGAAGAGCCGGAAGAAGGCGCGCGGCCGGGAGGTCCGCCCCAGCGCTGCCCGCTCGGGCTCCTGACCAGGAAGAGGGTCCGGGCCGGTGAGAGGGTCCGGGTGAAGAAGGGGATCCCGGTCGAGAAGCGGATCCGGGCCCAGGAGAGGATCCGGGCCGAGAAGGGGATCCGGGTCCGACAGGGGATCCGGCTCCTGGCGCTCCTCCCTGACGGCCTCGCGCACGCGCTTCATCTGCGGCGCGTTGACGTACCTGAACAGGTCCAGGACCGCCACCGCCGCGCCGAGCACCACGTAGCGCACATCGCCGGTCAGCGCGTACTGCCCGTAGGCCAGGCCCCCCGCGCACAGGACCACCCTGATCCGGTCGCCCACGTAGTCGAGCCAGAGACCGAACGGCGTCCCCGTGCCCTTGAGCCGGGCGATTTTGCCGTCCACGCAGTCGATCATGAAGCTCAGATAGAAGAAGCCTGCGCCCGCTATGAGGTGGTTCGTCGCGAAACAGACGGCCGACACCATGCCGAGGACCAGCGAGAGCACCGTGAGTCCGTTGGGTGTCATCCGGGTGCGGTTGGCGACGGGAAGTGCGACCCGGCAGGCGACCGGGTCCACGAAATACACGGTCCACCAGGAGTCTCTCCGCTTGCGTGTCTCGTAGACGTCATCCAGCGAATAGGTCCTCATGCCTCCCAGCATGACCACGCGACGCGCCGGAACGATTACTGTCTGGAACTACTGGGGGATGTCCATGCCGCTTCTTGACCAACCCGGCACGGAGAACCGCCACACGGCGCCGTCCGCGGCGTCCCGGCACCAGCACTTGAGGACGAGCCCGCGCATTTCGGCCCGCACCTGGAGCCTCCAGGGGCCGCCGCCTTCGAGCCGGTCCGGATCGACGGCGGCCACGACGCCGTAGCGGCCGCGACGCCGGGTCTCCAGCGGAACGCGGCGCCGGCCGTCGCTGAGCCACAGGCCGACCTTGGCGATCTTGCGATCGACGCGGTGGATGGCCACGTACGCGCGCAGGCGGTACTCGGCGCCGGTCCACTCGCACGACTCGACCCTGGCGATCAGCTTGAGCTCCTCGCGGGCGTCGAACACCTCGTCGGGGATGCGCAGGCGGCGGTCGCGGAAGAAGGGGTAGTCGCCGTACCAGTGGGTGGTGCGCATCCCGCGCGGCACCACGCGCGTGACGTCCTCGCGCCCGCGCCGGAACTCGCGCACCGTACGCAGCTCCGCGATCAGGCCGCGCCTGAGCAGGTGCAGCTCCAGCCGGCGCAGCGACGGCGCGGAGTCCAGCACGTGCGGCCCCAGCGTCGCCAGCCACGAGTGCGCCAGCTCCAGCAGCGGCCCCGGATCCCCCTCGCAGTGCTCCAGCGCCTGGAACAGGAAGACGGTGTCCTTCTCCAGCACGAGCGCGTCGAAGCCGTCGAGCAGCTCGGGCGCCCGGTCGTCCAGGAACGCGCGCACCGAGCGGATGGCCGCCAGCCGCTCGCTCAGGTTGGGCAGCTCGGAGCGGCGCTGGGTGATCGAGGTCTCCCCCTCCTCGCGCTTGCGCCAGTGGTAGACGACCTCGCCCACCATGTCCACGCTGGTCGCGAGCACGTGGGCCTGCATGGCGACCGGCACGTCCTCGTAGATGCCCGAGGGGAACGCCAGGCCCGCGCGCTCCCAGAAGTCGCGCCGGTAGACCTTGTTCCACACCGTGCGGTCCCTGACCAGCACATGCTTGTCGGTGATGTGCGTGCACAGCTGCGGGCGCCTGAACACCTTCTCGTGCAGGATCGACTCCTCCAGCTCGCCGTCCACCAGCCGCCGCACCGCGCCGCACGCCAGGTCGGAGCCGGTCTCGGCGAGCTTGCCGACGAGCAGCTCGTACGCCTCGGGCGGCACCACGTCGTCACCGTCCGCGAACGCCAGGTACGTGCCCCGCGCCTGCCTGATCCCCTGGTTGCGGGCCGGCCCCGGCCCCAGGTTGCGCTGGCCGATCAGGACGAAGCGCTCGTCCCTGGCCACGAAGTCCTCGGCGATGCGCCGGCTGCCGTCCACGGAGCCGTCGTCCACCAGGACCACCTCCAGGTCCTCCAGGGTCTGGGCGGCCAGGGACTTCAGGCACTCGGCGAGGTACGGCTCCACGTTGTAGATCGGGACGATGACGCTGAGCAGGGGGATCATGCCGGATTCGCTCCTTGGCTCGGTACCGGGTCGAGGGCAGCATGCCTCGGTGGTCGACCGGATTCCGTGTCCGATGGCTGTCCCTGATGAGCTCTTTACCGGACGCGTAATCCGCTACGTTGTGCAAGAGATCAAGCACAAAGAGTAAGGGGGGAACGTGCTGAGGGAGGTCCAGGGCGACGATCTGGCGGATATGCGCCGTTGGCGCAACCATCCGCGCGTGCGCGCCGCCAGCTTCACCACGCACGAGATCACGGAGGACGAGCATCTGCGCTGGTGGGAGGCCGTCCGCACCGACCCGGGCAGACGCGTGCTGATCTACGACCACCACGGGGTCGCCACGGGGGTGGTGACCTACTCAGACCTGACACCGGAGAGCGCCACCTGGGGTTACTACCTCGACCTCGACACGCTGGAGCGGCAGGGCAGCCTGCTGCGGGCCTGGATCGGGCTGGAGCAGGCGGCCGTCGGGCACGCCTTCGGCCCGCTCGGGCTGAGCAGGCTGCGCGGCGAGGTGCTCGACGGCAACGAGCCGGTCATGCGGTTGCACAGGCGGTTCGGGTTCGTCGAGGTGGGCAGGCGCAAGCAGGTCGTGGACGGGGTGCCGCGCGAGGCCGTGACCTTCGAGATCAGGAAGGAAGAACGATGATCTCCATCGGAGGACGGGCGATCGGGCCGGGGCATCCGCCGTTCGTCGTGGCCGAGCTGTCCGGCAACCACAACGGCAGCCTGGAGCGGGCGCTGGCCATCGTGGACGCGGTGGCCGACGCGGGGGCGCACGCGCTGAAGCTGCAGACGTACACGCCCGACACGCTGACCATCGACTGCGACGCTCCGCCGTTCCGGGTGGGCGACGAGCACGAGCTGTGGGGCGGGGAGAGCCTCTACCGGCTCTTCGAGCGGGCGCACACGCCGTGGGCGTGGCACGAGCCGATCTTCGCGCGGGCGCGGGAGCGGGGGCTGGTCGCGTTCTCGGCGCCGTTCGATCCGACGGCGGTCGAGCTGCTGGAGAAGCTGGACGCGCCGGCGTACAAGATCGCGTCTTCGGAGATCGTGGACCTGCCGCTGATCCGGCTGGCCGCCGGCACCGGCAAGCCGCTGATCATCTCCACGGGGATGGCCTCCGTCTCCGAGATCGAGGCGGCGGTGTCGGCGGCCCGCGAGGCCGGATGCACGCAGCTCGCCGTGCTGTCGTGCACGGCGTCCTACCCCGCCTCCCCGTCGGAGAGCAACCTGCGCGCGCTGCCGCTGCTGGCCGCCGTCACGGGCGAGGTCGTGGGACTGTCCGACCACACGCCCGGGCTCGGCGCCGCGCTGGCGGCGGTGGCGCTGGGGGCCTGCCTGATCGAGAAGCACGTCACCCTGTCGCGGGCCGACGGCGGGGTGGACTCGGCCTTCTCGCTGGAGCCGGCCGAGCTGGCGGCGCTGGTGGTGGAGAGCGAGCGGGCCTGGGAGTCGCTGGGCGAGGTGGCGATCGGGCCCCGGCCGTCCGAGCGGGAGGGGCTGCGCTTCCGCCGCTCGCTGTACGTGGTGCGGGACGTGCGCGCCGGCGAGCCCGTGACGCCGGAGAACGTACGGTCGATCCGGCCGGCGGGCGGCCTGCCTCCCGACGCCGCCGCGGCGGTCATGGGCCGGCGCTTCACCCGCGACACGCCGTTCGGCACGCCGCTGACCTGGGACCTGATCTAGCAGATCTCCAGGAGGGCGTCGGCGACGCGCTCGCGGCCCCTGCCGTCCACCAGGCCGCTCCCCCGGCGGCCGTGCTCCTCGCGGGCGGCGGGGTCGGCGAGCAGGCGGGCCAGCAAGCCGGTCGCCGCCGGGTCCGCCGCGCGCCCGAGCCCGGCCGCCGCGCCCCTGCCCACCAGCTCCTCGTACCCGATGAGCTGGTTGTCCGCCACCCACGTCAGCGCCGTCGGGACGCCCAGGTAGAGCAGCTCCCAGATGGCCGAACCGGCCGCCGTCACCACCAGGTCGGCCGCCGCCATCAGCTCCGGCAGCCGGTCCGTCGGCGGGATGACGGTGATCGGCCCGCCCGCCTCGAACGGCGCCGAGCTGACGACCGTGCCGCGGAAGGGCCGCCCGGTGGCGTTGAGCGCCCGCGCCCACGCCGGGGCGACGCCGCCGCTGTCCGTGCCGCCGAAGAAGCACAGCACGCTGGGCACCGCGCTCCCGCCCGGGACCGGCCGGGTGCGCCGGCGCACGCTGTCGCGCAGCAGCGCGTACCGGGCTCCGGCCAGCCGCCTGGCAGGCAGCGGGAAGGGCCGCCGCTCGGCGCCGAGGTTCTGGTCGAGGTAGAGGTCGGCCTCCTGGCCCAGCGGGTCGCCGTCCACCAGGGCCAGCACCGCGAAGCGGGCGTCCCGCAGCACCGCCCCGGTCCGCGCGGGCAGGTCGTAGGAGTCGAGCACCACGGCGTCCAGGCGCAGCTCGCAGGCCAGCGCGGCCAGCCTGTCGGGCTCGCGCGGCGCGGGCACCAGCGGGAACCCGCGCTCGCGCAGCTGCGCCCGCGCCCACGCCGAGCCGCACACCTCGCCGAGGAAGACCACCCCGGCGCCCCGCGCGCACAGCTCCTCGGCCAGTGCCACGCAGCGCACCAGGTGCCCGACCCCGCGCTTCGCCCCGGCATCGCAGCGGAAGCCCACCCGGGCCGGGCGTGCCACGCCGCTCACGCGTCCTGCAGGGCCTTCTGCCGCACGTGCGCGTTGAGCCCGCACACCTCGGGCCGCTCGCGCAGCCAGCTCACCAGTGTCCTGACCGGCACGCAGCGGTCGCCCAGCTCGGCCACCACCGCCGAGATCAGCCGCCAGTCGTCCTCGGTGTCGAGCGTGACCCGCAGGTCGTCGGCGGCGGGCCGGTAGGCGAGCCCGAGCAGCCGCGCCTCGCCCGGCTGCTCGTAGAGGTAGGAGGTGACGTGGGTGCGGTGGTAGCCGGTGGCCTCGGCGTCGGCCCGGGCGAAGGCGGCCCGGCTCGCGAGCTCCACGTCGATCCCGCGCGGCAGCGTACGCGCCAGGCTCGTGCTCAGGTAGTCGAGCCCCGGCACGGCGCGGAAGACCAGGGCCGCCTCCCTGATCACCTCCGGGTCCAGCAGCGGGCAGTCGGCGGTGAACCGCATGACGGCGTCCCACCGCCGCCCCGCCAGCGCCTGCGCGAACCGCGTCAGCACGTCGTCGACGGGCCCCCGGTGGCAGGCGACGCCCAGCCGGTGGCACTCGGCGACGACCGCGTCGTCGGCCGGCTCGGTGGTGGTGGCCACGACGAGGTCGTCCAGCGCTCCCGCCTCGCGCGCGGCGCGGACCACCCAGCCCAATACGGAGCGGCCACCCAGCTCTCGCAGCACCTTTCCGGGTAGACGTGTTGAGCCCATGCGAGCCTGAACAATCCCGACAATACGCACCGAAGCCCCATTCCCCCGTGTGACAGCGCGTGATTATCCGATCGCGCTATGCTACCGCCTGCCACGACGACTACAGCGCGTAAAGCGCGATTCCAGGGGGCCACGTGAGCATTCTCAGTGGATCGTCGATTCTGATCACCGGAGGAACGGGGTCCTTCGGCAAGGCGTTCATCCGTCACGCGCTCGACTCGCTCGCGGTCCGCCGCCTGGTGGTCTTCTCCCGCGACGAGCTCAAGCAGTACGAGACCAGGCAGCTCTTCGGCGACGACGAGCGGCTGCGCTGGTTCATCGGCGACATCCGCGACCGCGACCGGCTCACCCGCGCCATGCACGGCATCGACCACGTCGTGCACGCCGCCGCGCTCAAGCAGGTCGACACCGCCGAGTACAACCCGTTCGAGTACGTCCGCACCAACGTGGCCGGCTCGCAGAACGTCGTGGAGGCCGCGATCGACTGCGGCGTGCGCAAGGTCGTCGCGCTCTCCACCGACAAGGCGTCCAGCCCGATCAACCTCTACGGCGCCACGAAGCTGGTCGCCGACAAGCTCTTCGTCTCGGCCAACCACTACGCCGCCGCCCACGAGACCCGCTTCTCGGTGGTCCGCTACGGCAACGTCGTCGGCAGCAGGGGCTCGGTGATCCCGCTGTTCCAGCGGCTGGCGCAGCAGGGCGGCAGCCTGCCGATCACCGACAAGCGCATGACCAGGTTCTGGATCACGCTGGAGCAGGCAGTCAGGTTCGTGGTCGACTCCTTCGACCTCATGCAGGGCGGCGAGCTGTACGTGCCGCGCATCCCCAGCATGCGCATCACCGACCTGGCCGAGGCGCTGGCCCCCAGCAGCCCGATCTACGAGATCGGCGTCCGGCCCGGCGAGAAGCTGCACGAGGAGATGATCGGCCCCGACGACGGCCGCAGGACGCTGCGGCTGGAGGACCGCTACGTCGTCCAGCCCACGATCGCGACCTGGGGCTACAAGCCGCCGCACACCGGCGAGCTGCTGCCCGAGGGCTTCTCCTACCGCTCCGACACCAACGAGCACTGGCTGTCGGTCGACGACCTGCGCGACATGGTGGCCGGCTGATGCTGCCCTACGGCCGGCAGTCGATCGCCGAGTCCGACGTCGAGGCGGTCACCGAGGTGCTGCGCGGCGACTGGCTGACGACCGGGCCCGCGGTCGGCCGGTTCGAGGCGGAGCTGGCCCGCTGGACGGGCGGCGTGCCATGCGTGTCGGTCACGTCGGGCACCGCGGCGCTGCACGTCGCCTACGTGGCGGCCGGGGTCGGAGCGGGCGACGAGGTGGTCACCTCGCCGCTTACGTTCGTGGCCACGGCCGCCACGGCCGCCCTCCTCGGCGCCCGCGTGCGCTTCGCCGACGTGCGCCCCGACACCGGCAACCTCGACCCCGACGCCGCAGCCGCGCTGGTCACCGCCAGGACGCGGGCGATCACGGCGGTCGACTACGCCGGCCATCCCGCCGACTACGACGAGCTGCGGCAGGTCACCGACGAGGCCGGTGCCGTGCTCGTGGCCGACGCCGCGCACTCGATCGGGTCGGCGTACAAGGACCGGCCGGTGGGCTCGCTGGCCGACCTGACCACGTTCTCGTTCTTCCCCACCAAGACCGTGACGACGGCGGAGGGCGGCGCCGTGGCGGCGGCCGACCCCGCGCTGCTGCGGCGGGCCGCCCGGTTCAGGAACCACGGCCTGGTCAGGGATCCGGCCGAGCAGCGACACCCCGGCGAGGGCGGCTGGCACCAGGAGGTGCACGAGTTCGGGCTCAACTACCGGCTGCCCGACGTGCTGTGCGCGCTCGGCGTCAGCCAGCTGCGCAGGCTGGAGCGCTTCCGTGAGCGGCGGGCCGAGCTGGTCGAGCGGTACCACGCGATGTTGCGCGGCGTGCCCGGGCTGACGCTGCCGGCCCAGCGCGCGTACGTGCGGCCGAGCTGGCACCTCTACCCCGTCAGGGTCGGTGACGGGCGGCGGCGCGAGGTGTACGAGCGCATGCGTGCCGCCGGCATCGGCGTCCAGGTGAACTACGTGCCGGCGTACTGGCACCCGGTGTTCGAGGACCTCGGCTACCGGCGCGGCCTGTGCCCCAACGCCGAGGCGTACTACGCCGAGGAGCTGTCGCTGCCGCTGTTCCCCGGCCTGACCGACGCCCAGCAGGAGCACGTCGTGGAGACGCTGACCGGCATCCTCCGGTAGCTAGCGCTCGGCCAGCAGCAGGCAGCCGTCCTCGCCGCGGTCGATCAGGAAGCGCCGCTCGTCCACCGTCGCGACCGCCCGCTGCCTCGTCCGCACGAGGGGCCGGATGGCGGTGCCCTGATCGATCACCACCTCCCACCACGACTCGTGCCCCACGCGTTCGTCGATGTCGGCCAGCGGCACCCGCGCGTGGAAGTCCTGCCCGGCCAGCGCCACGGGGAAGTACATCTCCTCGCCGTCGCTCCTGCGCTGCAGCCGCAGCACCGGCTCGCCGTCGCCGACGTCGGACATCTCCCCCGAGAAGATCAGCTCGCCGCCGTCCACGCGGTACTCGCCGATGACCGCGTCGGCCGTACGCAGCCGCACGCCCCAGGCGCCCTTCGCGTTGCGCGCCGGCACCAGCCACACCCCGGCCTTGCGCCGCGGCACCGGGATCAGCGGCGGCAGCCAGCGCGGCCCTGCCACCCGCCCGTCCAGCCGCAGGCCGTGCCCCCTGAGCTGCACCTTCAGGTCCCAGTGGCCGTGCCGGGCGAGCTGCCCCCGCGACAGGGCGCCGGGGTCGAAGGCGAACCTGAACGGGAACGCGTGCTCCGGCAGCCGCCCCCCGTCCTCCTGCTCCACGCTCTCCCAGACGGGCACGCTCTCCTCGTCGGACAGCGGCACCACGTCACCGGTCCCCCGCTCCTGCATGTAGGTACGCACCCGCACCCGGCGCAGCTCCCCCACGTCGAACCGGCCCACGGCCACCCGTCCCGAGCCGTGCAGCACGCCGTCGCTCCAGTCGACGCTCACCAGCCTGGTCTGCAGCGCCAGCTCGTCGGAGACCTCGGACAGGTGCCCCGGCATCGCCGGGTGGCGGCCGTACCAGCGCTTGCGCAGCAGCCCGACCGAGCCGATCTTGGGTCGCAGCCGCCCGTCACCCGCCTGCGCGTGGACGCCCGCCAGCTCGCCGAGGCGGCGCTCGTGCAGCAGGTGGACCAGGAGCCGCTGCTCGAACGGCAGGCTCTGCCAGGCCTCGGGCGACACGCCGTCGAGGTAGCGCACGGCCAGGTCCACCAGGCCGGGGTCGGCCGAGCCGCCCATCGTGGCCAGCGCCTCCACGGCGACGGACATGTCGATGTCCAGCGTGTCGCGGTCGAAGTCGGGCTTGAGCTTCGGCGCGCCGGCGGCCAGCAGGTCGGCGGTCTGCAGCACGGACAGCAGCCGGTCGCGCAGGTTCCCCGGCTCCAGGCGGCGCTGGGTGATCGAGGCGTCCGGCTCGTCGCGGTGCCGCCAGTGGTAGACGACCCTGGCCAGCACGTCCACGGAGCGGGCGCCGATGTGCGCGGCCATGGCCACGGGCTGGTCCTCGTACATGCGCTCGGGGAAGCTCAGGCCCAGGGCGTCCCAGAAGGAGCGGCGGTAGACCTTGTTCCACAACATGCGGTCGCGGATCAGCAGCGGGTGGCGGGTGATGTGGGTGCGCCTGGCGGGCCTGGCGAACGCCTCGCGGTGCGCCCACGACGGGACGAGCAGGTTGCGGTAGAGGCGCAGGACGTTGCCGCAGGCCAGGTCGGAGCCGGTGTCCTCCAGCGAGGCCACCAGGCGTTTGAACGCGTCGCGCGGGACGGTGTCGTCGCCGTCCACGAAGGCGAGGTAGTCGCCGCTCGCGTGGCGCACCCCGACGTTGCGGGCGTGACCCACCCCGTGGTTGTCCTGCCTGATGAGGGTGATCCGCGGGTCGTCCTCGAGTCTGGACTCGACGACGGCCGCGCCCTGGTCGGCGCTGCCGTCGTCCACGCAGATCACCTCCAGCTCCTCCAGCGTCTGGGCCGCTATGGAGTCAAGGCAGGGTCCGATGTACTTCTCGACGTTGTGGAACGGGACGATCACCGAAAGAACCGGCACATGCACTCCTCATCGTTTCCTCAGCTCGTTGCCTCAGCCGGACAGCAGGCGGATGACACGGCGGGCGACCTTGCGGGGGCGGGCCAGGCGGCGGGAGAGGCGGTAGCCGAGCGTCCTGCGGTAGGCGGTGGCCTTGCGCTGGGTCCTGCGCAGCTTGGCCTTGGCCCGCACCAGCTCGCGCTCGCGGTAGGAGAGCTTGGTCTCCAGACGGGAGACCCTGGCCAGGGCGGCGGTGAGCTGGTCGGCCAGGCGGTCGCGGGCGGCCAGCAGGTCGCGGTACGTCGGGGCGTGCTCGGCCAGCTCGGCGGGCTGGCCCAGCTCGGCGTCCAGCTTGCGGGCCCGGTCGAGGTCGCCCGCGTCGCACGGCCGCCCGGCCATGCCGCACAGGGTCAGCGTGAGCTGGTCGGCCTCCAGCGGCCACGGCCACGGATGGTGGTGCCCCGCCGCCAGCAGCCTGACCGCGAACCGCCACAGGATCCGGCACAGCACGACCCGCGGCCCCGGCGGCACGGCCGGCCCCACGGGCGGGTTGACCGCGGCGAACCGCTCGCCGTCGAAGACCAGGCTGTCGGTCGCCGCCGACACGTCGCCGCCCGACTCCAGCCAGTCGGCCAGCCCGGCGAGCACCTCCCGCACGGTCCTGACGTCCTCGCGGGCGCACGCCTCGACGAGGATCTCCTCGACCACCCGGCCCGCCGGGATGGGCCGCTCCTGGCCGCCGGGCAGGCGTCTGGTGCCGGCGGCGGTGAGCTCGTACAGGGCCGGGCCCTCCTCGATGAGGCCCAGCGGCAGCTCCACCGCCCGCGGCTGGTCGGCGGGGCGGGGCATCCTGGTGGCCACGGCCAGCCACAGCGGGGCCAGCTCCTCGCCCAGGCGATGTCTGAACACCAGCCGGGTCAGCCGCAGGGGGTCGGCCACCAGCATCCGGTCGCCGTCCCTGGCGCTCAGCGGGAACGTGAGCGCCTCGGGCAGCTCGAACGCCAGCGCCTCCCTGGACAGCAGCGACCGCGGCGCCCGCCGGTCCGGATAGGCCGCGTAGCAGCGCTGCAGGCTCAGCCCCGCCGACTCGAGCCCCAGGTCGAGCGCCTCGGGGCCGCTGGGGTAGCTCGGGTCGAAACCGTGCGGCGCCCACTGGTCGTCGGCGCACTCCCGGTCGGCCGGCCTGGCCTCGATGAAGCGGTCCACGCCCAGGTCGTTGCGCACGCCGAGGACCAGCCTGCCGCCGGGCGCGACCAGGTCGGCCAGCGCGCCCAGCGACTCGCTCCAGGCCGCGGCCGGCGCCTCGGCCGAGTGGGTGCGCAGCAGCCCGTCCATCGCCAGCACCAGGTCGTACGGCTCCTCGGCGTCCAGCAGCTCCAGCCGGCCGCAGTACACCTCCAGCCCAGGGTGCCGCGCCCCGAGCGCGCAGGCGTCAGGGTAGGAGCGCAGCAGCGCGGCGGCCGACGGGGCGCGCGCGACCACGTCGTCCACCAGCGTCCGCGGATGCGGGCCGACCATCAGCACCCGCCCGCTCTCCGGGATCGTCCGCCTGATCAGCTCCAGCGCCGCGCCCCGCCACTCGGTGACGCCGCCCATCGCGGCCATGTCCGACCACAGCAGCATCTCCCCGCCGATCAGCCGGACGTTCCCGGGCGTCTCGTCGCTCGTGGGGGCCTTCATGCCGTGCGCACCCGCTTCCATCCGAACATCTGCAGTAGCTCCTCCGGTGTCGCCTGATACTCGAAACCCAGCTCGCGCCGCGCCACCTCCGCCGCCAGCCCGGGATCGACGTGCGTGCCGTGCAGCTCGGGCCAGAGCCGTTTGCGGCGGGCCGTGCCGCCGTACTCGGGACGTTCGTCGTCGAACTGCATCGGATCGCCGTACACGGCCACCTCGCAGCCCACCGAGGCGCCGTAGAACAGCGCGCTGCCGAGCCGGTTGGAGGCCACCCTGCGGTGGCGCCGCAACTCGACGAGCTGCTTGCGCAGGAAGTCGCGGCCATTTCCCTCCCAGCGGGATCCACGCTCGCCATGGCAGATGACCCGGAATCCCCTCGATTCATACGAACGCCGAATGTCCGGATTTGCGTATTCAAGCCAATAAAGGCAGACAGTGACCGGACCAATCTCGACATCTCGGATTTCGTCGGCAAGTCGGGCGTGGTCGCCGCTGACGGAATGCTTTTCCCAGCCATGAAAGGGATACCAGATCGTGCCCTCGCGATCGGGGAGCACACCCAGGTCGGGCTCCAGATGAAGGAGGTAGATCCAGGGGGCGCCGATCAGGTAGTGGCCCCTGCGGCCCATCGACCAGCCCCTGCGCCGCAGCACGTCCGACCAGACGAAACGGGGGTATCCGGGGCTGCACCAGTGGTCGTTCGGGGGAAATCCGTGGAGATAGTTCCATCCGTGCTGAAGGAAACCCTGGATTCGTTTCGGCGCCTCGTCGGGCAGGCCACAGTACGCGCCGAGTATGCGGGAGTGCCCGTACCAGTGATTGGATTCGTCCATCATTCCCCCCGTACGGTTGCCGTGGTCCCATCCGACATTCCCAGCCCTCCTCGGGGGTCACGCCTGGTTATACGGTTCCATTACTCAGGACGGGGGCTTGGTTTCTTCTGGCGGGCGATTGCCGCTACACTTCGTCATGGCTTGAGGACAGAGAGTGAGTGATCATGAGTCATCTCGATCGCCTGCGGGCCGTCTTCCGCATGGCGCTCAACCTTCCGCCCGACGCCGACGTCGACGGTCTCGAATACCGCGCCATCCCGCAGTGGGACTCTCTCGCGCACATGGCGCTGATCGCGGCGATGGAGGACGAGTTCTCCGTCATGATCGACACCGACGAAATGATCGACATGAGCTCGTTCGCCAAGGCGGCCGAGCTGCTGGAGAAGCATGGCATCGGCGCGGCCGCCCTCTGACGACACCCGCACCGCTGCCCCCTGGCCCAGGGTCGCGCTGGTCACGGGCTCGACGAGGGGCATCGGCCGGGCCGTGGCCGCCACGCTGGCGGCCTCCGGTCACACGGTCGTGGTGCACGGGCGCGACGAGGAGCGGGCCGCGAAGGCGGCGGCCGAGGTCGCAGCCGAGACCGGCGGCGTGGTCGACTCGGTCGCCGGCGACGTGGGTGATCTGGCGCAGGTGTCCGCCACGATGCGGCGCATCTACGAGCGGCACGGCCGGCTCGACGGGCTCGTCGTCAACGCGGGCGTGCACGAGGCGGGCCTGCTCGGCATGACGGGGCAGGCCGCCATCGACCGCCTCTTCCAGGTCAACGCCGTCGGCGCCACCCACACCCTGCAGGCCGCGCTGCGGCTGCTGCGCCGGGGCACGTCACCGGCCGTGGTGCTGATGGCCTCGATCATGGGGCGCGCGGGCGGGCCCGGGCAGGCGGTGTACTCGGCGACGAAGGCGGCGGTGCTCGGCCTCACCATGGCCGCGGCCAAGGAGCTCGGGCCGTCCGGGGTCAGGGTCAACGCCGTGGCGCCCGGCTACATCCGTACCGACCTGCTCGCCACGCTCGGCGACGACGCCCGCGCCGGCGTGGTCGCGGCGACCCCGCTCGGCCGGCTCGGCGAGCCGGGCGACGTGGCGGCGGCCGTGGCGTTCCTGCTGTCGCCGCAGGCCGGGTTCGTGACCGGCCAGGTGCTCGGCGTCGACGGCGGGCTGGTGTTGTGATGTTCCCGCACCCGCAGGCCCAGCTCATCCCCTCGGGCGCCGAGGAGGGCATCGGCGGCGACAAGCTGGCCCACTACATCAAGCGCGCGGCGGAGAATCTCGACGGGCTGCGGCCCGGGCCGCTGTTCTGCGCCATGCGCAACACCCTGGCCTCCGTGTTGTGCTACCTCGGCGCCTGGCACGCCGGGCGGCCGATCGCGCTGCTCGACCCCGACCTGCCGGCCGCCACGCTGGCCGAGCTGTCGGAGCGGTTCAGGCCGGCCGCGCTGCTCGGGTTCACCAACCCGCTGGAGGACCCGCCGCCGCCCCGCACCGACGTGCCGGACCCGCATCCCGACCTCGGCCTGCTCCTGGCCACCTCGGGCTCGACGGGCAACCCCAAGCTCGTGCGCCTGTCGCGCCAGGCCGTGCTGTCCAACGCCCAGGCCATCGCCACGGCCCTGTCGATCGGCCCGGGCGAGATCGCGCCCACGAGCCTGCCGCTGCACTACAGCTACGGCCTGTCGGTGCTCAACAGCCACCTCATCGCGGGCGGCGCCGTGGTGCTGACGGAGGCCGGGCTGCTGGAGCGGTCGTTCTGGGCGGATCTGCACGCCTACGACTGCACGTCGCTGGCCGCCGTCCCGTACCAGTACTCGATGATGCGGCGCATCCGCTTCGACCGCTCCAAGTACCCCAGGCTCACCACGCTCACGCAGGCGGGCGGGCGGCTCGCGCCGGACCTGACCGAGGAGTTCGCCGCCCAGGTGGAGCGGTTCTACGTGATGTACGGGCAGACGGAGGCCACGGCCCGCATGACCGTGCTGCCTCCCGACCGGCTCGCCGACAAGCTCGGCACGGTCGGGGTCGCCCTGCCCGGCGGGTCGCTGGAGATCGCCGACGGCGAGATCGTCTACCGCGGGCCCAACGTCATGATGGGCTACGCCGAGAACGCCGAGGACCTGGCCAGAGGCGACGACCTGGGCGGGGTGCTGCGCACGGGCGACCTCGGGGCGCTCGACCCCGAAGGGTTCCTGCAGGTCACCGGGCGGCTCAAGCGCATCGCGAAGGTCTTCGGCACCCGGGTCAACATGGACGACGTCGAGCGCATGCTGCGCGGCCTCGGCCCCGTGGCGGTGACCAGCGGCGACGACCGGGTGACGGTCTGGACGGAAGCGCTCGATCCCACCGCCCAGGTCCGCATGGCCCGGCGGCTGGGGGCCGAGCTGCGGCTGCACTGGAGCGGGTTCGACATGCGGCACATCGATCACCTGCCGCTCCTGGCGACGGGCAAGATCGACTACCGCACGCTGGAGTCGCTCACATGAGCGTTCCCGCTGGTGGTGAGCGCGCGTGTTCACGCTGAGCGCGCCGGAGCGGGAGGCCGTGCTGGTGCCGGAGCTGGCGGCGCTGACCGAGCGGCACCGCGAGGCGTGCCCGCCGTACCGCAGGATCCTCGACGCCATCGGCGCGGCGCCGCCCTACGAGCGGCTGGCCGAACTGCCGTGGCTGCCCGTGCGGCTGTTCAAGACGCACGAGCTGCGCAGCGTGCCGCAGGAGCTGGTGTTCCGGGTGCTGACGTCCAGCGGCACCACCGGGCAGCGGCCGAGCCGCATCTACCTCGACCGGGAGGCCGCGGCGGCGCAGACCCGCATGCTGGCCGCCACGATCCGGGCCGTGCTGGGCGAGCGGCGGCTGCCGATGCTCGTGGTGGACACCCGCTCGGTCGTACGCGACCCGACGCTGAGCGCCCGCGGCGCCGGCGTGCTGGGCATGATGAACTTCGGCAGGGACCACACGTTCGTACTCGACGAGCAGGGGCGGGTGGACGCGGAGGCGGTCAAGGGGTTCCTGGCCCGCCACGGGGGCGAGCGGTTCCTGGTCTTCGGGTTCACGTTCATGGTCTGGCTGCACCTGCGCGGCCTGGGCGCGGACCTGTCGCAGGCCGTGCTGATCCACTCCGGCGGATGGAAGCGGCTGGCCGAGCAGGCGGTCGACAACGCCGAGTTCCGGCGGCGGCTGGCGGCCGAGTGCGGGCTGAGCAGGGTGCACAACTTCTACGGCATGGTCGAGCAGATCGGCACCGTGTTCCTGGAGGGGCCCGACGGTGACGGGCTCTACTGCCCCGACTTCGCCGACGTGGTGATCCGCGACCCCGAGACCTGGCAGGAGGCGCCGACCGGGGCGCCGGGGATCATCGAGGTGGTCAGCACGCTGCCCACGTCCTATCCGGGTCACGTGCTGCTGACCGAGGATCTGGGCGTGGTGCGCGGCGTGGACGACGGGAGCTGGCCGGGCAAGCGGTTCGAGGTCCTCGGCAGGCTGCCGCGGGCCGAGGCGCGCGGCTGCAGCGACACCATGGGGCAGGGCTGATGCCTGACGACCGCACCGCCATCGCACGCGACAGGGCCGCAGGCACCCGCGAACCTTCCGGCGTCGCACGCGACACATCCACAGGCACACCAGCACCTTCCAGCGTCCCGCGCGACGCGGCCGCCGAGGCGCGTGGCGCGGCCGCCGAGGCGCGTGGCGTGGCCGCCGTGGACGTCAGGTTCCCGGCCGGGGGGACCGTACCGGTCGAGGTGGTGCTCGACCAGCTCGGCGGCGAGCTCCCGGGCAGGGGCCGTGGTGAGCTCCAGGTGGGTGACGAGCGGGTCAGGGAGTTCCTCGCGGCCTTCGGGCGGCGGCTGCTGCGGCCCGCGCTGGCGCGCCGGCATCCCGAGCTGGGCTCGCTCGGCTTCTTCCTGCGGCCCAGCGAGCTGGCCCGCACGGTGGAGGGGCTCGGCGGCGAGCACGTACGCGTCCCGCGCGGCCTGGTCTTCCACGTCCCGCCCGCGAACGTCGACACCGTCTTCGTCTACTCCTGGGCCCTGTCGGCCCTGATGGGAAACCGCAACGTCGTACGCCTGTCGCACCGCTCCGGCACGGTCGCCGAGACCATCCTGGAGACGCTGCACGAGGCGCTGGCCGACGCCGATCCCGCGATCGCCGCCACGCAGCGCGTCATCTCCTACGGCCGCTCCGACACCGTCACCGCCGCGCTGTCGGCGGCCTGCGACCTGCGGGTGGTGTGGGGCGGCGACGGCGCCGTACGGGAGATCCGGCGGCACCCGCTGGCTCCGCACGCCCGCGACCTGACCTTTCCCGACCGTTCGTCGTTCGCGGTGGTGCGGGCGGCGGCGTGGCTGTGCGCGCCGCGGGCGGCGCGGGTGACGGTCGCCGAGGGGTTCGTCAACGACACCTACTGGTTCGACCAGGCCGCCTGCTCCTCCCCCAGGACCGTGTTCTGGGTGGGGTCCGAGGGCGACTGCGACGCGGCGCGGGCCGACTTCACCGACCACGTGGCGCGGGTGGTGACCGTGCGCGGCTGGGGGGTGGACGCGGCGATGGCCGTGGAGAAGCGGGTCTCCACCTACGGGCTGGCCGCCGACGGGCTGGCGGAGAGCGTGGAGTTCCGCGGGAACGCGCTGGCCGTCGTGCGCCTGTCGGCCGCGGCGGCGGCGCCTCGCCGGTGGCTGGGCGCCGGGACGTTCGCGCACGCCAGGCTGGGGGCGCTGGCCGAGCTGGTGCCGCTGGTGGAGCGGCGGGATCAGACGATGACGCACTTCGGGTTCGGCCAGGCCGAGCTGGAGGAGCTGGCCAGGGGGCTGGCGGGGCGGGGCGTCGATCGCATGGTGCCGGTCGGCAGCGCGTTGAGCTTCCACCGGGTGTGGGACGGGGTGGATCTGCCGGCCGAGTTCACGCGCCTGGTGACCGTCATTCGATGACGGCGGCGGCTCCGGAGAGCACGCTCGTCCGCCCGCGGGTGTCTCCTGGGCGGGGAACCTGGGTGCCGGCGGCGCTCGTGTGCGCCGGGGCTGTGGCCGCCTTCCTGTGGTGCGGGGTCTCCGCCCGCGATCTGTGCGCCTTCGCCGCGTACCTCGGGGGCGGGGTGGCGCTGCCGGGAACGCTGCTGTGGCGCGCGCTGGCCGGGCGGGGGCAGCCGGTGGGCGAGGAGGTCGCGGCTGGGCTGGCGCTCGGGTATGCCGTGGAGGTGCTGGCGTACATCCCGGCGCGGGCCGTGGGGGTGCCGTTGCTGGTGCTGGTGCCGCCTGCCGTGATCGTGGGCGTGTTCGCGGGCGTGCCGAGGCTGCGGCGGCACTGGCGGGGGCGCGCGGGCGGGGGCGGGGAACGGGTGCCGCCGTGGTGTGCCTGGACGCTGGCCGGGATCGTGGCGTACCTGATCGTGTGGAGCACGCTGTTCCAGTACCGGGTGCCGATCGAGGCCGGGTACGTGGACATGCCGTACCACCTGGCCATGGTCGGCGAGGTCAAGCATCACTTCCCGCCGACCATGCCGTCGGTGCTGGGCGAGCCGCTGGCCTACCACTGGTTCGTCTACGCCGACATGGCCGCCACGAGCTGGGTGACCGGGATCGAGCCGGTGACCCTGGTCTACCGGCTGTCCACGCTGCCGATGGCGGCGGCCATGGTGGTGCTGGTGGCGGCGCTCGGGCGGCGGCTGGGCGGTAGCTGGGGGGCCGGGGCGGCGGCGGCCGGGGTGACGTACTTCCTGTTCAGCCCCGCGCTGGTGGAGGGGGTGGTGTTCAGCTCGCGCTCGATGTTCACGGTCTCGACGAGCCCGACGCAGACGTTCGGGGCGCTGCTGTTCGTGCCCGTCGTGCTGCTGCTGGTCGGCGGGGGCGGGACGCGGTGGGCGGAGCCGGGCGGCGGAGGCCGTGCGCGGTCGGCGGCACCGGGCGGCGAGGGCGGGACCCGGTGGGCGGCACCGGGCGGTGGGGGCAGGACGCGGTGGGCGGCACCGGGCGGTGGGGAGGCGTACGGGTGGGACGCGCCGGGCGGCCGGGGGTGGGCGCGGTGGGGGGTGCTGGGCGTGTTGCTGGTGGCGCTCAGCGGGGCGAAGGCCACGTATCTGCCGCTGCTGCTGGCCGGGCTGCTGGTGGTGGTCGCCGTGCGCGGGGTGGTGGAGCGGCGGGTGCCGGGGGCCTGGCTGGGGGTGGCGGCCGTGACGCTGGGGTGTCTGCTGTTCGCGCAGTTCGTGCTGTTCGGGCAGGGGGCTCAGGGGATGGCCGTCTCGCCGTTCGCGACCATGCGGGCCGTGTGGGGGGCGGTGGCGGGCGTGGGGATGCCGGAGCTGGCCTCGGTGCCGGCGGGGCCGCTGGTGGTGCTGACGGTGGTGCATCTGTTCTGCCTGGCCTGCGTGTGGGGCGGGGTGGCGGCGCTGGGACGGCGAGTGCTGGAGCCTGCCGTGCTGCTGTTGCTCGGGATCGGGGCGGCGGGGATCGGGGCGACCGTGGTGTTCGGGCATCCGGCCGAGTCGCAGCTCTATTTCCTGGAGGCGGCCCGGCCCTACCTGTCGGTCGCCGCCGTGTGCGGGGTGATGGCGGCGAAGCGGGGGGCGGCGGGATGGGAGCAGGCGGGATGGGAGCAGGCGGCCGGGCGGAGGTCGGCGGCGGAGCGCGGGGTGGCGGGGTGGGAGCCGGCGGCCGGGCGGAGGCGGGTGGCGGAGCGGGGGACGGTGGCGGGGCGGGGGCCGTGGGGGCGGGCCGGGTGGCTGGCGGGGGTGGGGGCAGGAGGCGCGCTGGTGGTGTCGGAGGTGGAGTTCGGCGGCGGGGCGCTGCTGCGGGTCGTGACGCCGTACCTGGTGCTCGGGGTGGGGGCGCTGCTGTTGTGGCGGCGCGGGGCCGTGCTGGCGGTGGTGGCGGTGCTGGCGGGGTACGCCCTGCCGGGCTCCGTGCGGGACGTGGCCGGGCACGTCGATCCCCGGCCGGAGCGGCGGGAGCGGCTGATCCCGAAGGGGGCGCTGGAGGCGGGGCGGTGGCTGCGGGCGCACTCCTCGCCCGGCGACGTGGTGGCCACGGACCTGCACTGCCGTTACGACTGGTGGCAGGTGTGCGACAGCCGGCACTTCTGGGTGTCGGGGTTCAGCGAGCGACGGGTGCTGGTGGAGGGCTGGGCGTACGCCGAGAGCACGCTGTCGCGGGCCAGGCCGTTCGTGCGGTCGTACCTCGCGGAGCCGTTCGGGGACCGGGACCGGCTGGCGGCGAACGACGGAGTGTTCGTGGCGCCGACGGCGGAGAACGTCCGGACACTCGCCCAGAAATATGGCGTCAAATGGCTTTTTACTGGCATAAATCCGGTGTTGGATGAATTCGCCGAGTTGCGGTTCCGGAATGCGACCTCTTCGGTCTACCGGCTCCCCGAAAGGTAAAGATCCTTCCGCTTCTCGGAATGGTAAGGAAAAAGCCGCACGCGCCCCGCTGGACTCCCCCAGCACCATTTCCGTGGACCCACGGCCACGAGCAGATCAGGGGAGCCTATGGACACGCGTGCCGCCATGGAGCCGAGCCCCCGCGTCCTCGATCCCGCGGCCAGGCCGGCGAGCGTGGACATCGTCATCCCCGTGCTCAACGAGGAGCGCGCGCTGCCCGGCTGCGTCCGCACGCTGGCCGCCTACCTCGACGCCGGGTTCCCGCTGCCGTGGCGGATCACGATCGTCGACAACGGCAGCACCGACGGCACCTGGCGGGTCGCCACCGCGCTGGCCGGGGAGCTGGAGCAGGTGCACGCCCGGCGGCTGGACATCAGGGGCCGGGGCGCGGCGCTGCGGGCGGCCTGGCAGGAGAGCCCTGCCGACGTCGTGACGTACATGGACGTCGATCTGTCCACCGACCTCGACGCCCTGTTCCCGCTGGTGGCGGCGGTGGCCGGCGGCCACTCCGAGCTCGCCGTCGGCACCCGCCTGGCGCCCGGCGCGCGCACGCGCCGCTCGCTGCGCCGCGAGGTGGTGTCCAGGGGCTACAACGCCCTGCTCAGGCACGGGTTCGGGGTCCGGTTCAGCGACGCGCAGTGCGGGTTCAAGGCCGCCAGGACGGACGTGGTCAGGCCGCTGATGCGCAAGGTCGAGGACGACTCCTGGTTCTTCGACACCGAGCTGCTGCTGCTGGCCGAGCACAACGGGCTGCGGGTGCACGAGGTGCCGGTCGACTGGATCGAGGACGCCGACTCCCGCGTCAAGGTGGTCAGGACGGCCGTCGACGACCTGAAGGGGCTGGCCAGGGTGGCCTGGTCGATGTCCACGGGCCGGGCACGGGTGCAGGTACGCAGGCCGGAGCCGGCGCCGGCGCATCCGGACGCGGTACTGACCCGGCCAATGCTCGACATTTCTGCTTTTATCGCGATATTCCCCGGAATTCTGCATGCGCTGGCGTATCTCCCGTTACGAGAAATGTGGTCACCGGCGGTGGCGAATCTCGGCGCGCTCCTCCTGGCGGGGATCGTCAGGGGCACGGCCCGCCGCCGGTCGGCCTTGCGCGCCGCGACCCGATGCGCGGTTCTCTACGCCCTCACCACCGCGGCCGTGCTCTGCGTGCCCGCCGAGGGGGCCGCGCCCGAGTCGGGCGCCGTCGCGGCCGCGTACTGCCTGCTCGCCCTGCTCCGCTGGGTCTTCTCCCGGACAAGGAAATGATCGATGGAAACCACTGAGATCCGCCGCCTGATCGCGCTAGAGGAGACCCACTGGTGGTACCGCGAGCGCCGCGCCATCCTGCGCAGGGAGCTGCGCGGGCTGGGCCGTCCAGGCCGGGCGCTGGACGTCGGCGCGGCGGGCGGCGGGAACACCAAGGTGCTGGTCGAGGCGGGCTGGGACGCGACCGCGACCGACCACTGCGAGAGCGCGGTGGAGACGGCCAGGAAGCGGGGGCTCAAGGCGGTCCGGGCGGACGCGCGGGCGCTGCCGTTCGAGACGTCGAGCGTGAGCCTGGTGACCGCGTTCGACGTCCTGGAGCACATCCGCGAGGACCACCTGGTCACCGAGGAGATCGCCCGGGTGCTGGCGCCCGGCGGGCACGCGTTGATCGCGGTGCCGTGCGACATGTCGCTGTGGTCCCCGCACGACGACGCCGTCGGCCACGTACGCCGCTACGGCCGCGACTCGCTCACGGTCGTCGTCGAGAAGGCCGGGCTGACCATCGACCGCATCTGGAGCTGGAACGTGCTCCTGCGCCCCCTCGTGGCCCGCCACCGGCGGCGCTCCAGCGGCGGCAGCGACCTGCGCAAGTCCCCCTTCCTGGTGAACGCGGGGCTGTCGGCGGTCGTCTGCGCCGAGCGTTACCTGCCGGTCAAGTCGCTCAAGGGGGTGACCCTCTTCCTGCGGGCCCGGCTCAACAGGTGAAGGTGCCCAGAACGAGACATCAGGGCACGCATGGGCGGGCGAGGATGGCTCTAGGCTTTGCTGTGTGGTGATGCATGCCCTACTCGCGGCTTCCCTAGCTCTTACCTCCCTGCCCGCCTCTGCCACTCAGGCCGCCGCCGTCGACTGCGCCCGGGTCAAGTGCCTGGCGCTCACCTTCGACGACGGGCCGGGCAAGGACACCCCCGCCCTGCTCAAGGCGCTGTCCAAGGCGAAGGCCAAGGCCACGTTCTTCCTCGTGGGCAAGCGGGTGGAGGAGCGGCCCGAGGTGGCCAGGCAGATCGTCGCTCGCGGGCACGCCATCGGCAACCACACCTACTCGCACGCCTCGCTGCCCGCGCACTCCGACAACGAGATCCTCGACGAGCTCAAGGTCACGCAGGACGTGATCGAGGAGGTCACGGGCCGGCGTCCGACGATGTTCCGGCCGCCGTACGGGCAAACGGACGAGCGGGTTCTGGGGCTGGCGGGCCAGACCGAGCTGGCGCAGATCCTGTGGACGGGCACCACGCTCGACTGGAGCCTGCGGGACACCAAGAAGATCAAGGCGGCCGTGCTGAAGTCGGCCAAGCGCGACGGCGTGATCCTCATGCACGACGTGGTCCCGCAGACGGTGCGGGTCATGCCGGAGATCCTCAAGGAGCTCAAGAAGCGCGGCTACCACCTCGTCACGGTGCCCACACTGCTGCGCGGCAAGGGACCGACGCCAGGGGAGAGCTACTTCTGACCGGTTCCCCCCTCAGTTCGGGAATGAAAGCATGGGGAGAGACATCAGGCGCAGGCCCTGGGTCGCGCTGACGACCTTCCTGATCGTCCAGGCCGTACTCGGCTGCTGGTGGGCGGCCTTCTACCCGGGCCTGTTCAGCCGCGACTCGGTGCTCTACCTCAGCCACACGATGGTCGGGCCCTGGGTGAGCGATCACTCGGTGGTCTACGACGCGCTGCTGTGGCTGAGCTTCACCAAGACCGGTGACCTGGGCGCCGTCACGTTCGCGCAGACCACGGCCATGGCCGGGGCGCTGACCTACCTGGCGCAGTCGCTGAAGGCGATGGGCGCGCCGCGGCTGCTGACGACCGTGGTGGTCGTGCTGATGCCGCTGGCGCCGCCGGTGGGCGCGTTCACGGTGACGCTGTGGAAGGACGTGCCGTTCACGATCTGCGCCGTGGCCATCGCCGGCCTGTGCGCGCGGATCGCCGCCCGGCGCGCCGTCGGCGTGCCCGCGCTCGTCGGGCTCGCGCTGCTGTTCGTGGCGCTCGGGCTCTTCCGCGCCAACGGCTTCCTCATCGCGGGCGTGGCCGTGCTGGCGCTGTTGGTGCTCGTCCCGGCCGTGCGGCTGCGGCTGCTGCTCACCGGCACGCTCGCCGCCGCGCTGCCGCTCATGCTCTCGAACGTGGTGTTCCCGCAGTTCGGCATCGTGGCGCCGTCGAAGACGTACGTCTACCACACCGCGTACGGGGACATCGCGGTCGCCTACCGGCAGCGGCCCGACCTGTTCACCCCGCAGGACATCAGCCTCATGTCGGCGGTGGCGCCGATCGAGCGGTGGTGGGCGGGGGGCACCTGCTACACGATAAACCCGCTGATCTGGCGCACGGACTTCAGCTGGCAGCAGGCCGACCTGCACGCCGGTGAGCTGCTGGAGCTGTGGCGGCGGCTGCTGGTCACCGAGCCGCGACTGGTCGTGGACGCGCGGCTGTGCCGGGGCGCGATCGCGTGGCGGCCGGTGCAGGACGGGCAGGTGACCGGGGGGATGACGTACCGGTTGTCGCGGCGGCCGAACGCCGACACGTACGTGGGGCCGTACAAGGTGGCGGACTTTCCCGGGCGGTGGGTGTACTCGCTGCGGCCGCTGTCCATGGAGCTCAACCAGGTGGCCGACCCGTGGCTGACCGGGGCGCTGATGCCCGAGTGGGACTGGGTGCTGTGGCGGGGGGCGTCGTGGGCGTACCTGTCGTACCTGGCGGTGGGGCTGGCGGCGTGGGCGCTGCGCAACCGGTACGTGCTGGGGGTGGCAGCGGTGGTGGCCGGGCAGCAGCTCGCCGTGCTGGCCAACATCTCGGCGCAGGACTTCCGCTACATGGCTACGCCGATCTTCGTGGGGGCGCTGCTGGTGCCGCTGTTCCTGGGGAGCCTGGTGCGGCTGTCGGCGGAGGCCGGGGAGGGGCTCAGGCGGCGGCTGCACCGCCGGCCGGCCGCCCCGGCGCCCGCGGGACAGCCCGCGGGACAGCCCGCGGAGGAGCCCGTGGAGGAGCTCGAACCGCTTGTGGCGTCGAAGGCTGAGCCCATCGGCCCCGAGACGGGCTCCGAGGACGACGCGCCGACCGAGCCGATCGACATGCGGCGGGACCCCGGCGGGCGCGCCTAGATGCCTTCGTCCCCGCCGTAAACCCGGGCCCGGCCGGGCAGCCGTACCACCGTGACGAAGAACTCGTCGATCTGCCGGATCACGGCCATGAAGCGGTCGAGGTCGACGGGTTTGCTCACGTAGGCGTTCGCGAACAGCTCGTAGCTGCGCAGGATGTCCTCCTCGGCCGAGGAGGTGGTGAGCACCACGACGGGGATGGAGCGCAGCTCGGGATCGCCCTTGATGCGTTCCAGCACCTGGCGGCCGTCGTACTTGGGCAGGTTGAGATCGAGCAGGATCAGGTCGGGGCGCGGCGCGGCGGCGTGCTCGCCGCGCCGGTAGACGAAGTCGAGCGCCTCCAGGCCGTCCCTGACGACGTGGAGGTTGTTGCGGATCTTGTTGTCCTCGAACGCCTCGCGCGTGATGAGCTCGTCGCCGGGATCGTCCTCGACGAGGAGGACTTCGATGGGTTGCCCGGTCATGAGCTGTTTCCTTCGTGGTCGATGCCAGGGTCGGCCGGCAGGGTGGAGACGGGCTGGGTGGTGGCGGGCTGAGTAGTGGCGGACTGGGTCGTGGCGGACTGGGTCGTGGCGGGCAGGGTGGTGGCGGGCAGGGTGGTGGCGGGCAGGGTGAAGCACAGCCGGGCGCCGCCGGTGTAGCCGGTGTCCAGCCAGATCCTGCCGCCGTGGTTCTCGACGATCTTCTTGCACATCGCCAGGCCGATGCCGGTGCCGCTGTACTGCTCGCGGCTGTGCAGGCGCTGGAAGATGACGAAGATCTTATCGGCGAACTCGGGCTCCACGCCGATGCCGTTGTCAGCCACGGAGAAATCCCAGCCGTCCACCCCGGGCTCGCACCCGATGCGGATCAGCGGCTCGCGGGCCGGGTCGCGGAACTTGATGGCGTTGCTGATGAGGTTCTGCCAGAGCAGGCGCAGCATCGTGGGGTCGCCGACGACGGTGGGCAGCTTGCCGGGGCGCTCGAAGCGGGCGCCGGACTCCTCGATCGGAGCCGACAGGTCGTCGATCACCTTGTCCAGCGTCTCCTCCAGCTCGACGGGCTCGCGGTCGTCGTACACCCTGCCCACCCGGGAGAACCTCAGCAGGTCGTTGATGAGGACCTGCATCCGGGTGGCCCCGTCCACCGCGAAGCGGATGTACTGCTTGCCGCGCTCGTCCAGCACCTCCCCGTACCGTTTCTCCAGGAGCTGGCAGAAGGTGGCGACCTTGCGCAGCGGCTCCTGCAGGTCGTGCGAGGCCACGTACGCGAACTGCTCCAGCTCGGCGTTCGAGCGCCGCAGCTCCACGGCCTGCGCGTCGAGGTCGGCGGCCTGCTCGCGCAGCAGCACCTGCTGCCGGTGGGAGTCGCCGAGGGCCTGCACGATCCGTACGCGCATCAGGTCCACGTCCTCGGCGACCTCGCGGATGTCGGCCGGGCCCCTGGCGGGGATGGCGTGCTCGAAGTCGCCGGCCGCGATCTCGCGGGAGGCCATGCGGAGCTGGTCGAGCGGCCGGACGACCGCGCGGCGCAGCAGCACGGCCATGCCCACCATGGCCAGCGGGAACAGCACGAGCATGGCCAGGAAGGCCCAGTTGCGCAGCTGCTCGGCCCGGAACAGCTCCACCCGGGAGCTCTCGCGGAGCTGCGCGAGGCGGCCGTTCTGCCGTTCGAGCATCGTCCTGATCTCGTCGAACGCCTGCTTGCCCGCCTCCACCGTCACGCCGGGCACGCTGCCGTCGTCGCGCCGTTCCGCGGTCATGGGCTCGGCGTAGTCCCTGCGCCAGGCGGCGGCCTTGTCGCTGATGGCGTTCAGCTCGGCGAGCAGGTCGGGCCGGTCGCCGACGTGCGCGGCCACCTGCGCGCTGCTGAGCTGCTCGGCGGCCACGCCCTCGGCGTACGGCTGCAGGAACTCCTGCCTGCCGGTCAGCAGGAAGCCCCTGACGCCGGTCTCCTGGTCGATCAGGGCCTTCTGCATCTGGGACGCCTCGATCGCGGCCGGGGAGATGCGCGTGGTCAGCTCGTCGGACAGGCTGCTCGTACGCTCGATCATGACGGCGCCCATCACCGCGCAGACCGCCACCAGGACGGTGAAGGCCGCGATCATCACCAGGAACCAGCCGTGCACGGTCAGGCGGCGCAGGCGGGACGCGTCGATCATGCTCGCTCTCTCCACCGCAGGTGCACCACGGCGAGGTCGTCGGCGGGCGCGTCGGGCGCGGTGACCTCCTCGACGTCGGCGATCAGCGCGTCGAGGAAGCCTTCGCCGTCGCGGTGCGCGTGCCGCCGGGCCAGCTCCAGCAGCCCCTCCTCGCCCAGCCAGCGCGGCGGCGCGCCGGGCAGGCGGCGTTCGAACAGGCCGTCGGTGTAGAGCGTGAGGCCGCCGCCCTTGGGCAGCTCCAGCACGTCCTGGTGCCAGTCGGCCTCCACGGGCAGGCCGAGCGCGAGGCTGTGCGTGGGGTCGGCCAGGCTCACCGTGTCGCCGTCGTGCAGCAGCATGCCGGGGTGGCCGGCGCGCCAGATCCGTACCGTGCGCTGGTCGGGCTCCAGGACGAGCGTGGACATGGTGACGAAGATGTCCGTGCCCGGCCGCTCGGCCTCCAGGATGCGTTCGAGCCTGCGCAGCAGGGCCGCCCCCGTCACGCCGCTGAGCACCAGCGCCCGCCAGGCGATGCGCAGGCAGACGCCGAGCGCGGCCTCGTCGGGGCCGTGCCCGCAGACGTCGCCGATGACCGCGTGCACGGCCTTGTCGTCGGACTCGACGACGTCGAAGAAGTCGCCGCCGAGCGTGGCCGAACCCCTGCTGGGGCGGTAGCGCGAGGCCACCTCGATCGGCATGCTCTGCAGCAGCGGCGTGGGCAGCAGGCCGCGCTCCAGCCGCTCGTTCTCCTTGGCACGCATGCGCTCGGCGTGCAGCGCCACGGCGGCCTGCTCGGCCTGCTTGCGCTGCATCGCGTACCGCAGCGTCCGGCCCAGCCACTCGGCCTCGACCCGGCCCTTGACCAGGTAGTCCTGCGCGCCCGCCGTCACCGCCGCCAGCCCCGCCTGCTCCTCGGCCAGGCCGGTGAGCACCACGACGGCCGCGTCACCCGCCTCCTCGATCACGGCGGACAGGGCCGAGAACTCGTACGCGTCGGGCAGGCCGAGGTCCAGCAGCACGCACTGGGGCCGCAACCGGACCAGGGCCCGCCGGGCCTCGTCCACGGAACGCGCCCACTCCAGGCGCACGGCAATACCGCTGTCCTCCAGCAGCTCCTCGACGATCAACGCGTCCTGCGGATCGTCCTCGACGAGCAACACCAACGGCTGCCTGCCGTACTCGCTCGCATGGGACATGCGGGCTTCGCCACTCCTTCCGAACCGCGGGTCACGGGCATCCCCTTGCCAACCGCGGTCCGCGTTGGCCCAGGAGAAGCCTCTCTTCCCATAATTATCGCGGGTATGCGCGCGCATGACGGAGTGGCGGCACGGGCCTGCCGCCAGGGCCCGGACCTCTCACCAGGGACGGGGCCGCTCCGGCCGCCAGGGACGGGGCCCGCTCTGGTCGCCAGGGACGGGCCCGCTCCGGCCGCTCCGGCCGCCCTGCCCGCTCAACGAGGCCGGTAACAGCAGCGAGCCCCCGTACGCACGGTGGCGCGCAGTTCCTCGCCGATCGACGGATCGACCGCCGAGACCCGGTCCACGGCCCGCCAGATGGCCTTGCCCACGGCGACCCTGGCCCGCTCCTCGCTGCCCGTGAACGGCCGCGCCCGCCCGCCGATGCCGGTGGCCGCGGCCAGCTCGGCCAGCAGCCACTCCCGCTCCGCGCGCAGCGTGGCGGCGCGTTCGGGGTCGTCCTTCGACTCCAGCTCGCCGAGCTCGCCCTCCAGCCGCGCCAGCCGCTCCTTGTAGGTGCGCCTGGCCACCTCGTCGAGCACCGGCTGCGCCGAGTTCGCCGCGCTCCTGACGGCGTCCGTGCCGGCGGCCAGGTCGATCGCCGGGATCTCCTGGCCGGGGTTGGCCATCAGCGTCGCCAGGTAGCCCATGCCCACGCTGTGACCGACCAGCGCGCTGCGCCCGTCCAGCTCCAGCAGCCAGTGCAGGCCGCGCCGCCGGCAGCGGCAGCCGCCGGCCTCGTCCGGCCGCGTGGCCGCCTTCGGCAGCACCATGCCGAGCTCCGCCGCCTCCCGCGCCGCGCCGGGCCCCTCGTCGCCGGGGTCGCCCCCGAGCAGCGCGAGCGCCTGGGCCAGCCGGTGCCGGGACAGCACGGTGGCCGGCCAGTGTCCCAGCGCCAGGTTCTGCCGCACGGCGGCACGCAGGTGCCCGACCGCCCGGTCCACCTCGCCGAGAGTGAGCGCGGCCACGCCCAGGGGGTGGTGCGCGGAGCCGAGGCAGGCCACGCCGTGACCGGCGATGACCGGCAGGTCGGCGAACGGGGCGAGCGCGGCGTACGCGTGGGCGGCGGTGTCGGCGTCCCGCAGCAGGTGCGCGGCCTCCACCATGAAGTACATCGACGTCATCCACGTGCTGGAACGCGGCAGGTCGGGCCCGCGCAGCCGGGCCAGCAGTCCCTCGGCCGTACGGCGGTCGCCCGCGTCGGCGGCGGCCGCGGCGAGGCTGGCCAGGTAGGAGTTGTCCAGGGCGCTGAGGGTGGGCGAGTGCACCATCTCCGACAGCGCCGGCACGAGCTCGGCGCCGCGTCCCTGGAGCCAGCGGATGGCGACGAGCTGCCAGCCGTACCAGCCGGTGGCGTCGACGTCGCCGGTCGCGTCGCCGAGCTCCGCGCAGACCGCCGCCAGCGTCTCCGCCTCCTCGAACCGGCCGGCGCGGATGGTCAGCATCACCTTGATCGCGCTGACCACGAACCCGATGGCCCGGTGCTCCTTGGCGGCCAGCATGCCCTGCAGCTCCTGGAGGCTGCGCTCGGCCTTGGGCGAGGCCTCCAGGAACAGATCGACGGTACGCAGCAGCAGCCCCATCAGCGCGTCGCCCCGGCGCCCCGTGCGCGCGGCCTGTCCGATGAGCTCCTGGGCCAGCCGGAGGCGCCGCTCTCCGTGCTCGGGCCCGAGCAGGCAGTTGTGCGCCAGGCCCAGCGTCTCCGCCAGCGCCACCGGGTCACCGGCGCCGCGCGCCAGGGACAGGAGCCGGAGGATCGTCTCGTGCGTGCCGGCGCGGTAGTCCTCCTCGGCGGCCTGCCTGGCGCGCAGCCGCAGGGCCAGCGCCGAGCGGGGGTCCAGCCGCCGCAGGGCGTGGCGCTGGCGGGTGCGTACCCGCTCCCAGTCCGCGCAGGTCCGGTGCTCGTGCACCCACACGCCGCTCAGCCCGAGGGCGGCGCGGGCCAGCTGCTCGGGGTCGCCGCTCAGCTCGGCGTCCTGGTAGGCGGCGTCGAACCAGTAACGCGCGGCCCGCAGGTCGCCGTCCACGGACAGCGCGCGCTCGCCCGCCAGGATGGCGAAGGCGATGTTGCCGCGCGGGATTCGGTGTATCTCTCGTGTCGCGCCCACGTTGTGCGCTCTCCTCCGGATCGAAGCGACCGGCCCCCGTGACTCAGGAGGCGGTGGATCCGGGTTTGATACAGATCACGACGCGGTGATGCCGAGAGCGCGCAGCAGGGTGGTGTGGAGCGCCTGCCTCGACTCCTCCTTGGACAGCCGGCCGGCGGCGGTCTCCTCGCTCGCCGCGTGCGCGAGCCTGATCGTGACCGTGACCAGCCACTTCGCCGGCATTCCAGCGTCGAACTCGCCGGCCTCCTGGCCGCGCCGGATGACGCGTTCCAGCAGCTCGGCGACCGGCGCGTGGCGGGCCTGGTCGTCCTGCGGGGTCACGGGCAGCGCGCCGAGCTTCGGCAGGAGGGCGGGGTGCCGGCCGGCCGCGCGGTCGCCGGCGTCGAGCAGCCGCAGCAGCGCCTCGGCGGCCGGGCCGCTGCCGGGGTCGGTGGCGTCCATCGCGGCGACCGTCTCCTCGGTGAGGTGGTCGAGGACGGCCGCCAGCAGCCGGTCACGCGAGGGGAAGTGGGCGTAGACGGTCTGCCGGCTCACCCCGGCGGCGGTGGCGATGGCGTCGACGCTGGCGTCGGGGTCGGTGTCGAGCAGCTCGACGGCAGCCGCCAGGATGGCGGCCCTGCTGCGGCGGGCGTCGGCGCGGCGGTTCCGGGACGGGGTCGGGGGTGAGCTCATCTCTTACACCTTGTCCAAGTTAATGGGCTGTGTATATCTTACAGCGCGTAAGAGTTATGGCCGTGATGGGGAGCATCATGAAGACAGACCCGAAGACGTTCATCGCCGACTTCATGACGTCGCTGACCGACGACCTGGTGAACACCGACGAGGACCCGGCCGTGATCATCGACCGGTACCACACGCCGGACATCGTGCAATTCGCCGACGGGAACCGGATCGACCGGGACAAGCTCATCGCCCACACCCGCCCGGTGCGCAAGAACCGCCCCGAGAGCCGCATGGAGGTGCACGAGGCGGTCATGGACGGGGACCGCCTCGCCGCCCGCTACACGCTGCACGTGCGGCAGCGCGGCAAGGACCTCGCGATCGACGTGCACTTCTTCGGCCGGTTCACCGACGACGGCCGGATGCGCGAGGCCCACCTGCTGACCCGAACGTTGTGAGGGCGGGTCACTCCCACTCGATGGTGCCCGGGGGCTTGCTCGTCACGTCGAGCACCACCCGGTTGATCTCGCGCACCTCGTTGGTGATCCGCGTCGAGATGCGCGACAGCACGTCGTACGGCACCCGCGACCAGTCGGCCGTCATCGCATCCTCGGACGTCACCGGCCGCAGCACCACCGGATGCCCGTACGTACGCCCGTCGCCCTGCACGCCCACCGACCGGACGTCGGCCAGCAGCACCACCGGGCACTGCCAGATCTGCCGGTCGAGGCCGGCCCGGGACAGCTCCTCGCGGGCGATGGCGTCGGCCTCGCGCAGGATGGCCAGCCGGTCGCGGGTCACCTCGCCGACGATGCGGATGCCGAGGCCGGGGCCGGGGAACGGCTGGCGCCAGACCATGGCGGCCGGCAGGCCGAGCTCCTCGCCGGCCCGGCGCACCTCGTCCTTGAACAGCGCCCGCAGCGGCTCCACCAGCTTGAACTGGAGATCTTCCGGCAGGCCGCCGACGTTGTGGTGCGACTTGATGTTGGCGGTGCCGGTGCCGCCGCCCGACTCGACCACGTCGGGGTAGAGCGTGCCCTGGACCAGGAACTCCACCGGCCCGTCGGCCATGATGGCACGCTGCTCGTCCTCGAAGACGCGGATGAACTCGCGGCCGATGATCTTGCGCTTCTCCTCCGGGTCCGTGACGCCCTCCAGGGCCTTCAGGAACCGGTCGGAGGCGTCGACCACGCGCAGCTTGACGCCCGTGACGGCCACGAAGTCGCGCTCGACCTGCTCGGCCTCGCCCTTGCGCAGCAGGCCGTGATCGACGAACACGCAGGTCAGGCGCTCGCCGATGGCACGCTGGACGATCGCGGCGGCCACCGCGGAGTCGACGCCGCCCGACAGCGCGCAGATGGCCCGGCCGTCGCCCACCTGGCGGCGCACGGCCTCGACGGAATCCTCGACGATGTTGAGCATGGTCCACGACGGGCGGCAGCCGGCCGCCTCCAGGAAGTGCTTGAGCACGGCCTGGCCGTGCTCGGAGTGCAGCACCTCGGGGTGGAACTGCACGCCGTAGAGCCCGCGCTCGACGTTCTCGAACGCGGCGACCGGCGTCTCGCGGGTCGAGGCGGTCACCGCGAAGCCCTCGGGCGCCGCCGCCACGCTGTCACCGTGGGACATCCACACGGTCTGGCTGGCGGGCAGGCCGGCGAAGATGACGCCCTCGTCGAGCACCTCCAGCGCGGTGCCGCCGTACTCGGCGACGCCCGTGCGGGCCACCTCGCCGCCCAGCGCCTGGGCCATGGCCTGGAAGCCGTAACAGATGCCGAACGTCGGCACGCCCGTGGAGAACAGGCCGTGCGGCACCGGCGGGGCGCCCTCGGCGTAGACCGAGGAGGGACCACCGGACAGGATGATCGCCTTCGGGTTCCTCGCCATCATCTCCTCGACCGGCATGGTCGAGGGCACGATCTCGGAGTAGACGTGGCACTCGCGCACCCGCCTGGCGATGAGCTGCGCGTACTGTGCGCCGAAGTCGACCACCAGCACTGTGTCGAATTCAGACACCGTGAGAACCCCCCATAGGCGAATGCGGTGACCTCAGTCTATCCGCCTTGGCAGTTACACCTGGCCAGGCACCGGCCGACGTGCTAACACAGAACAATGGATCTTGTCTGGCCGGTGGCGGCGTGGGCCCTCTGGGTCGCGATGCTCGCCGCCGCCTTCAAGGTGTCCAGCCGGCACGACCCCGGGCAGGGCGCCGATGCCGCCCCGCCCGCCCCCGTGGCCGACCTCTTACGCGGCATGCGTGCCCAGGAGGTGTTCCACACGGCGCTGTTCGAGCTGGCCGGGCGCGGGTGGGTGGCGGTCGAGGGTGATCACCTGTCCCTCGGGTCCCCGATGGAGGAGCCGCTGCCGGCGTACGAGCGGTGGGTCCTGGAGCGGGTGCGCGCCCGCATGGGGAACGCCTCCGAGGCCGCGGTGATCGACCTCATGCCGACCGCGGCCGAGCTCGACCGCGCGTTCGTCCCCCTCGTCCGCCGGCACGCCATCGAGCTGGGGCTGGCGCGGCGGCGCTGGCCGAGCCTGCTCGTGCCGGTGGTGCTGGCGGCCTCGCTCGTCGTCCCCTGGTACGTCACGGTCGCGGCGGCAGGCGTGTCCTGGCCCGGGATCATCGCCACGGCGGTGTCGTTCGTGGCGGGGATCGGGCTGCTCATGGGCGGGCGCGGGTTCGTGCCGACGGCGCGCGGCCGCGAGGCCGCCGAGGCGGGCCCGGCCGGCCCCGAGCAGGAGTGGATCTTCACGGGCAGCGGCTGGCACAGCGGCGAGATCGAGCCCGCCAGGCCGCTCCCGCAGCGCCAGGAGGTCACAGGGCACATCGTCAAGCGGTGGGCCGACACCGGCCGCTACTACATCGCCCTGCACGACGGCAGCTCGCCCAAGGCCACCGCGTTCGAGGTCCAGCAGGGGCTCTACCACGACGTGCTGCCGGGCGACTGCGTACGGGTGCTGGTCAGGCCGCGCAGCGGCACGGTCGTACGGGTGCTGGCCCACGACCGTCACTGGTAGGCGGGCAGGCTCCCGGCGAGCAGGGTCTCGGTCTGCTCGCGCAGCCGGTCGGCGTACTTGGGGTCGGTCAGCAGCAGGAACCTCTCCTCGTGGATGCCCGTCACGACCAGGTCGGCCACCTCGGACGGCTCCATGCCCCGCTCGGCCGCCCTGCTGACCGACTCCCGCGACTCCACCTCGTCCGCGGTCGGGGCGGTGGCCGGGCCGGGCGGGCGGGTCCGGTCGGAGTCGCCGATGCGGGTCCTGACCGCCCCCGGGCACAGCGCGCTCACGCGCAGCTTGGAGCCGGTGGCGGTCAGGTCCTGGGCCAGCGCCAGGGAGGCGGCCAGCGCGGCGTACTTGGTCACCGAGTAGCCGCCCGACCCCGGCGGGGCGAACAGGCCCGCGACGGAGACGGTGTTGACGATGTGGCCCTCGGTGTCCTGCTCGATCATGCGCGGCACGAACGCGTGGACGCCGTGCAGCACGCCCCACAGGTTCACGCCGAGCAGCCAGGAGAAGTCCGCCTCGTCGCGGGTCCACATGTGGCCGCCCTGGAAGACGCCCGCGTTGTTGCAGAGCACGTGGACGGCCCCGAGCTCCCCGAAACAGCGGTTGGCCAGGTGACGCACGGACGAGGCGTCGGACACGTCGGTGATCTGCGTGAGCACCTTGACGTCGCCGGCCATCGCGGCCGTCCGCGCGAGCCCGTCGTGGTCGACGTCGGCGAGCATCAACGTCATCCCCTCGGCCGCGAACCGGAGGGCCAGCGCCCGCCCGATGCCGCTTGCCGCGCCCGTCACCACCGCGACCTTGCCGGAGAGCTCGCGCACGGACCAACCTCCCTGGCGAATCGACGCTACAGACGTTCCCCGATCAACCCTGGAGACGCTCCCGGACTCGCTCGGACGCCGCTCGGACGTCAAAGAACGCCGCTCGGACGTCAAGGACGCCGCTCGGACGGCGCTCGGACGTCAAAGAACGCCGCTCGGACGTCAGACGACGGCGCCGATCAGGCCCAGGGGCGGCGCGCCGAGGTCGAGCAGCTCCTTGTGGAAGCGCTGCACGGTGAAGCCGGCGCCCCACTCGGCACGGGCCCGCTCGCGCAGGTCCATGATGAGCAGCTTGCCCCAGGTGTAGCGGCCGTACGTCGGGTCGAACGAGGCCCGCCGCGCCTCCGACAGCGCCGCGGGGCCCGCCAGATGCGTGTCCGATTCGAACCGCCTGGCGCCCTCCTCCACCGTCATCTGGCCGGTGTGCACGCCGATCGCGCAGGCCAGCCGGGTGACGCGGATCAGCGCCTCCACCCATACTCCGATCTCGAAGCGCGGGTCGCCCTGCTCGAAGCCCTCCTCGACGCACAGCTCCTCGGCGTAGTGCGCCCAGCCCTCGATGAACGCCACCGACTGCAGCACCCTGCGCACCTCGGACGGCGCCCGCCGCAGCGCCCTGGCGTGCGAGAAGTGCCCGGGCGCGACCTCGTGCACGTTGATCGCGGGCAGCGTCGTGGCGCTGAAGACCTCCAGCCACTCCTCCTGGTCCTGCCGCGGCCAGGAGGTGTCAGGCGGCGTGATGTGGTACCACGACGGGCCCTCCGGCTCGCCCGGCGAGTTCCACGCCATCATGGCCATCGCCCAGCGGCGCGACTCGGGCGCCAGGCCCACCAGGCATTCGCCGTCGTGGTAGGGCACGAGGTCCTTCTCGCGGGTGAACGCGATGGCCTTCTCCGTGCCGATCCGCGCGGCCTCGATCACGCCCTCGGGGTCGGGGTGGTCCTTGACCAGCTCGCGTACGACGTCGAGCGGCGCCCGGTCCTGCTCCCCCAGCTTGGCGCAGGACTCGGCGAGCAGCGCCATCAGCCGGTCGCGCTCGGCGTCGGCCCGCTCGGCCAGCTTCCCGAGATCGACGGGCAGGCCCTCGGCGGTGCCCATCAGCCGCGCCAGGGCCTCGCCGCCGAGGGAGGCGTCCGGGTCGCCCTCGGCCGCGGCCCGCTCCAGGTGGGCGACGAGCCTGGCGTGCGCCTTGAGCGCGGCCTCGTCCGTGATGCCGGCGGCCAGCCCCTTCGCGGCTCCGAACAGGGACTTCGCGACGGGCGCGGCCACCTGGTCGAGCGCGGCCACGGCCTGGTCCACGGCCTCGGGCCAGCGCGCGAGATGGGCGGCCCTGGCCGCGGCGCGCTCCTCCTCGGGGCCGTAGTCGCGGTCGTAGCAGGCCAGGTCGAGGTTGGACAGGTGGAACAGCGGGTTCTTCCGGTGCAGTTCGAGCTCGCCGAGCTGGTTGCGCAGACTCTCCTCGAACACCTGTAGGTGCCTGGCGTCGTGCGTGTCCTCGGGCTCCGGCCCCTGGCCGAGTCGTGCCAGGCCGGCCCGTACGCCGTCGGGCGACAGGTCCTGGATCTGACCGTCGTACTCGTGCCTGCCGCCGCCCTCGCGCGCCTCGGCCACCATCAGATCGGTGACGGCTCGTAGCCTGGCGTCAAGTTCTGTCATAGGCCGACGCTAGCGCACCTCTCCTTGGGATCTTAAGTACCCATAAATGAGACGCGGAGCTGCCGGGTCCGCGGGCAAGATTGTCGGCATGGCCATCCGCATCACCACGCTCGCCGAGCGCCCGGAGTTCGCCCCGACGCTCTGGGACATGGAGCACACCTGGCAGCGGTTCATGCTGGAGGACCCGGTCGCGGATCTGTACTACGCGCTGGTCAAGACCGCGTACCCGGACCACGTGCTGGTGGCCGACGACGACGCCGAGCCGGGGCGGCTGGTGGCGCGGGGCTACATGACCCCGTTCGTGTCGGACGGCGGCGAGCTGCCCGACAGCGGATGGGACGGGGTGATCCGGTCCGGCTGGCTGGCCCGCGAGGGCGGCAGGCCGACCGACGCCGTCTCCGCCCTGGAGATCACCGTCCGCCGCGACCTGCTGGGCAAGGGCCTG
This sequence comes from Nonomuraea sp. NPDC050202, assembly GCF_040656115.1. NCBI lineage: Bacteria > Bacillati > Actinomycetota > Actinomycetes > Streptosporangiales > Streptosporangiaceae > Nonomuraea > Nonomuraea sp. NPDC050202. The sequence goes on along the minus strand of NZ_JBFALF010000025.1, from coordinate 85,124 downwards.
TCCGGGGTGATGCTGGCGGCGATGCGGGCCCAGGCCGCCCGGCTCGGCCACCGCGAGCTGGTCGCCCCGGTACGCCCCAACCTCAAGCACCTCGAACCGCACACCCCGATGGAGGAGTACGCGTTCAGGACGCGCGCCGACGGCCTGCCCCACGACGCCTGGCTCCGGGTGCACGTACGGGCGGGCGGCGAGATCGTCAAGGTGGCGCCGCGGTCGATGGTGGTGGCGGGCACGCTGGCGGAGTGGCGCGGCTGGACCGGCCTGCCCTTCGACCGCTCGGGGCCGGTGGAGGTGCCGGGCGCGCTCAGCCCGGTGCACTGCGACGTGCGCCACGACCACGCCGTCTACGTGGAGCCGAACGTCTGGGTCAGGCACCCCGTCTGACCGGCGAGGCTCCGTCTAACCGGCGAGGCTCCGTCTAACCGGCGAGGCTCCGCAGCCTTTCCGCGTGCCGGGCGACGTCCAGCCCCTTCTCCCCGGCCCAGGCGTCGTCGTGGCAGCCCGCCAGGTGCCGCTCGCCCGCATCGCCGATCAGCGATACCACGGTGCCGCTCTCTCCCCTGGCCCGCATGCGCTCGGCCAGCTCCAGCGCCGCCCAGAGCGCGGTGCCCGAGGAGGGCCCCACCGGCAGTCCGGTCACGGCCCTGAGGTGCCTGGCCGCCGCCACGCTCGCCGAGTCGGCGACGGGGACGACGAGATCGACCAGGTCGGGACGGAACCCGGGCTCGACACGGGGACGCCCGATGCCCTCGATGCGCGACGGCATGCCGGTGGCGTAGTCGGGCACGTCGAGCGTCCATCCAGGGAAATAGGCGGAATTCTCCGGATCCGCCACCGCGACCCGGCAGCTCTCCCCGTGCGCCCTGATCCACGAGCCGAGCGTGGCCGACGTGGCGCCGGTGCCGGCCCCCGTCACCACCCAGTCCGGCCGCACCTGCCCGAACAGCTCCTCGGCCAGATCGTGCTCGGCCGCCCGCCCGAACTGGTCGAGGAAGTGCCCCTCGATCCGCCGCGCCGCCTCGTAGATGGCCACCGGCGGCGTCACGAACCTGCACTCCCCGCCCAGCTCCTCCACCGGCCTGGCCCGTGCCCGGCTGTGCCTGCCGGGCATCACCACGATGTACGGCAACCCCAGCCGCCGCGCGAACCACGCCTGGGCGACGGCGGCGTTCCCGCCCGTCGCCTCGACCACGGTCGTGCCCTCGGTGACCAGCCCGTCGAGGATCGCCCGGCGGAACAGCGCCCTGGCGTGCCGATGCCGCAGGCTGCCGGTCGGATGCGCCGACTCGTCCTTCAGCAGCAGCCTGACCCCGGGCGCCCGCACGGGGAACTCGATCAGCGGCGTGGGCTCCCCCGCCGCCAGCACGTCCGACCAGCTCACCCCTTCACCCTGCCAGCCGGGCAGGGAACGAACAGGACCCGTTCGCCAGGAGCCGAGCCCCTACTTCAGCCGCGCCCGCCGCATCACCTTCAGCGCCGTCGCCAGCAGCCCCGCCCACCTCTCGTACGGCACCCCTGCCGGCGGCTCGAACCCCAGCCACCCCGCCTGCGAGGCCACCGCCTTGGCCTCGGTGTAGCGCAGCAGCCCCTCGACCCCGTGCCGGCGGCCCAGCCCGGACGCCTTCATGCCGCCCATGGGCACGTCGTAGGACGCGTACGCCGAGGCGTACCCCTCGTTGATGTTGACCGTCCCGGCACGCACCCTGGCGGCCAGGCGGCGGGCGCGGGGCGGGCTGGAGGTCCAGATGGAGGCGTTGAGGCCGTAGGCGGTGTCGTTGGCCAGCTCGACCGCCTCGTCCTCCGTGGCGAAGGGGTAGAGCGCCACCACGGGCCCGAACGTCTCGTCGCGGCACAGCTCCATGTCCTCACCGACCCCGGTGAGCACGGTCGGCTCGTAGAACAGCGGGCCGAGGTCGGGCCTGGCCCGGCCGCCGGTCAGCAGCGTGGCGCCCTTGGCGACGGCGTCGTCCACGTGCGCGGTGACCGTGTCGAGCTGGCGGCGGGAGGTGAGCGAGCCCATCTGCACCGACCAGTCGTGCCCGGCACCCAGCTTGAGCGCCCTGACCTCCCGCACGAAGCGCTCGGCGAAGGCGTCGAAGAGGGACGCGTGCACGTACAGGCGCTCGATCGACAGGCAGAGCTGGCCGGCGTTGGTGAAGCAGGCCCGGATGGCGCCCTGCACGGCCACGTCGAGGTCGGCGTCGTCGAGCACGATCATCGGGTTCTTGCCGCCGAGCTCCAGCGAGCAGCCGATGAGCCGCTTGGCCGCCTCCTCGGCGATCTTCCTGCCGCCGCGGGTGGAGCCGGTGAAGACGACGTAGTCGGCGTGGTCGAGCAGCGCGTCACCGATGCCGGCCGGCTCGCCGAGCACGACCTGCCAGATCTCGCGCGGCATGCCCAGCTCGGCCAGCAGGTCGATGGTCCACAGCGTGGACAGGGCGGTCTGGGTGTCGGGCTTGTGCACGATCGCGTTGCCGGCCAGCAACGCGGGCACCGCGTCGGTGACGCCCAGCGCGAGCGGGTAGTTCCACGGGCTGATCAGCGCGACCACCCCCTTGGGCGGGCGCAGCTCCGTCACGCGGGTGGCGCCGGGGAGGATGCCCTTGCGGGCCCGCGGGGCGAGCAGGCGGGGCGCGCGGCGGGCGTAGTAGAGGCTGCAGCCCGCGACGTCGAGCACCTCCTCGAAGGCGTGCTTGCGGGCCTTGCCCGTCTCGTTCTGGACGATGTCGAGGATCTCGTCCCTGCGGTCGAGGATGGCGTCGTGCAGGAGGAGGAAGGGCCTGGCTCTCTCCGCGGGCGACCTGCCCGCCCATTCGGCCTGGGCCGCCCTGGCCTTCCCGTACGCCGCCCGAACGTCGCCGGCGTCGGAAACGGGCAGCTCAGCGAGGGTTTCTCCGGTGAACGGAGCGATGACGCACTGTGTCCTACCACTGGACGTGACCTGCATCTCAGAAGCATATTCCGCGTTGCTACCGGCGGGTAGTTTTTGCGGATCCGCGGCATAGGGCCAGAATCCCCTCATGGCATCCTTCGCTCCGCTCCGACCCGGAGATCCACAGCGGCTGGGGGGCTTCGAGCTCCTCGGCCGGCTCGGCGAGGGCGGTCAAGGCGTCGTTTACCTGGCCAAGGACCACGCGGGCCACAACGTGGCCGTCAAGTGGCTGCGGCCCGACCTGTCGGGCGACCAGGTGAGCGTCGAGCGGTTCCTGCGCGAGGTCCAGGTGGCCCAGCAGGTCGCGCCCTTCTGCACCGCCGCCGTCCTGGGAACAGGGGTCGAGCAGGACAGGCCGTTCATCGTCAGCGAGTTCATCGAGGGCCCCTCCTTACAGCGGGTCGTGCAGGAGGAGGGGCCGCGCACGGGCTCCGTCCTGCACCGGCTGGCCATCGGCACCGCCACGGCGCTGGCCGCCATCCACCAGGCCGGCATCGTGCACCGCGACTTCAAGCCGGCGAACGTGATCATAGGCGCCGACGGGCCGCGCGTGATCGACTTCGGCATCGCGCGGGCGCTCAACGCCACCTCCACGATCAGCAGCATGGTCGTGGGCACGCCGTCGTACATGCCGCCCGAGCAGGTCATGGGTCACACCGTCGGGCCGGCCGCCGACATGTTCTCGTGGGCCAGCGCCATGGTGTTCGCCGCCTCCGGGCGGGCGCCGTTCGGCAGCGACACGATGCCCGCGGTGATCAACCGCGTGCTCAACCAGCAGCCCGACCTGAGCGCGCTCGGCGAGGGCCCGCTGCGTGACGTGGTGGTGGCGTGCCTGGCCAAGGACCCGGCGCAGCGGCCCACGGCCGAGCAGGTGATCATGCGGCTGCTGCAGCAGCCGGCGCCGAACCCCGGCATGCTGGCGCAGGGCGCCGCCGAGGCCGCCCCCGCCGGGCCGTACGCGCCTCCGGCCGGCCCGCCCTCGGGCCCGTACGGGGGCCCGCCCTCCGGCCCGCCGTTCGGCTCCCCCACAGGCCCACCCCTGGGCCCACCCACGGGACCGCCCTCGGGTTCGCCCTCGGGTTCGCCGTTCGCGTCACCGGCCGGCTCCCCGCCGGGGCCGAGGTCCGGCAACGTCCCGTACACGACCGGCGCCCAGTTCCCCCAGCACCAGCACCAGCAGCCGCCGTGGCAGCAGCCCACGACCCCGCCCTACGGGCAGCAGGGCATGTACACGCAGGCGCCGCCGCGCAAGAGCGGCAAGGGCCCGCTGATCGCCGGCATCACGGTGGCGGTGGCGCTGCTCCTGCTCGCCGGCGTCATCGTGATCATCCAGATCGACAAGGCCTCGACGACGACCGTGGCGGTCGGGACCGGCACGCCGGAGTCCAGGCGTTCGTCGAAGAGCGCCGAGCCGTCACCGACGGTGCCGGCCGTGCCGGAGACCGGCACCAGGAGAACGCTCCCCGGCGGCAGGATCTCCCTGTACGAGCACCCCGCCGACGCCATCGTGCTGACCTCCTACGAGGTCTACGACAAGCAGGACGACGACTGGATCGACTACGCCAGGGGCTCGCTGCGCGGCACGTTCACGAAGTTCCAGGAGAACTGGGAGTCGATGGTCTCCCCCGACGGGAAGCTCCTGGCCACCAGGGGCAGGAGCTACAGCTCCGACGACTACGACTTCATCGTCATCACCGACCGCGACTCCGGCGAGCGTACGACGATCAAAACCGTCAAGGAGCCGCTGATCAGCAGCATCAGGGCCTGGTCGAAGGACGGCTCCAAGATCCTGCTGAACGTCGAGAAGAAGAGCGGCAGCAAGTGGCTCTACCTCGGCTTCGTCATCGTGGACGTGACCGCGAAGACGGCCGACGTGACCAACGTGAGCGACACCTCCATCCGCGGCACCGCCTTCGGCTTCGACGGCGACGACGAGGGCGTGGTCAACGTCTACGGCAGCGAGACCAACCGCAACCTGCGCTTCTTCGACACCGAGGGCAAGGCCACCCGCTCGCTGACGGGCATCGGCACGCTCTCCGCCGGCACGCAGGACATCTTCTCGCCGTCGGGCGAGACGTTCGTCACCAACTGCCCCAACGGCGGCGACGGCGACCACTGCATCTGGGACACCGCGACGGGCGAGCGCGTGAAGAAGTTCTCCTCCGACTGCGACAAGGTGCTCGGCTTCTACGACGAGAGCCACCTCTACTGCTGGGAGCAGGACAACGGCGCCAACGACGAGATCCAGGTACTCGACTTCACCGGCAAGCTGCTGCGCAAGATGCTCGAAGTGCCCAACGACCTCGACTTCAGCCCGGCCTTCACCGCCAACCCGTCCAAGGGCTCCTGAACCATCCCGCCCGCGCAGCCGTGATGAGGGCATGAAGACGTTGATCCGCACGGCCGTGACCGCCGCCGCGCTCGCGACGGTCACGGCCGCCTGCACCTCTTCGACAGGAGGCTCCGCCCCGCCCCCGAAGGTGACGTCGCTCGGCGCCGTCCGCCTGGTGGCCTACAGCAGTTGCGACGACGCGCTGGCCGGCCTGCGCGAGCAGGCCGCCGCCAACGTCACCGCCTACGGCTTCGGCGGCGTCATGCCGTTCGCGGTCGCGCAGGACGCGGCGGCCGAGAGCAAGGCCAGGGTGGCGGCGACACCGGAGCACTCCACCACGAACGTGCACGAGGCCGGCGTGGACGAGCCCGACCTGGTCAAGACCGACGGCAACCGGCTCATCACGGTCGCGGACGGCACCCTGCGGATCATCGACACGGCCACCAGGAAGATCACCGGATCGGTCAAGCTGACCGAGGGCGAGGGCGGCCCCGGCCTCCCCGCCGACCTGCTGGTCTCGGGCGACCGCGCGCTGGTGCTCATGCGCGGCGGCGACATCATGTACAAGGCGCGGTCGATCGGGCCGCCCGGCGACACCCGCTACGTCGTGGTGGACCTGGCGGGCGAGCCCAAGGTGCTGAGCACGATCCGGCCGCAGGGCTCGTACGTGGACGCCAGGATGATCGGCTCCACGGTCCGGCTCGTCACCCGCAGCCAGCCCGACATCGCCTTCCCCGAGCCGAAGCAGAACGCCACGGAGGCCGATCTGGTCAAGGCGAACCAGGACGCCGTCCGGCGCGCGCCGGTGGACGCCTGGCTGCCGAAGATCGAGATCACGGACGCGTCGGGCGCCGTCAGGAAGGACACGGTCGCGTGCGAGCGGGTCAGCCACCCCGCCGACTACACCGGCACCTCGATGCTGACGGTGCACACCATCGACCTGACGCAGGGCGTCACGGCCGCGGGCACCGACCCGATCAGCCTGGCCGCCGACGGCGACGTGGTGTACGGCACCGGCCAGAGCCTGTACGTGGCCAGCAACCCGCGCTGGTGGTTCCCGGTGGCCCGCCCGCTCCCCGTCGAGGAGCCCCCGGCCTCCTCCTCGGACGCGGTCGCCCCCGCGGTGGAGCCCACCCCTGACGACCCGGCGGTGTCCCCGCCGACCCATCGGCCGACGCCCACGATGCCGCCGGAGGAGACGCAGGTGCACCGGTTCGACATCACCAGGCCCGGCGCGCCCGCGTACGTGGCCTCGGGCAAGGTGCCCGGCCGGCTGCTGAACCAGTACTCGCTGTCGGAGCACGACGGTCACCTGCGCATCGCCACCACCGTGGACTCCGGCGACGAGAAGACCAGCTCCAGCTCCGTCCACGTGCTCAGGGCCGACACCCTGGCCGAGGTCGGCGAGGTCGGCGGCCTCGGCAAGGGCGAGCGCATCTACTCGGTCAGGTTCATCGGGCCGATCGGCTACTGCGTCACGTTCCGGCAGGTGGACCCGCTCTACACGCTGGACCTGCGCGACCCGGCGGCGCCGAGGGTGACGGGCGAGCTGAAGATCACGGGCTACTCGGCGTACCTGCACCCCGGCAGCGAGGGCCGGCTCATCGGCATCGGCCAGGAGGCCAGCGAGCAGGGCAGGACGCTGGGCACGCAGGTCTCGCTGTTCGACGTCAGCGACCCGGCCGCACCGCGCCGGCTGTCGCAGTTCTTCCAGAAGGACTCGGGCTCCGGCGCCGAGTGGGACCCGCACGCGTTCCTGTACTGGCCGAAGACCGGCCTGTCGGTGATCCCGCTGAACAAGATGGACGAGTCGGGCGCGCTCGTGCTCCGGATCGGTGACGCGGAGGTCAAGGAGCTGGGCATGATCAAGCACCCGAAGCAGCGCCAGGAGGGCGGTTACAGCTACGAGCCGGGCATCCAGCGCTCGATGGTCATCGGCGACTCGTTGTGGACGGTCTCGTACGAGGGTGTCCAGGTCAACGACCTCGCCACGCTGTCCTCACAAGCCTGGATCCCACTCCGTTAAGCAACCAAAGGGTGCCGGTTCGTAGCGAACCGGCACCTTTTTTGTGGACTTATCCCGACAAATGGTGAAAACTTTGCTTACACCCTAGTGTCGGACCGGCTGGTTCGTGTCATAGCGGGCGGGCCGGTCCCGGAACCAGAAAGGGCCCACGCTGCCATGCGACCACGCACCCCCCTGCTCGCATTGCTCGTCAGCGCGCTGGCGTTACTCGCCGCACCCCTGCCCGTCTCAGCGACAGCAGCCGCCCCGGACGGCACGTACATCGTCCAGCTCAACCCCGCCACCCGCGCACTGCACGGCGCCGCCCAGAACCAGGTGGCCGACCTCGGCGGCGAGCTCGTCGGCGTGTACGAGCACGCGTTCAAGGGCTACACCGCCCGCCTGAGCGCGACCGCCGCCGAACAGCTCAAGCGCAACCCGAACGTCATCAGCGTGGAGCCCGACGCCGAAGTGCACGCCTTCGTCCAGACCGTGCCCACGGGCGTCAGGCGCGTCTTCGGCCCGGCCAACCCGAACCTGGACATCGACGGCACCGACGACGTCCGCATCGACGCGGACGTCGCCGTCGTGGACAGCGGCGTGGACAACACCCACCCCGACCTGAACGTGGTCGCCCGGGCCAACTGCGTGACCGGCGTCTGCGTCAACAACTCCGGCACCGACGACAACGGCCACGGCTCGCACGTCGCGGGCACCGTCGGCGCCCTCGACAACACCATCGGCCCGGTGGGCGTGGCGCCCGGCGCCCGCATCCACGGCGTGAAGGTGCTCAACGCGGCCGGCTCCGGCACCCTGTCCGGCATCGCCGCCGGCATCAACTGGGTGGTGGCGCGCGCCTCCACCATCGAGGTCATCAACCTCAGCCTCGGCTGCAACGGCTGCTCCAGCAGCGCGATCAGCACGGCGATCACGAACGCGGTCAACGCCGGCATCGTGGTCGTGGTGGCCGCGGGCAACAGCCACACGAACACCTCCTCGTTCTTCCCCGCCAACCACCCCGACGTGGTCACCGTCTCCGCCCTGACCGACAACGACGGTTTGCCCGGCGGTTCCGGGGGCAGCACGCTCTCGTGCCGCAGCGAGACCGATCAGGACGACACCTCGGCGTTCTACTCCAACTACGGCTCCACGGTGGAGATCACGGCGCCGGGCACGTGCATCTACTCGACCTACCGCGCCGGCGGCTACGCCACGATCAGCGGCACCTCGATGGCCAGCCCGCACGTGGCGGGCGCGGCCGCCCTGCTCACCTCCGGCAGCCACAAGCCGACGACCAGGGCGGGCTCCCTGGCCGTGCGCGGCACGCTGATCTCGACCGGCAACGCCAACTGGACCGACGACTCGGGCGACGGCGTCAAGGAGCCGCTGCTCGACGTCCACGACGCCACGCGCTACCCGCCCGCGTGAGCTGATACCACCCTGGAACGGGCGGTCCGCGGACCCCGCAGCGCCGCGGGCCGCCCCTCCTAACCGGCCGGCTCGCTCATGGGGTGTGCTCCGGGACGACGACGGGGACGATCTCCGGCGCGCCGAGCCTGATCGCGTCGGCCTCGTGGTCGGAGTCCTGCTCCTGCGAGCGGCGCTCGGCCTCCACGCGCTTCGTGTAGTACTCGACCTCCCTCTTGACCTGCTCGCCGTCCCAGTCGAGCGGCCCGGCCAGCAGCTCGGCGGACTCCTGCGCCACCGCCACCCCGCGGTGGAAGGTCTCGATGGAGATGCGCGTCCGCCGGGTCAGCACGTCGTTCAGGTGCCGGGCACCCTCGTGGGTGGCGGCGTAGACGATCTCGGCGCGCAGGTAGTCGTCGGCCCCCGACAGCGGCCGGGCCAGCGACGCGTCCTGCTCGATCAGCTCCAGCACCTCGTCGATCAGCGAGCCGTAGCGCTGCAGCAGGTGCTCGATCCTGGCCACGTGCAGCCCGGACTCCTGGGCGATGCGGTACCGGGAGTTCCACAGCGCCTGGTATCCCTCCGCGCCCGCGAGCGGGATGCGGTCGGTGCACGAGCGGGGCACCCGCTGGTCCAGGCCGTGCGCCACGGCGTCCACCGCGTCCCTGGCCATGACCCGGTACGTCGTGTACTTCCCGCCGGCGATCATCACCAGCCCCGGCACCGGGTGCGCGACCACGTGCTCCCTGGACAGCTTGGACGTCTCGTCCGACTCGCCCGACAGCAGCGGCCGCAGCCCCGCGTACACGCCCTCGACGTCGTCGCGGGTCAGCGGCACCGACAGGACCGCGTTGACGTGGTCGAGCAGGTAGTCGATGTCGGTGCGGGAAGCGGCGGGGTGGCTCTTGTCGAGCGTCCATTCCGTGTCGGTGGTGCCGATGATCCAGTGGCGGCCCCAGGGGATCACGAACAGCACCGACTTCTCCGTACGCAGGATGATGCCGGTCAGCGAGTGGATGCGGTCGCGCGGGACGACGAGGTGGATGCCCTTGGAGGCGCGCACGTGGATCTGGCCGCGCCCGCCCACCAGCTCCTGGATGTCGTCGGTCCAGACGCCGGTGGCGTTGACCACCTGCCGGGCGCGTACCTCGAAGTCCTCGCCGCACTCCAGGTCGCGCACCCGCACGCCGGTGACCCGCTCCCCCTCCCGCAGGAACCCCACCACCTGCGCCCTGGGCGCGATGTGCGCGCCGTACGTGGCCGCGGTGCGCAGCATGGTCATCACGTAGCGGGCGTCGTCGACCTGGGCGTCCCAGTACTGGACGGCGCCGGTGAAGGCGGTCTTCTTCAGCGCGGGCGCCAGCCGCAGCGCCCGTGACCTGGATAGGTGCCGGTGCCCCGGCACGCCGCGGGTCAGCCCGGTGGCGAAGCCCAGCGTGTCGTAGAGCGCCACGCCCGCGCCCACGTAGGGGCGCTCCCACCCGTAGTGGGTCATCGGGAACAGGAACGGCACCGGCCGCACCAGATGCGGCGCGAGGCGCTGCAGCAGCAGCGCCCGCTCCTGCAGCGCCTCGCGCACCAGCTCGAAGTTGAGCTGCTCCAGGTAGCGCAGGCCGCCGTGGATCAGCTTGGACGAGCGCGAGGACGTGCCCGAGGCGAAGTCGCGTGCCTCGACGAGGGCCACGTCGAGCCCGCGGGTCACCGCGTCGAGCGCGATGCCCGCCCCGACGACGCCGCCGCCGACCACGACCACGTCGAGCTCCTGGGACGCCATGCTCTCCAGCGCCTCCGCCCGCTCCGCGGGCCCGAGCCGGGCCGCGCTCCTTCCCGACGTCATAATTCCCCCTGGAACGCCTGTGGTCTGCGTTCCATACCTACCCTCGGACGTATCGCCCTGTAACGCCCTCAGGCACGTACGACCTTCACACCCGCGTCCGTGAGCTGCCCCGCCAGCCGATCCGAGAGCTGGGCGTCGGTGACCAGCGTGTCGATCCGGCCGATCGGGCAGATCCGGGAGAACGCCCGCTTGCCGATCTTGGAGGAGTCGGCCACCACCACGACCTGCGCCGCCCTGCTGATCAGCAGGTGGTTCACGCTGGCCTCGCCCTCGTGATGGGCCGAGGCGCCCAGCTCGACCTCCAGCCCGTCCACGCCCAGGAACGCCACGTCCAGGGTCACCTGCTCCAGCACGCCGCCGGCCAGCGGCCCGATCAGCTCGTACGACTGCTGCCTGGCCACCCCGCCGGTGACCACGATCTTGACGTGCTGCCGGACGGTCAGCTCGGCCGCGATGTTCAGCGCGTTGGTGACGATCGTGAACCCGGCCTCCAGCGACGGCAGCGTCGCAAGGGTGCGGGCCAGCTCGGAGGTCGTGGTCCCGCCGTTGAGGCCGATCACGGCGCCGGGCGTCACCAGCTCGGCCGCCGCCAGCGCGATGCGGTGCTTCTCGTCGGCGTTCCTGGCCGTCTTGTACCGCAGCGGCAGGTCGTAACTGACGCTCTGCGCCACCGCTCCGCCCCGCGTGCGCATGAGCATCTGCTGCTGGGCGAGCTGGTCGAAGTCCCGCCGGATCGTCGCGGTGGAGACGTCGAGCGCCTGGGCCGCCTCCTCCACCGACAGCCTGCCCTCCTGCGCCAGCAGCTCGAGGATGGCGTTCCAGCGGTCGTAGCGGGACACGGAGGCCTCCTGGGGCATGGGGAACAGGAGCAAGCGTGGCACAACCTGGAACGCCAGGGCTACCGGTGTTCATTTGTGCTCTGTCCTGATATAAAAAGCGCAGAAACAATCAACCATGGGGAGGCAAGTGGTGACCACCCACACCGAGGCCGAGATCGCGTCCCAGCCGTCCTGCTGGCGCCGCGCCGTCGCGAACGTCCCCGCCGACGCGCTGCCGCGCCGGGGCGAGCGGGTCGCCGTCGTCGGCTGCGGTACGTCGTGGTTCATCGCGATGGCGTACGCGGTGCTGCGCGAGCGGGCCGGGCACGGCGAGACCGACGCGTTCGCCGCCTCCGAGTTCCCGCAGGGTCGCCGCTACGACCGCGTGCTGGCGCTGTCGCGCTCGGGCACCACGACCGAGGTCCTCGACCTGCTGGCCAGGACGACCGGCAAGAGCGTCGCCATCACCGCCGACCCCGACACGCCGATCATGTCGGCCGCCGGCGAGGTCATCGTGCTCGACTACGCCGACGAGAAGTCGGTCGTGCAGACCAGGTTCGCCACCACGCAGCTCGCCATGCTCCGCGCCTCCCTCGGCGAGGACCTCACCCAGGCGATCGCCGACGCCGAGGAGGCCGTGGCCGCGCCGCTGCCCGACACGCTGGTCCAGGCCGAGCAGTTCAGCTTCCTGGGCACCGGCTGGTCGGTCGGCCTGGCGCAGGAGGCGGCGCTGAAGATGCGCGAGGCGTCCCGCTCGTGGACGGAGGCCTACCCGGCGATGGAGTACCGGCACGGCCCGATCAGCATCGCCGCCCCCGGCCGCGTGACGTGGATGCTCGGCACCGCCCCCGAAGGGCTGCGCGCGCAGGTCGAGGAGACCGGCGGCACGTTCTTCGAGACCTCGCTCGACCCCATGGCCGAGCTGATCCGCGCCCAGCGGGTCGCGGTGGCGCGGGCCTTCGCCCAGGGGCTGAACCCCGACGAGCCCATGCACCTCACGCGATCTGTGATCCTTTCTTCATGAGCCTTACTCTTGCCGACGCCAGGATCGTGACGCCCGAGGGCGTGCACGAGGGGTGGCTGACCATCGAAGACGGCCGCATCACGCACGTCGGCCACGGATCCGCCCCGGGTCCCGGCCTCAGCGTGGGCGGCCGGCACGTCGTGCCGGGGTTCGTGGACGTGCACAACCACGGCGGCGCGGGCGGCTCCTTCCCCACCGGCGACCTCGACCAGGCGCGCGAGGCCGTGGCGCTGCACCGCCGCCACGGCACCACGACCACGATGGCCAGCCTGGTCACCGACACGGTCGAGGGCCTGACCAGGGCGGCGTCGGCACTGGCCGAACTGTGCGACGAGGGGCTGCTGGCCGGCATCCACTTCGAGGGCCCGTACATCGCCAGGTCCCGCTGCGGCGCCCACGACCCGACGCGGCTGCGCGAGCCCTCGCCGCAGGAGTTCGCGGGGCTGGTGAAGGCGGGGCGCGGGCACGTGCGCATGCTGACCATCGCGCCCGAGCTGCCGGGCGCGCTCGACACGATCAGGATGGCCGTCGCGGAAGGCGTGCTCGCCGCCATCGGCCACAGCGAGGCCGGCTACGAGCAGGCGATCGAGGGCATCGAGGCGGGCGCCACCGTGGCGACCCACCTGTTCAACGCGATGCCGCCGCTCGGCCACCGCGCGCCGGGGCCCGTGGCGGCGCTGCTGGACGACGAGCGGGTGACGGTCGAGCTGGTCAACGACGGGGTGCACGTGCACCCGGCCATGCTGCGCCTGGCGTACGAGGTGGCCGGGCCCGGCAGGACGGCGCTGATCACCGACGCGATGTCGGCCACCGGCCTGGGCGACGGCGACTACGTGCTGGGCTCCATGGCGGTGCGGGTGGACGACGGCGTGGCCCGGCTGGTCGAGGGCGGCTCGATCGCGGGCTCCACGCTGACGATGGACGTGGCGTTCCGGCGCGGCGTCCAGGAGCTGGGCATGTCGCTGCCCGACGCCGTCCAGGTGACCTCGCTGACACCCGCGCGGCTGCTCGGCCTGGCCGGCAGCATCGGCTCGATCGCCGTCGGCAAGGCGGCCGACCTGCTGGTGCTCTCCGATTCGCTGGAAGTGGACGGCGTGCTGAAGGACGGCGTCTGGATCACGGAGCCTTAATGATCATCACGGTGACGCTCAACCTCGCCCTCGACGTGACCTACCAGGTGCCCGGCGTCGACTGGGACGGGGTCAACCGGGTCAGCGCGGTGCACAGGCGCGCGGGCGGCAAGGGCGTCAACGTGGCCAGGGTGCTGGCCGCGCTCGGCCGGGACGTGCTCGTCACGGGCCTGGCCGGCGGGCCGACCGGCCGCGCGATCGAGGCCGACCTGCGCGCGGCCCGCCTGCCCAGCGCCCTGTACGGCATCGACGGCGACTCGCGCGCCACCCTCGCCGTCACCGACCCCGACCACACGGCCCTGTTCAACGAGCCGGGCCCCGAGGTCACCCCCGACGAGCTGGCCGGCTTCGTCCGGCACTACAGCAGCCTCCTGGCGACCGCCGACGCGGTCGTGCTGTCCGGCAGCCTGCCGCGCGGCGTCCCCGCCGACACCTACGCCACGCTGGCGGCCATCGCGGCCGACCGGGGCGTGCCGTCCATCGTGGACGCCGACGGCGACCCCCTGCGCCACGCGCCCAAGGGCCGCCCCTCGATCCTCAAGCCCAACGCGGACGAGCTGGCCAGGGCCGTGCCCGGCGGCACCCCGGCCGAGGGCGCGCAGGCGCTGCGCGCCCAGGGCGCCGGGGCCGTGGTGGTGTCCATGGGCGCCGACGGGCTGATGGCCGTCACCGGGGAGGGCACGTTCGCGGCGCGGATGCCGTACACCGTGCGGGGCAACCCGACCGGCGCCGGCGACTCGCTGGTCGCCGGGCTGGCGCTGGGCCTGGTCGAGCCTGATCCGTGGCCCGACCGGCTCAGGCGGGCGGCCGCGCTCGGCGCGGCGGCCGTGGCCAGGCCCGTGGCCGGCGAGTTCGACCCCGACGTGTACGCCGACATCCACCCCCAGATCATCATCACGTAAGGAGCCTCGCCATGCCCCTCGCCCCCATCGGCGACATCGTCAGCCAGTCACCCGCAGGGGTGGGCGCGTTCAACGTGATCCAGCTGGAGCACGCCACCGCCATCGTGGCGGGCGCCGAGGCCCTGGGCCTGCCGGTCGTGCTGCAGATCAGCGAGAACTGCGTGCGCTACCACGGCGCGCTGGAGCCGATCGCGCTGGCCTCGCTGGCGGTCGCCAGGAAGGCGGAGGTGCCGGTCGCGGTCCACCTCGACCACGCCACCGACCGGGCGCTCGTCGAGGAGGCGGTGACGCTGGGCCTCGGCTCGGTGATGTACGACGCCTCGGCCCTGCCCGACGAGGAGAACGTCGCCGCCACGGCCGAGGTGGCCGCCTGGTGCCACGAGCGCGGCGTGTGGGTGGAGGCCGAGCTGGGCGAGGTCGGGGGCAAGGACGGCGTGCACGCGCCCGGCGCCCGCACCAAGCCGCACGAGGCGGTCGACTACGTGACCAGGACCGGCGTGGACGCGCTGGCCGTGGCCGTGGGCACCTCGCACGCCATGACCACCAAGGACGCCGTGCTGGACCTGGAGCTCATCGCCGAGCTGCGCGCGGCAGTGCCGGTGCCGCTGGTGCTGCACGGCTCCTCAGGGGTGCCCGACGACGTGCTGCGCGAGGCCGTACGGCAGGGCATGAAGAAGATCAACATCGCGACCCACCTGAACAAGGCGTTCACCGGCGCCGTACGCGACTACCTGGTCCACGACGAGCGGGTCGTCGACTCGCGCAAGTACCTCAAGGCCGGCCGCGACGCGGTGGCCCGCGAGGTCAGCCACCTCCTGGGCGTCCTCACGGGCTGAGCTGCTTGCGCATGAGGACGGCCGAGCGGCCCTCGATGCCCTGGCGGCCGGTCTCGCGATAGCCGAGCGACTCGTACAGGGCGATGTTGGCGGTCATCCTGACGTTGGTGTAGAGGCGCAGCGCGGGCAGCCCCAGCCTGCGCGCCTCCCGCTCGGCGTGGGCCATCAGCGCCCGCCCGATGCCCCTGCCGTGCAGCTCGGGACGTACGGCCACGTTGTCCACCAGCAGCACGCCCTCTTCCGGCACCAGCACGATGAGCCCTTCCAGCCCGTCGGTGACGTGCACCCGCCCGTCGGCGATGAGCGCCGCGTAGTCGGACTCCAGCGGCAGCGGCGGCATGCCGATGACCTCGATCCACGGCGTGTAGGCGTCGTGGACGAGCTGTTCCACGGCGGCCCTGTCGCCCTCCTGCGCAAGTCTCATGCGCCCAATGTAGTCAGCACCCGCTCGACCTGCCGCTGGAAGGTCCCGGGCGGGTTGCGCGGGTGCTCGTGCGACAGCAGGAAGAACCAGACGAGCGCGTGCACCTTGCGGCACTCCTTGGTCCGCCGCTCCTCCTGCGGGCTCAGCTCGAACCTGCGCGCGATCTCCACCTCCCCGTCCACCCACATCGACACGTGCTCGGCCAGCTCGGCCACCTCGAACGCGACGTCGCTGCGCCCGGAGTCCTCGAAGTCGACGATGCGCACGCGCGAGCCGTCCCACAGGAAGTTGGCCAGGTTCCCGTCCCCCGCGCCGAACACCTCCCGGACCCCGGCCTCGCCGGGCGACCAGCTCTCCAGCCAGCGCAGCCCCTCCTTGACGGCCCGGTCGGCCAGCGGCTCCCTGGGCTGCCAGGCGGCGCAGCGCATCCTGACCCAGTCGACGAGCGCCTCGCGCTGCCAGGGGCGTACGGGCAGGCCGCGCAGCACGTCGCCCGGCACGGCGGCGTGCAGCTCCGCCAGCGCCCCGGCCATGGCCGACACGTGCCTGGCCCGCGCGAACAGCCCGCGCAGCGGCACGCCGGGGATCCTCGACATCGTCACCGCGCCGCCCTCGAACGCGATCGGCTCGGGCGCGAGCCCCGGCGCGTGCTCGGCCAGCAGGGTCAGCGCCCGCCACTCGCGCTCGGCCGCGCCCGGCTTGCTGTCCTGGTAGCGCTTGACGACGCGGTCGCCCTCGTACGTCAGCTCGTGCGTGTGCTGAAGATCAGCCATTCCCGCATGCTAGGGCAACAACCGCTCAACGGCGCTGGTCACGATACCCGTGGCAACGCCCACCGCCGCCGCCACACCCCCGCCTGGCGGATCCGGCCCGTCACAACCGGCCCCGCAGGAACTCCCGCTCCACCTCGTTGCCCGACCGCGCGATCGCCGCCTCGTACGCCTCCACGGCCTCCGTCTCCCGCCCCAGCCGCCGCAGCAGATCGGCCCGCACGGCGTGGAACAGGTAGTACTCGCCCGCCCCGATCCCCTCGACCACCCGCAACGCCTGCTCGGGCCCCTCCGCCTCGGCCACGGCCACGGCCCGGTTCAGCGCCACCACGGGGGTCGGGGTGAGGGTCAGCAGCAGGTCGTACAGCTTGAGGATCTGCTCCCAGTCGGTCTCCGCCGCGCTCGCCGCGTCACCGTGCACCGCGTTGACGGCCGCCTGCACCTGGTACGGCCCCGGCTCGCCACGCCGCAGGCACCGCCGGACGAGCTCCTGCCCCTCCTCGAGGAGCTCCCGGTCCCAGAGCTTCCTGTCCTGCTCGGCCAGCGGCACCAGTTCGCCGCCCGCCCCGGTGCGGGCCGCCCGCCGCGACTCGATGAGCAGCATGAGCGCGAGCAGCCCCATGACCTCGGGCTCGTCCGGCATCAGCGTGGCCAGCAGCCGCCCGAGCCTGATGGCCTCGGCACACAGCTCCTCGCGGACGAGCCGGTCGCCCGAGCTGGCCGTGTACCCCTCGTTGAAGATCAGATACACCACCGCCAGCACCGCCCGCAGCCGGGCGGGCAGGTCGGCCTCCTCCGGGATCCGGTACGGGATACGCGCGTCCCGGATCTTGCCCTTGGCCCGGACCAGCCGCTGGGCCATGGTGGCCTCGGGCACGAGGAACGCCCGGGCTGTCTCCGCCGTCGTGAGCCCGCCCAGCAGCCGCAGGGTGAGCGCCACCTGGGCGTGCGTGGCCAGCGCCGGATGGCAGCAGGTGAAGATCAGCCGGAGCCGGTCGTCGCGCACGGGCCCCTCGTCCACGTGCTCGGCGGGGGCGTGCAGCAGCGCGGCCTGGGCGTGCTTGTCGTGCCGCGCCGACTCCCTGCGCAGGCGGTCGATGGCCCGGTTGCGCGCGGTGGTGATGATCCATCCGGCGGGGCTCGGCGGCGGGCCGGCCTGCGGCCAGTGGCGCAGCGCCACGGTGAAGGCCTCCTGCACCGCCTCCTCGGCCAGGTCGATGTCGCCGAAGACGCGCACGAGCACCGAGACCGCCCTGCCGTACTCCTCGCGGAAGACCCGCTCGACCTCGGACACCCCTAGAACCCGGAGCCCGCCCTGCGCTGCACACTGGAGAGATGGCGCTGGAGCGCCGCCACCTGCTGTTCGAGCCGGGCGATCCTGTCCTCAACCGATTCCATGGCAGGAACCCTACGTCGCGGCCGCCACCCGCGCAGAACGGGCGGCGGCCACCCGGAGGTCAGCGCTGGATCGGCGCCACCACGACCTCGACCCGCTGGAACTCCTTGATGTCGGAGTAGCCGGTCGAGGCCATGGTCCGCTTCAGCGCGCCCATCAGGTTCATCGACCCGTCGGCCACGCTCGACGGCCCGTGCAGGATCTGCTCCAGCGTCCCCACCGTGCCGAACGCGACCCGCCGCCCGCGCGGCAGGTCGGGGTGGTGCGCCTCGGAGCCCCAGTGGAACCCGTGCCCGGGAGCCTCCACCGCGCGCGCCAGCGGCGAGCCCACCATCACGGCGTCGGCGCCGCAGGCGATGGCCTTGGCGATGTCGCCGGAGGTGCCCATGCCGCCGTCGGCGATCACGTGCACGTAGCGGCCGCCGGACTCGTCGAGGTAGTCGCGCCGCGCCGCCGCCACGTCGGAGATCGCGGTGGCCATCGGCACGGCCACGCCCAGCACGTTGCGGGTGGTGTGCGAGGCGCCGCCGCCGAAGCCCACCAGCACGCCGGCCGCGCCGGTGCGCATCAGGTGCAGCGCGGCGGTGTAGGTGGCGCAGCCGCCCACGATGACCGGCACGTCCAGCTCGTAGATGAACTGCTTGAGGTTGAGCGGCTCGGCCCGCCCCGACACGTGCTCGGCCGAGACCGTGGTGCCGCGGATGACGAAGATGTCGACACCCGCGTCGATCACGGTCTTGTGGTACTGGACCGTGCGCTGCGGCGACAGCCGGACGGCGGTGGTCACCCCGGAGGCGCGGATCTCCTCGATCCTGCGGCCGATCAGCTCTTCCTTGATCGGCGCGGCGTAGATCTCCTGCAGCCGCTTGGTGGCCGCCTCCTGGTCGAGGGCGGCGCACTCCTCCAGCAGCGGCAGCGGCTCCTCGTAACGCGTCCACAACCCTTCGAGGTCGAGCGGCGCCAGGCCGCCGAGCCGCCCGATCTCGATGGCGGTGGCCGGCGAGACCACGCTGTCCATGGGAGCGACGACCACGGGCAGCTCGAACCGGTAGGCGTCGATCTGCCAGGCGATCGAGACCTCCTCCGGGTCACGGGTGCGCCGCGAGGGCACCAGGCCGATCTCGTCAAGCGAGTACGCCCGCCGCCCGGTCTTACCCCGGCCGATCTCCACCTGCTGAGTCATGAACTTACCTTCTGTGATAGTTCGGAGCTTCCACGGTCATCTGGATGTCGTGGGGATGGCTCTCCTTGAGGCCCGCCGCCGTGATCGGCATGAGCTCGCAGTCGGTGTGCATCTGCTCGATCGTGCGGCAGCCCGCGTACCACATGCCCTGGCGCAGCCCGCCGACGAGCTGGTGGGCGACGGCCGCGACCGGGCCGCGGTAGGGGACCTGACCCTCGATGCCCTCGGGGATGTACTTGTCCTCGCCGCCGACGTCGGCCTGCGCGTAGCGGTCCTTGCTGAAGGAGGTGCCGCCGCGCTCGCGGTTGCGCACGGCGCCGAGCGAGCCCATGCCCCGGTACGACTTGAACTGCTTGCCGTTGATGAAGATCAGCTCACCGGGCGACTCCTCGCACCCGGCGAGCAGCGAGCCCAGCATGACCGTGTCGGCCCCGGCGGCGATGGCCTTGACGATGTCGCCGGAGTACTGCAGGCCGCCGTCGCCGATCACCGGCACCCCGGCGGGCGCGCACGCCTTGGACGCCTCGTGGATGGCCGTGACCTGCGGCGCGCCGACCCCGGCCACGACGCGGGTGGTGCAGATGGAGCCGGGGCCCACGCCCACCTTGACGGCGTCGGCGCCGGCGTCGACCAGCATCTGGGCGCCGGCCCTGGTCGCGATGTTGCCGCCGATGACCTCGACCTTGCTGTTGGCCTTGACCTTGGCGATCATCTCGGCCAGCCCCTTGGAGTGACCGTGGGCGACGTCCACGACCACGACGTCCACGCCGGCCTCGATCAGGGCCTTGGCGCGCAGCTCGGCGTCGCCGCCGACCCCCACGGCCGCCCCGACGATCAGCCGCCCGTCGGCGTCCTTGGTGGACAGCGGGTACTGCTCGCTCTTGGTGAAGTCCTTGACCGTGATCAGGCCGCGCAGCCTGCCGTCGGCGTCCACCAGCGGCAGTTTTTCGATCTTGTTCTGCCGGAGCAGGGCGAACGCGTCGTCACGCGAGACCCCCACCGGTGCGGTGACGAGCGGCATCTTCGTCATGACCTCGCGGACCGGCCGCGTCTGGTCGGTCTCGAAGCGCATGTCACGGTTGGTCACGATGCCGACCAGCGTGCCCGACACGTCGGTCACGGGCACCCCGGAGATCCGGTACGTGGCGCACAGCCGCTCGACGTCGGCCAGCGTGTCGTCGGGGCTGCACGTCACCGGGTTGGTGACCATGCCGGCCTCGGACCGCTTGACCAGGTCGACCTGCTGGGCCTGCTCCTCCACCGACAGGTTGCGGTGCAGGATCCCGATGCCGCCCTGCCTGGCCATGGCGACCGCCATGCGGGCCTCCGTGACGGTGTCCATGGCCGCGGAGATCAGCGGGATGGACAGCGTGATGCCCTTGGACAGGCGAGATCGGGTGTCGGCCTCCCCTGGCTGCAGGTCCGAATATCCGGGCACCAGCAGCACGTCATCGAAGGTCAGACCCATCTCGGTGAACTTGGACATGCCGCGGCCCCCTCCTGCCTAGCGTTGATGTGCACCAAGTCTAGGCCCTGCCTCCAAAACGCACGGAAGCCGGGAGGACGAAGACCCCCACGATGGGTCGCGTTCGGCGACCCCTCTGCAGGCAACGGTCTCCCGCGCCTGCGGTCCTCGTACTCCCGGCCTCGACAGAGTGCCGGGGGATGGGACGGTCGGTGATCCGTCCCATCCCCCGGCCACCGGCATCCGGGCAACGGCGGCGCGACACGCCACCGAACCCCCCTCCGCGTCCTGATGGCCGGCGCAACCGCGCCCTTGGCTGGATGCCGACGCTAGGTAAAGCCTGCGTTACTCAACGGCACATCGCAATGTGAAAACGTGCAATTGCACGAAGTTGCACGTCGCGCCAGATCAGTCCGCGCAACACGCGGACAGGAAGGGAACGCGGGGTTATCCTCGCGGCACGCCCGTGTCCCCCCAACGGAGCCGCCCATAATGCGCAACGAGCCGCGAATCATGTCCGATCCGCTCGAGACACTGGGCCTCGATCCGGCCCAGACCGCGCTCTACTCTGCGGTGCTGCGCCTGCACAGGGCAACCCGCTCGGATCTGGCGCAGGCCATGGACGGCCCGATCGAGAAGGTCGGCCGCCAGCTCGACGACCTCGTCAAGCTGGGCGTGATCGACGAGCAATCGGGGCAGTACCTGGCCAGACACCCTGCGGCGGCACTCGGCCGGCTGATCGCCGAGCGGCTCGACCGGCTGGCGGAGGAGAGCCGCAGGATCGACTCGGCGCTGGGCTCGATTCGCGGGCTGATCCGCGACTACGACGCCGGGCGCGACTATCGCAGCGGCCCTTTCACGGTGGAGATGGCGAGCGGGGCGGACATCCTCTACGAGAGCGTGGTGGGTATCGCCGTGCAATGTCAAACCCCACCAATGCCTTTACTCACCGCCGTTCCGGACGACCGTACTATGACGGATTTTGCCCGGAAATTTGCGGATCCATGGATTGATGCGCAAAAACGGAATTTGCTTACCGTTCAAGCGATCATCCCGGTTTCCAGCCTGGTGCTCCCCGGCGTCCGCGACCAGCTCACCCGCCTCACCGAGGCCGGCGGCGAGGTGCGCACGCTGGACCGGGTGCCGAGCTGGTTCCTGGCCGTCGGGCCCGAGACGGCCGGCCTGCCCGCCCACTGGGGCGGCAACCTGCCCGACCACGCCTACAACTTCTACCTCGTGCGCACCTCCGTCGTGGTGGGCGTGCTCAGCTCGCTCTTCCGCGAGCTGTGGGCCCGCGCCGTGCCCCTGCCGTGGGGACGCGGGAGTGACGGCACGCTCCAGGTGCTGCGCCTGGCCGCGCAGGGCATGTGCGACGACTCGATCGCCCGCCAGCTCGGCGTGTCGGTCCGCACCGTACGCGCGCGCTTCGCCGACGCCATGACCGAGCTGGGGGCTCAATCCCGCTTTCACGCGGGCGTCGAGGCGGCCAGACGCGGATGGCTGAGGTAAACCCCACCGCGCGGGCCGCTTCGGTCATATGGTGGGAAGGTGCTGGAAGACGTCCCCCGCGATCCGTTCGCGGACGACCCGAACGACCCGTCCTCGGCGATGGGCGCGCTCGACGACGCCGAGCCACTCACCGCCGCCGAGCGCGACGAGGCCATCACCGACCTCGCGGACGTCGAGGTCTTCCGCTCCCTGCTCGAACCGCAGGGGGTGCTGGGGCTCGTGCTCGACTGCCCTGAATGCGGCGAGCAGCACTTCTTCGACTGGGAGCTGCTGCGCGGCAACCTCAAACAGATGATCGAGAAAGGCCAGCCGCAGGTGCACGAGCCGGCCTTCCACCCCGACCCCGCCGACTACGTCAGCTGGGACTACGCCCGCGGCTACGTCGACGGTGTCATCGACACGGAGGAGCGCCGCTGATCGACGTCATCGAGCAGCGCGGCGAGCAAGCGCGCCGCGGGATCGCCTGAATCGGGCAGCTCTCCACGACCGAGCGCGTCGAGCAGCGCATCGGTCTCTTCCTCAGGCGTCAAGCCGACTCCAGCTCGGCCATCTGCCTCAATCTCGCCAGCGCCCGATGCTGGGCGACACGGACCGCACCCGGTGACATACCGAGTACATTACCGGTCTCCTCGGCCGACAACCCCGACACCACCCGCAACAGCAGCAACTCCCGCTGATTGTCGGGCAGCCTGGCCAGCAGCCGCCGGGCGTACTCCACCTCGATGTAGCGGACCACCGTCTCTTCCGGCCCGGGACCGTCGTCGGGCCCGTCGGGCAGATCCTGTGTCGGCACGGCGGAGCGCACCGAGCTCCGCAGCGCGTCGGCCACCTTGTGCGAGGCGATCCCGAACACGAAGGACGCGAATGGCCGCCCCATGTCCCGGTACCGCGGCAGCGCGGACAACACCGCGATGCACACCTCCTGGGCGACGTCATCGGCAATGTGATATTGCCCTGAAACCCTGCCCAGCCTGGCGCGGCAATACCGCACCACCATCGGACGCAACTCACCGAGCAGGGATTCGATCGCACTGCGATCTCCCTGCACGGCGAGGCTCGTCAGTTCCCTAAGGTCGGAGTCATCCGTCCGTGCCGGAAGTCTCGACGCGAGCCTTACCCCAATTTTGGCGTCGGCGACGCTTCCCTCGCTCACGATAGGCATGATGCCCGCACTGATCCTGCCTGTCGTCATAGCGAACGGCTACGGATTGGTCACATTGAAGCGACGATAACGGGAAGTAATCAGCCGACCACACTAAGCCTTTATAGTGACATAATGTTTCAGGCGATAACCCGGAATGCGCGACATTTGTCAGACCGCAGACGCTTATCGCACACTTCCGGTTTACTCCAATAAGTCACCTTTTCTCCCCACTTCCCCCCATCCCGCCCGCCGCGGGACCTGCCGCCTCCGGCACTCGGATCATTCGTCCCGGACGTCCAGCAGTTCGAGGTACCCCCGCACCGCCTCCCACAGGTGATGTTCCGGATATCGCCGAAGCCCCCGGTGCTCCCGCCGCCACTGCCGGTCCCAGTACGCCCCGTGCACCGCCCTCAGGTGCTCCAGAGCCGCCTCCAGCTCCTCCGCCACCCCGGCGACCCGCTCCTGCCCCCGGGGAGCCTCAGCGCTGTACAGCGCCCCGAGCCGCCGCTCCCGCAGCGCCTCCAGCACGCCCCCGTCGATCCCGTCCAGCGACCAGAACCGCACCGGCCGGTGAATGCGGTGGTTGGCGACCGGCTCCCGGGACGACCGCCACCAGTAGGCGATGCCGCCCTGATCCAGCCGCAGGAAGTCGACCAGCCAGGCCGTGCCCGGCGGGTGCGTGCCCCAGGCGACATCCTCCGGCGGCAGGTTCAGCACGAAGGCGACCTCGATCTCGTCGAGCGGGTCGGCCCCCTCCGTCAGAGCGCCGAACACGTGCGCCTCGCGCAGGAACGGCTCCTCCGCCGGCAGCCGCCTGGTCTGCTCGCACGCCTCGGCCAGCATCCTCAGCCGCTCCACCGCCCGCGCGTACCGCATGCTCCCCAGCGTAGGGCCCGCCCTTCCCCGCGCACTCCAGCACCCGGGCCCCGGAAAGCCGTACGGCCCGCACCCCCTGCGGGGTACGGGCCGTAACGGAACGGAAGGCGCGGTCAGTGGCCGTGGCCGTGACCGTGACCCTGGCCGGCGGCCGGGGCCTCCTCCTCGGGCTTGTCCACCACGAGCACCTCGGTGGTGAGCAGCATGCCCGCGATCGAAGCGGCGTTCTGCACGGCCGAGCGCGTGACCTTGACCGGGTCGATGACGCCCTGGTCGAGCAGGTTCACGTATTCGCCGGTGGCGGCGTTGAGACCGTGACCGGCCTCCAGCTCGGCCACCTTGTGCGTCACCACGTAGCCCTCGAGACCGGCGTTCTCGGCGATCCAGCGGGCCGGCTCGACCAGCGCGCGGCGGACGATGCCGACGCCGGTGGCCTCGTCGCCCGTGAGGCCGAGGTCGTCGAGGTCCTTCGAGATGTGGATGAGCGCGGAGCCACCGCCGGAGACGATGCCCTCCTCGATCGCGGCGCGCGTCGCGGAGATCGCGTCCTCGAGGCGGTGCTTCTTCTCCTTCAGCTCCACCTCGGTGGCGGCGCCGACACGCAGCACGCACACACCGCCGGCGAGCTTGGCCAGCCGCTCCTGCAGCTTCTCGCGGTCCCAGTCGGAGTCGGACTGCTCGATGGCAATCTTGATCTCCTTGACGCGGTCCTCGATGGCCTGCGCGTCACCGGCGCCGTCGACGATGGTCGTGGCGTCCTTGGTGACGACGACGCGGCGGGCCGTGCCGAGCACCTCGAGACCGACGTGCTCCAGCTTGAGGCCGACCTCCTCGCTGACGACCTGGCCGCCGGTGAGGATGGCCATGTCCTGCAGCATCGCCTTGCGGCGGTCGCCGAAGCCCGGGGCCTTGACGGCCACGGAGGTGAAGGTGCCGCGGATCTTGTTGGTGACCAGGACGGCCAGGGCCTCGCCCTCGACGTCCTCGGCGACCACGAGCAGCGGCTTCTTCGTCTGGGCGATCTTCTCCAGCAGCGGCAGGAAGTCCGCGATGGAGGAGATCTTGCCCTGGGTGAGCAGGATGTAGGCGTCCTCGAGGACGGACTCCATCCGCTCGGGGTCGGTCACCATGTAGGCCGACAGGTAACCCTTGTCGAACTGCATGCCCTCGGTGAACTCGAGCTCCATGCCCATGGCGTTGGACTCTTCGACGGTGAGCACACCGTCCTTGCCCACCTTGTCGAACGCCTCGGCGATCAGGCCGCCGATCTGGGCGTCCTGCGCGGAGATCGTCGCGACGTTGGCGATCTCCTTCTTGTCGCCGACCTCGCGGGCGCTGGCCAGCAGCTTGTCGCTGACGGCCTTGGCGGCCTTGTCGATGCCGCGCTTGAGCGACAGCGGCGAGGCGCCGGCCGCCACGTTGCGCAGGCCCTCGCGGACCATGGCCTGGGCCAGGACGGTCGCGGTGGTGGTGCCGTCGCCCGCGATGTCGTTGGTCTTGGTGGCAACTTCCTTGGCGAGCTGGGCGCCGAGGTTCTCGTAGCGCTCTTCCAGCTCGATCTCACGAGCGATGGTCACACCGTCGTTCGTGATCGTCGGCGCACCGAACTTCTTGTCGATGACGACATTGCGGCCACGCGGGCCGAGGGTAACCTTCACGGCGTCCGCGAGGGCGTTCACGCCGCGCTCGAGCGCGCGGCGGGCGTCCTCGTCGAACTCCAGGATCTTCGCCATTGCTGAAAGTCCTCTCCTGGCGTCGAAAGCCCCGGCCGCCCTCTAGAGCGCCCGGGGCTCGACACAACCGGCCTACTTCTCGATGATCGCGAGAACGTCGCGGGCGGAGAGCACGAGGTACTCCTCGCCGCCGTACTTGACCTCGGTGCCGCCGTACTTGCTGTAGAGGACGATGTCGCCCTCGGAGACGTCGAGCGGAATCCGCTTGTCGCCGTCCTCGTCCCAGTTGCCCGGGCCCACCGCGAGGACCTTGCCCTCCTGCGGCTTCTCCTTGGCGGTGTCAGGGATGACCAGGCCGGAAGCGGTGGTCTGCTCGGCCTCAAGCGGCTGGACCACGATGCGGTCGCCGAGCGGCTTAACGGGAACCTTGGTGGCGGTCGTCACGATCGGACCTCCCCTTCAGATTTGAATGATCTAGAAGAGGCGACCAGCGGGGCCTGCCGTCGCGGGTGTCAGACCTGCCTCGTCGCACGTTGGCACTCTCAAGGGGAGAGTGCCAACAGGAAACATATGCAAGAGGGGCTTGACAGTCAACACGAACGCGTCTGCTGAGAGCGATCAGACCCGCTTCGCGGGCATGCCGGGCCGCTCCAGTCTCCCACGTGCGCGAACGTCCCGGCCGCCACCGCGCCGCCACCACGCCGTGCCCGCGCCGCCCGCAGGCGTGGTCCGCTCCGGCGTGGCGCTAACGTCTGGTGACGTGGACCTCGACGCCTTCACCGAGTTGCTGACCCCGCGCGGCAGGCGCGCGCTGGCGGAGGCCGAGGAACTGGCGGGCGCCGACCCGGTGGTCGCCGCCACCACGTTGCGCAGGACGTACGACGCGGCGCTCACCTCCGCGGCGCTCACCCAGGCCGGGCTCAGGGAGCGGGCCAGGGCCAAGTTCGGCGCGGACGCCGGGCGGATGTTCTTCACGCCGCACGGCCTGGAGCAGTCCACGAGGGCGGAGGTCGCCGAGCACCGCGCCCGCCGCCTGCTCGCCCTGCACGGCGCGCGGGCACCCCGGGTCGTGGACGCCTGCTGCGGCGTCGGCGGCGACCTGCTCGCGCTGGCCCGCGCCGGCTGCACCGTGGCCGCCGTGGACACCGACCCGCTGACCGTCGCGGTGGCCAGGGCCAACGCCGAGGCGTTCGGGCTGGCCGGCCGGGCGACGGTGACCGTCGCGGACGCGGCGGACGTCCGGCCCGAGGACCACGACGTGCTGTTCGCCGACCCGGCCAGGCGGACGGGCCGGGGCCGGACGTTCGACCCCATGGCCTACTCGCCGCCCTGGCCCGTGGTGCTCGGCCTGATCTCCCGGGCACGCCTGGCCTGCCTCAAGGTCGCCCCCGGCATACCGTACGAGTTCATCCCCGAGGGCGCCGAGGCCGAGTGGATCTCGTACAAGGGCGAGGTCAAGGAGGCCACCCTGTGGACCGGGGCCCAGGACGGCGGGGGCAGGCGGGCGACCCTGCTGCCAGGCGGCCACACGCTGTCCGCCACCGGCGTGCGGGCTTCCGTCGGCGCGCCGGGCCGCTTCGTCTACGAGCCCGACGGCGCGGCCGTCCGCGCGCACCTGGTCGGCGAGGTGGCCGAGCTGGTCGGCGGCAGGCTGCTCGACCCGATGATCGCCTACGTCACGTCCGACGAGCCGGTGGACACCCCGTGGGCCGCCGCCTACGAAGTCGACGACATTCTTCCTTTTTCCCTGAAAAAGCTCCGCGCCGCCCTCCGTGACCGACAAATCGGCAATGTCACCATCAAAAAGCGCGGCTCCGCCGTGGACATCGAGCGCCTACGCACGGATTTGCGCCTCAAAGGCGACAAATCCCTGGTGATCATGCTTACCAGAATTGCCGACAAACCCTCGGTAATCCTGTGCAAGCCCTCCCCACCTGCCTGAATCGCCGAACCTGGGCATCCGTGCGTTAATCGCGATCTTTCAATTCACCCCTGACGGACCTTGATCGAGAGGCTAAGGTGGGCGGGCGAGGAGTTCTCCGCCCCATTGCGGTTGACCGCGCTCTCACCCTTCATCGACAAAACCGGACCTATCCCACCGCTGCGCGGCAGACCGTCGGCGAGCGAAGGAGCTTTCGGTGGACCATTCCAACCACGCCGCCCTTCTCCCAAACGGCTACGACGCCGTCCCCAAGAGGATGCGAGACCTGCTCGCGCGTGCCGCCCAGGACCATGTCTACGAGCAACGCACCCAGGGCGCCGTGCTCGACGAGATCCGCCAGCGGCTCGAAGGCATGGAGTGGCTGCTGCGCGAGGTGCGCGAGCGCGAGCTGGGCGGCCTCAGCGGCGCGCTGGAGACGGTCAGCGGGCGGCTCGACGAGATCTCCGCCAAGCCCCCGATGTGGGCGGAGGGCCTGGCGCAGCACGTGGAGGCCGTGCGCGACCACGTCGACGCCGTGGGCGAGAAGGTCGGTCACGTCGACGCCCGGGTCACCCCGGTGGCGGAGCTGCCGAGCCTGTGGGCCGACGTGGGCACGGTGGGCGAGAGCGTGGACGAGGCGCTCAAGCGCCTGCAGTCGGTGCTCGACACCACCGACGGCATCACCAAGGGCATGTCCGACTTCGCGGCCCTGCTGGCCGGCCTCAACTCCAGCATGGAGGCCGCCGCCAGCCGCTTCACCCGGCTCGACAAGTCGATGGCCGAGCTGGCCACCCGCACCGACCGGGTCGAGGACGTCGTCAACGACCTGTCCGAGAGCGTCACCGAGCGCCTGGCTGGCACCGCCGAGCAGCTCGCGGCCAAGGTGGAGGCCGCGGAGCAGCGCACCAGCGCCCGCCTCGACGAGACCGACCAGCGCCTGACCGCCCGGCTCGGCGACACCGACCAGCGGCTCACCGCCCGCCTGGACGAGACGGACGAGCGGCTGAGCGCCCGCCTGGACGACACGGACCGGCGGCTCGGCACCCGGCTCGACGAGACCGACCAGCGGCTCGCCACGGCGCTCCTGGAGGCCGACGAGCGCCTCGTCAGCCGGCTCAAGGAGGCCGACGAAGCGCTCACCGGCCGCCTGGCCGGCGTCGAGCAGCGCCTGACCACCCGGCTCGACGAGGCCGACCAGCACCTCGCTGTGCAGCTCGGCGAGAGCGAGCAGCGCCTGACGGCCCGGCTCAGCGGCGTGGACGCCCGCCTCGACAGGGCCGAGGGCAAGCTCACCGGCCTCGACTCCCGGCTCACCGGGTTCGACAGCCGGCTGGAGTCCGCCGACGAGTGCCTGGCCGACATCGACACCAGGATCGACGGCCTCGACGGCCGCATGAGCGGCGTGGACAAGCGGCTCGTCTCCATGGACGGCCAGCTCGGCGCGGTCGACAAGCGGCTGGGCACCCTCGACGGCCACCTGGGCCGCCACGACGACCGGTTCGACGCGCTCGACGTGCGCATCGACGCCCGCTTCTCCTCGCTCGACGAGCGCATGTCCACCTCCGACCAGCACGCCACCGAGCTCGCCACCCGCAACGAGGGCCGCTTCAACAAGCTCGACAACCAGATGGACGCCATCGACGAGCGGCTGGTCGAGGCCGAGGAGCACCTGAGCAGCCGCTTCGACGCCATCGACGGCCACCTCGGCGGCCTCGACACCCGCTTCCACGGTTTCGACACCCACCTCAACGGGCTGGCCGCGCGCGCCGAGCAGGCGAGCGAGCACCTGGAGTCGGTGGACGAGCGCATCGAGGCGGTCACCGGGTGCGTGAGCCGGCTGCCCGCCGACCTGGCCATCCCGGAGCGGGTCGGCGAGGTGCTCCAGGCGCACGTGGGCGAGCAGGCCGAGCGCCTGACCGCCGCCACCGAGGCGCTCACCGAGCTGGTCAGGGCCCGGCCCGACGGCGACGAGCTGGCCGGCACGGTGACCGGCATCGTCCAGCCGGCCGCGGAAGACCTGAGCAAGCGACTGGACGCGCTGGAGGAGACCATGCTGGCCCTGGCCGAGGCCCTCCTGCGCCCGACCAGGGCCAAGGACTGACCCCGCGCCTGTGAGGAGGCTCACAGGCGCGGCTGTCACGTTCGCGCGGTCATGACCGTCCGTTGCTCGGACCCGAAGGGAGAGCGACGGATGTTCATCAAGATCACAGTGGTCGTCGCGGCGGCCACGATGCTGGTCACCGGCGTGTGGATGCGGATCGACCCGGCGAGCTTCGCCGCGTGGGCCAACTGGCCCAACCACGAGCACTTCCTCCACGACGCCGGCGTCTTCCAGATCGGCATCGGCATGATGATGGTGTGCGCCCTGTGGTGGCGCGACGTGATCGCGGTGGTGCTGGCCGGATACGTGTTCACCAACACCTTCCACGCCGTCAACCACGTGCTGGACCGGCACCTGGGCGGCAGCGACGACGACTGGTGGCAGCTCGGCCTGTTCTCGGTGCTGGCGGCGGTGGCCCTGGCGCTGCGCCTGCGGGTGCTCTCCCGCAGGCGCGAGCTCACACGTGCACGGTCGTGATCGGCAGCGACGAGTCGGCGGGAATCTCCAGCGTCGAGGGCGTGACACCGGCGGCGACCAGGTCGGAGCCGAGGGCGGCGACCATGGCGCCGTTGTCGGTGCACAGCCCCGGCCTGGGCACGCGCAGCCGTACGCCGGCCGCGTCGCAACGTTCCTGGGCCAGCGCGCGCAGCCGCGAGTTTGCCGCCACGCCGCCGCCGATCAGCAGGTCGTGCACGTCGTACTTGCGGCACGCCTGGAGGGCCTTGCGGGTCAGCACGTCCACCACCGCCTCCTGGAAGGAGGCCGCCACGTCGGGCACGTGGATGGACTCGCCTGACGCCTCCCGGGCCTCGACCCAGCGCGCGACGGCCGTCTTGAGCCCGGAGAAGGAGAAGTCGAGCGTGCCGTCGTCGAGCTTGCCGCGCGGGAACGCGATCGCCGTGCCGGAGCCCTCCCTGGCGGCCCTGTCGATGTGCGGGCCGCCGGGGAACGGCAGGCCCAGCACCCGCGCGACCTTGTCGAACGCCTCGCCGGCCGCGTCGTCGACGGTGGATCCGAGCGAGATGACGTCCTCGGCCACGTCGGGCACGAGCAGCAGTGAAGAGTGGCCGCCCGAGACCAGCATCGCGATGCACGGCTTGGGCAGCGGCCCGTGCTCGAGCTGGTCGACGGCGACGTGCGCGGCCAGGTGGTTGACGCCGTAGAGGGGGACGCCCAGACCCAGCGCGTACGACTTGGCCGCCGCCACGCCCACCAGCAGCGCCCCCGCCAGCCCGGGGCCGGCCGTCACGGCGATGGCGTCGATGTCGGAGAACTTCAGCCCGGCCTGGGCCAGCGCGGCCTCCACGGTCGGCGTCATGGCCTCCAGGTGGGCGCGCGAGGCGACCTCGGGAACCACGCCGCCGAACCTGGCGTGCTCGTCCATGCTGGAGGCGATCGTGTTGGCCAGCAACGTGTGACCCCTGACGATGCCGATGCCGGTCTCGTCGCAGGACGTCTCGATGCCGAGGACCAGGGGTGCGTCAGTCACCAAGCTTCCTTCTCATCATGATCGCGTCGGTGCCGTCGTCGTAGTAGCGGCGGCGGGTGCCGATCTCCTCGAACCCGAAATGCCGGTAGACCGCCTGCGCGCGCGGATTGTCGGCGCGCACCTCCAGGAAGATCTCCCGCGCGCCCCTGCGGGCCGCCTCGGCCAGCAGCTCGGTCAGCATCGCGCCGCCGATGCCCGTGCCCTGGTGCCTGTCCAGCACCGCGATGGTCTGCACGTCGGCCTGGTCGCCCGCGGCGGCGAGCCCGGCGTAGGCGACGATCTCGTCGCCCACCAGGGCCACCACGTAGTGGCGGGTGCGGGGCATCTCGGCCAGCTCGCCGCGCATCATGCCCTCGCTCCACGCGTCGAGCGGGAACGTGGCCCGCTCGATCGCCATGACCGCAGGCAGGTCGGCCTCGGTCATCGTGCGCAGCTTCACGCCGTCACCCTCTTGGGTGCGCCCGGCACCACCGCATCGGGTCTGCGCAGGTAGATGGGGCGTGGCGGGTCGAGCGGCACGCCCGCGCCGAGCCGCTCGGCGGCCAGCGCGCCCAGGGCGCCCGCGTACGGGTAGAGCGGCAGGTCGAGACCGCCACCCAGGAGGTCGGGGTAGAGCTGCGCGCCCGCGCCCACGACCGGCAGCCCCTCGGCGGGCACGTCGGCGGGCCGGTCCACGAAGGGCCCGTCCGCACGCGTGCGGTGGTCGGAGTAACGCGCCCAGAAGACTTCCTTGCGCCGCGCGTCGGTGGCCGCCAGGAAGGGCTCGGACAGCCCGCTGCCGTAGGCGACGGCGTCGAGCGTGCAGATGCCGTACGCCGGCACGCCCAGCGTGGTGGCCAGGCCCTGCGCGGTCATCAGCCCGACGCGCAACCCCGTGTAGGGGCCGGGGCCGCTGCCCGCCACGATGGCCGTCACCGCGCGCAGCGGCACGCCCGCCTCGCGCAGCACGGCCTCGATGGTGGGCACGAGCAGCTCACCATGGCGCCGGGCGTCGATCGTGGTCGACTCGGCGAGCACGCGCTCCCCGTCGTGGAGCGCGGCGGTGACGGCGGGCGTCGCGGTATCAAAGGCCAGGACCAGCACGACTGTTTAGCCTACCCGCCGCGAGGGTCTCACCCGGCCGGTACGCCGCAAGGCCCTACGCCCAGCCCGCACGCCTGCCGGCGGCCGCGCTGCTCATCCGCTCTCAGACCTCGGACGCGTACACGATGACGTTGTCAAGGTACTCGCCCTTGGCGTAGTCGAACTTGCCGCCGCACGTCACCAGCTTGAGCCCGTCCTCGACGTAGACGCGCTGGGCCGGGAACCGGTCCTTGTGCACCTGCTCGATGGAGTCCACCTTGTACTCCACGACCTTGCCGTCGCTGCGCTCCACCTTGACGGTCTCGCCCTTGCGTAACTGCCTGAGCTTGTAGAAGACGGCGGGCGCGGTCTTGGTGTCGACGTGGCCGATGATCACCGAGGCGCCCTTCTCGCCGGGCACCGCGCTGCCGGTGTACCAGCCGGCCACCTTCGGCTTCTCGTACGGCGGCAGCTCGACCTCGCCGTTCTTCAGCAGGTCGAGCTCCATCAGCGGGGCCTCGACGTCGATCGAGGGGATGTCGATGCTCTTGGGCACGACGTCGGCGGCGGGCGTGGTGGTGGTGCCGGTCTGCATTCCCCTGCCGAACGCGACCAGCACCAGACCGGTGATGGCGCCGGCGAGCACCACCCGTCCCGGGCGGGCCACGGCGCTAGGCCCGGTTGCGCCGCTTGACCGCGAAGCCGATGCCTCCGGCCAGTGCCAGGGCGATCAGCACGCCGGCGGGGCCGAACGGGATCGACGACTCCTCGGCGGCGTCCTGCGCGTACGTGCCTCCGCCGCCCGCCCTGGGCGCCCTGGTGGGCACGGTGCTGTCCGGCTCCTCGGTCTCGGCCGCGACGATCCGCAGCGTGGCCCTGCCCATGTCGTTGGTGCCGTCGCACTTGACGTCCACGCGGTACTCGCCGCGCCGGATCGTTCCGGACACCTGCGCCTCGCCGCGCACCCAGGGCGAGCCGGTGGTGGCGGTCGGGGAAGGGCTGAGCGAGGCCGCGGGGACCGGGTTGAGCGTGACGCCGTTGATGAACGCCCTGGACGTCGCGGTGCCGGTGTGGGCCGGGCCGCCTGTCGGGACGGGGCAGTTGGCCAGGATCCAGACCCTGGACGTCTCTCCCGCGGTGACGCGGTCGGGGTTGAGCTGGACCGAGATGGTCTGCCTGGTCGTGGTGGTCGTCGGCCGTGGGCTGCCGGTGGTCGTGGTGGTGACGGTGCCCGTCGGGGTGCCGGCCGGGGAGCCCGTCGGGGTGCCGGGGCCGGGTGTCGACGCTGTCGGGGTGGGTGTGCCTGTTGGATTGGTCTCCGCCGAGGCGGAGCAGCCGGTCAGACCGACCATGACGATGGCTCCCGCGTACGCGACACGCCTGACCCTGAGCACCGGCCCGCACCCCACTCCGCCGTCTTGCACCCCAGCATCCACCACATTTGGTGAACTCGCTCGTCCTGATACCCAGAAATTCTGGGGGAATCCCTGACCAACGATCATGATTTATATCGTTGGCCTGGTACGTCAAGGGTGCCAGCTTTACCGTGCGTTGACGGACGTTTCAGTCTTGTAGCGGATCAGACGGCGTGTCGGCCCACCTGGGGCCCACGCCTCGCAGCGTCACGAG
Organism: Nonomuraea sp. NPDC050202; assembly: GCF_040656115.1. Classification (NCBI taxonomy): domain Bacteria; kingdom Bacillati; phylum Actinomycetota; class Actinomycetes; order Streptosporangiales; family Streptosporangiaceae; genus Nonomuraea; species Nonomuraea sp. NPDC050202. Next base: position 51,259 of record NZ_JBFALF010000025.1, on the reverse strand, counting down.
CCGGGCCTCGTCGCCGGTCTCGCGGTCGATGTGGATCTCCAGCCGGTCGTCGGCCAGCCCTTCGACCAGCCCCTCGCCCCACTCGACGACGGTGACCGACTCCTCCAGCGAGGCGTCGAGGTCGAGGTCGTCCACCTCGAGGTCGCCACCGAGCCGGTACGCGTCCACGTGCACGAGCGGCGGCCCCTCGCGCAGCGACGGGTGCACCCTGGCGATCACGAACGTCGGCGAGGTGATCGGGCCGCGCACCTTGAGCCCTTCGGCGATGCCCTGGACGAGCGTGGTCTTGCCGGCGCCGAGCGGGCCGGACAGCACCAGCAGGTCGCCGGGGCGCAGCCGGGTGGCCAGGCGGGCGCCGTAGGCCCGCATGTCGTCGGGAGTCGCGAGCCGCACTAGATCTCCACCCTCTTCAGCAGGTCGCGCAGCGTGTCGTTGACGATGCCCGGCCGCTCCATCTGGATCAGGTGCGAGGTCTCCGGCACCTCGGTGAGCTGCGCCTTGGGCAGCGCGGCGGCGATGGCCTTGCTGTGGTCGGGCGGCGTCAGCCAGTCGCGGTCGCCGACCACGATCGCGGTGGGCACCGGGTCGAGCACGTGGAGGGCGGCGAGCTTGTCGTGGTTCATCAGGGCCGGGTAGAAGTTGGCGACCACCTCGGTCGGGGTCGCCCTGATCATCGACTCGGCGAAGTCGACCACGGTGGGGCTGACGTTCTTCGAGTCGCCGAAGCCGATGAGGCGGGTGATCAGGAAGGCGATGTCGCTGCCCGCGTGGCGGGTCCTGTCGATCCACGAGCCCCGCTTGCCCAGCAGCGACACCGTGCCGGGAGCCACCTTGTGCACGACCTTGGACAACATCGCGGGCAGGCCCAGCGTCAGCTCGGCCAGCTTGCCCGCCGAGGTCGCGATGAGCGCCGCCGCGCGGATCTTGTCGCCGAACAGCTCGGGGTGGCGGTCGGCCAGCGCCATGATCGTCATGCCGCCCATGGAGTGGCCGACCAGCACGCACGGGCCGGGCACGAACTGCTCGATCACCTCGGCCAGGTCCGCGCCCAGCCGGTCGATCGAGCAGTCGTCGGCGGCGGCCCGCTGGGAGCGGCCGTGGGAGCGCTGGTCCCAGAGCACGAGCCGGTAGTTCTCGCGCAGGTCCTTGCGCTGGTAGTGCCAGGACTCCAGGCTGAGGCAGTAGCCGTGGCAGAGCACGACGGTCAGCGGCGCGTCCTCGGGGCCGTCGATCTCGACGTGCAGGGCGTAGCCGTCGGAGGTGACGAGCGTGCGCTCCCTGCCCCGCAGCTCGCCGAACGGCTCGCTCGCCTCGTGGTCGGGGCGCAGCCTGATCCGGCCCACCGCGTAACGCTTGGCCAGCGCCGCCGCCGCGACACCGGCGGAAGCCGCGCCGACGAGCGCGCCGGCGATCCCTACCTTGCGCCGTGTTGGCGTCGTCGTCATGTCCCCGATCCTTCTCCGCTCATGCCCGACGCGAAGTGCCCTGCGTCACGTTCTCGTGAACCCGTGGCACGCGCGAACCGATCCTGGTCACGATCTCATGCGTGATCGTGCCGAGAGTATCCGCCCACTCCTGAGCGGTCGGCTCGCCCCCGTCACCCGGCCCGAACAGCACGACCTCGTCGCCGGCCGACAGCGGGTCGTCGCCCATGTCGATCATGAACTGGTCCATGCACACCCGGCCCGCGATCAGCCTGCGACGGCCTCCCGCCAGCACCTCGGCCCGCCCCGTCGCGTGCCGCAGGATGCCGTCCGCGTACCCGAGGGGCACCAGACCAAGCGTGGTCTCGTGCCCCGTGACGTAGAGGTGCCCGTAGGAGACGCCCGCGCCCTCGGTGACGCGCTTGACCAGACCGATCCTGGCCGTCAGCGTCATGGCCTGCCTGAGGCCGAAGTCGCCCAGCTCCGGGATGGGGCTCAGGCCGTACATCGCGATGCCGGGTCTGACCATGTCGTAGCGCGTGCCGGGGAGCGTCACCGTGGCGGCGGAGTTGGCGAGGTGCCTGATCACGCCGGAGTCGGCCGCGCCGGCCTGGTCGGCCAGCTTCAGCGCCGTCTCGTACGCCTCCTGCTGCTGCGCGATCGACGGGTGGCCGGGGATGTCGGCGCAGGCGAAGTGGGACCAGAGCCCGACGATCTCGATGACGCCCTCGGCCCGCAGCTCCACGGCCCTGGCCAGCAGGTCGGGCCAGGCAGCGAGCGGCGCGCCGCCCCTGCTCATGCCGGTGTCGGCCTCCAGGTGCAGCTTCGCGGCGCGGCCCGCGCGCCTGGCGGCGGCGGCGATCTCGTCGAGCAGCCGCACGTCGGCGGCCGACAGCTCGACGTCGGCGGCCAGCGCCTCGTCGAGCGGCTCGCCGGGGGTGATCAGCCAGGCCAGGATCGGCGCGGTCACGCCCCCCGCGCGCAGCTCCAGCGCCTCCCTGACGAACGCCGTGCCGAGCCGGCTCGCCCCGCCCTCCAGCACCGCCGCGGACGTGGGCACCAGCCCGTGCCCGTAGGCGTCGGCCTTGACCGCGCCCATGACCTCCGCGCCGCCCGCCCGCTCCTTGAGCAGGGCGACATTGTGCCTGATGGCGGCCAGATCGACCCGCGCCTGAGCGGGCGTGGCCACTGGAGAGTACATCCTTCTAGTGTGGCAGCTCCGGCTCGTGGCCGAGTCCGGTTTTCAACCGGGAATCACGAGCCGGCGCTGGTCACGGTACGGATGGCCGCGGGAACGGCGGTGGCCACGTCGGCGGCGGCCAGCGGGGCGCCGTCGGCGGCCAGGTGCCCGGCCAGCCCGTGCAGGTAGGCGCCGCACGAGGCGGCGTCGTAGCAGCTCAGCCCCTGGGCCAGCAGCGCGCCCGCCAGCCCGGACAGCACGTCGCCGGTGCCGCCGGTGGCCAGCCAGGGCGTGCCGGTGACGTTCACCCGCGCCGGCTGCCCGTCCTCGGCCACCACCGTGGTCGAGCCCTTGAGCAGCACGGTCACGCCCAGCTCGGCGGCAGCCCGCCGGGCGTGCTCCAGCCGGGCCGCCTCGATGTCGGCGCGGTCGGCGCGGATCAGCCTGGCCAGCTCGCCCGCGTGCGGGGTGATCAGGACAGGCGCGGCCCGCCGCAGCAGCCCCCTGTCCCTGGCCACCAGGGTCAGCCCGTCGGCGTCGACGAGCACGGGCACGTCGGTGGCCAGCACCCTGGCCGCCAGCTCGTGCGCCCAGTCGTCGGTGCCGAGCCCCGGGCCGAGCACCCACGCCTGCACCCGGCCCACGTGCTCGATCGAGGGCTCGTCGAGGAGCGTGACCACGGCCTCCGGCCAGTGCGCGCGCACCTGGGCGAGCGGCGCCTCGCGGCCGGCGTACCGCACCATGCCCGCGCCGCCCCGCAACGCGCCGCCCACGGCCAGCACGGCCGCGCCGGTGAACAGGTCGCTGCCCGCCGCGACGCCCAGCACCCCTCTGCGGTACTTGTCCGACTCCTCGCCCGGGCGCGGGACCAGGCCCGCCACGTCGCGGGCGGTGAGCGCCGCGACGTCGGGATCCGGCAGGTACTCCCCCAGCCCGATGTCGATCAGCCGGACGTCCCCGGCGAAGGCGGCGCCGGGATCGACCAGCAGCCCCGTCTTGTACGCCCCCATGGTGACGGTCACCCCGGCCCGGACGGCGGCCCCCGCCACCTGCCCGCTGCTCGCGTCCACCCCGCTGGGCACGTCCACGGCCACGACCGCGCCGCGGGCGGCGTTGGCCTCCTGCGCGAGCCGCGCGTACGGCTCCCTGAGCGCGCCCGCGGCCCCGATGCCCACGAGCCCGTCGACGATCAGGTCGGCCCGCTCGATCGCGGACGCCTCGGCGACCCGCCCGCCGGCGTCGAGCAGCGCGCGCAGCCCTGCCTCGTGCGTCCTGGACCCGGCGAGCACGGCGTCCACCCGGGCTCCGCGCCTGGCCAGCCGCTCGCCGGCGTACAGGGCGTCGCCGCCGTTGTCGCCGCTGCCGACGAGCAGCACCACGCGTCTGCCGTAGACCCTGCCCAGCAGGTCGGCGCAGACGGCGGCGAGCCCGACGGCGGCCCGCTGCATCAGCGTGCCCTCGGGCAGCCGGGCCATGAGCGCGTGCTCGGCGCCCCGGATCTGGTCGGCGGTGTAGGCGGTACGCATGATCCGAAGCTATCCCTCCGCGATCACGTAGGCCACGGCCACGCCCGCGTCGTGGCTGAGCGAGATGTGCCAGCGCTTGACCCCGAGCCCGTACGCGACCTCGGCCACCTTGCCGGAGACCCGCAGCTCGGGCTTGCCCAGCTCGTCACAGTGCACCTCGGCCTCCAGGTGCCCGAGGCCCTTGGGTGCGCCGAGCGCCTTGGCCACGGCCTCCTTGGCGGCGAACCTGGCGGCCAGCGACTGCACCGGCAGCGGCCGCTCGCCCTCGGTGAACAGCCGCTCCCTCAGCCGCGGCGTACGCTCCAGCGCCGCCTCGAAACGGGCGATGTCCACGACGTCCACGCCGATACCCAGGATCATCGTCCCAATCTATTAGAACGGCCCGCGCTCCCACTGCCCCCAGATCGCGATGGACATGCCCTGCTTGGCCTGCAGGTTGACGTAGAGCGTGTGACCGCCGGGGCCGAACGTGGTGCCGGCGAACTCGGCCCCGTCGTCACCCGCGATGGGCTGCAGCCGGCAGAAGTCGAAGATCTCCCCGCTCTTCGTGAGCCCGCGCAGGTAGTTGTCCTCGCCGCCGTCCTCGCACAGCACCAGCGTGCCGCGCCTGCTGACCGTCACGTTGTCGGGCAGGTCGAGCACCGACGAGCGCGGCGACTCGTAGACGAGCCTGAGCCGCCCGCTCCACGTCTCGTACGCCCACACCTGCCCTCGCCCGTCGCCGAACCCGTCGGGCGCCCGCTCGCCCGGCGCGGTGGCCCCGCCCTGGGTGGAGACGAAGTACACGGTGCCGTGGTGGTGCACCGCCCCCTCCAGCCGGGCGAAGATCGCCGCCCCCTTCTTCCTGCCCTGCCTGCCCACGGCCTGGGCGGCCTCGTCGTAGGCGGTCCTGCCGGTGAAGTCGGGGTCGGGGTCGTCGATGTCCACCCAGGTGGTCCCGTACGCGGCGCCGGGCTCCTGTCCCTTCGACAGGTCCGCGCGGTCGGTGCCGTCCACGGCGAGCATCTGCAGCCTGCCGCCGTCGAGCAGCCGCCCGGCCAGGATCGGGTGCTTGGGCGGCAGGTAACGGTAGAAACCGGAGGGGAAGGAGTAGTTGTCCTCGGTCAGGTAGATGGCGCCCGAGGAGGGGTCGAAGGCGGCCGACTCGTGCGGGAAGCGCCCGGCGGAGCGGATCGGCCTGGCCGTGGCGGCGCGGGCGACCGGCACCTCGAAGAGGTAGCCGTGCTTGCGGGTGAGCCTGGAGTTGTCGTCGCCGGAGCGGTCGTTCACCACGTCGGGGCCGTTGACCGTCTCCTCGCAGCTCACCCAGGCCCGCCAGGCCATGGGCCCGCCCGAGCAGTTCATCATCGTGCCGTTCAGCGACGGCGCGCTCCTGATCACCTCGCCGTAGCGGGTGACCTGGAGCGTCGAGGTGCCGCCCCCGGCCATCGGGTCGTAGGCCTTGCGCCTGTCGCCGAACGCGCCCACCGGCCCGTCGACCTCGTGGTTGCGGATGAGGACGGCGCTGCCCTTGGGTCCGGAGAAGGCGGCCATGCCGTCGTGCTTGCCCGGCACGGTGGACCCGTCGCTGTACCTGTCACCCGCCACGCTGAACGAGCGGTATCTGAACCCGTCGGGCAGGTGCAGCCGCGCCTTCCCGTCACGCAGGTCGCGTACGGGGCGCAGCGGGCCGTACCCGCGCACGGGGTCGGCCCCGCCCTTCGCGCCGGCGCACGCGACGCCCGCGAAGGGCCCGGCGATCCCGGCGACGACGTTGGAGATGAAGCGACGACGGTCCACGGAATACCTCCCGTCGGGGACAGTAGCCGCCGGTCAGCCGTTGCACGCCCGTTTCGCCAAGACCCATCTTCCTTCCCCGAACTGGCTCTCGGTAATCCCACGTCTTTGTCCACAGGCTGTGGATCCCTGGGGGACGCCCCGGCCGAGGTCCGGTTCGCGGCACATCGCTACGCTGCCTAGGTGAATAACGGCTACGTGGAACTGAGCAGGGAGCAGTGGAGCGAGCTCCGCAAGAACACGCCCTTGACTCTCACCGCAGACGAGCTGGAAGAGCTACGCGGCGTCGATGATCCCATCGACCTCACCGAGGTCACCGACATCTACCTCCCCCTGACCCGGCTGCTCAACCTGCACTTCACCGGGTCCAAGCAGCGCAGCAGCGTGCTGAGCGCGTTCCTCGGCAAATCCGATCAGCGCGTGCCGTACATCCTGGGCATCGCGGGCAGCGTCGCGGTCGGCAAGTCGACCACGGCCCGCCTGCTGCACACCCTCCTGGCCCGCTGGCCCGAGCACCCGCACGTGGAGCTGATCACCACCGACAGCTTCCTCTACCCCAACGCGGTGCTGGAGGCCAAGAAGATCATGCATCGCAAGGGTTTCCCCGAGAGTTACGACCGGCGGGCGCTGGTCAGGTTCGTGGCGGAGGTGAAGGCGGGCGCGGCGGAGGTCAAGGCGCCCATCTACAGCCACCTCGAATACGACATCGTCCCCGGCGCCCACCAGACCGTGAAAAATCCCGACATCCTGATCATCGAGGGCCTCAACGTCCTCCAACCGGCCCCGCCCACGTCCCTGGCCGTCAACGACTACTTCGACTTCTCCATCTACGTGGACGCCAAGGTCGAGGACATCCGCACCTGGTACGTCGAACGCTTCCACAAGCTCCGCCGCACCGCCTTCGAGGACCCGAAGTCGTACTTCCGGCACATCGCGGAGCTGTCCTACGACGAGGCCACGGCCTTCGCGCGCAACGTGTGGCGCGACATCAACGAGCGCAACCTCGTCGAGAACATCGCCCCCACAAGGGGCCGCGCCGACCTCGTGCTCAAGAAGGGCGCCGACCACTCCGTACGGCGGGTGCGGCTCCGCCAGACCTGAACGCCTCCTCGAACAGGTAGCGGGCGAACCTGCCCGCGCACTCCTGGTCGTCGAGGTCGGCGAACCAGCACTCCTCGCCGTGGTCGTGGCACCAGATCCAGATCATGTGAGGGAGCTTCGCGTACCGGTATCAACGCCTCGTCAAGATTCGTTCGACACAATGGCTGCGTGCTTCATCTGCGACTGATCGTCCCGTCCGCCCGCACCGACGAGGCGGTCGAAGTGCTGGAGGGCTGCCCGGGCGTCACCAACCTCGTGGTGCTGCCCGGCGCGGCCCGCGAGCCGCGCGGCGACGTGATCCTCTGCGACGCGGCCAGGGAGGCGGCCAACGAGGTCCTGGGCAGGCTCAAGTGGCTGGAGACCGAGGGCTCCATCGCCGCCGAGCAGGTCGATCTGGCGCTGTCCAAGGTGGCGGAGGAGGCGATCGAGGAGGCACCGGGCGATCCCGACGACGCGGTGATCTGGGAGCACCTGTCGCAGCGGGTCTACACCGAGTCGCGCGTGACCTGGGCGTACCTGGCCTTCCTGGCCATCGCCACCCAGCTCGCGGGCATCGCCATCCTGCTGGACTCCCCCATCCTGATGATCGGGGCGATGGTGCTCGGCCCGGAGTTCGGCCCGGTCGCGGCCATCTGCTTCGGCCTGCTGCGACGCAGGTGGCACCTGATCGTCGCGGCGATGCGGACGCTGGTCATCGGGTTCCTGGTGGCGATCGCGATCACGTACGCGTGCGCGTTCGTCTCCCATCACTGGGGCTGGTTCGACATCGGCGACCTCACCACGAACGAGGAGTTCCAGTTCATCGTCAAGCCCGACCGCTGGTCGTTCATCGTGGCGGTGCTCGCGGGCGCGGCCGGGGTGCTGTCGATCACGGCGGGCAAGTCGTCGGCGCTGATCGGCGTCTTCATCTCGGTCACCACGGTGCCCGCCGCCGGCTACGTGGCCGTGGCCATGGCCGTGTCGGACTGGACGGAGGTCGCGCCCGCCGTCTCCCAGCTCGGCCTCAACATCCTGGGGATGATCCTCGCGGGCACCGTCACCCTGGTGGTCCAGCGGAAATTCTGGCCTCAAGTAGGACGCCGTTCATCCATATGACCGAGGCCACACCGCCGGCCCGGCTAGTAGGGTCCGGCACATGCACATCCTCGCCACCGAGGGGCTGACCAAGCGTTTCCCCACCGTCACCGCGGTCGACCAGCTCACGGTCACCGTGGGACCCGGCGTGACCGGGCTGGTCGGAGCGAACGGCGCGGGCAAGTCGACGTTGATCAAGATCCTGCTCGGCCTGCTGCCGCCGTCCGGCGGCAGCGCGCGCGTGCTGGATCTGGACGTTACCGCCCAGGGCGCCGAGATCCGCCGGCTCGTCGGCTACATGCCCGAGCACGAATGCCTGCCCCCCGACGTCTCCGCCACCGAACTGGTCGTCCACCTCGCCCGGATGTCCGGCCTGCCGCGCACCGCGGCCCGCGAGCGCGCGGCCGACGTGCTGCGCCACGTCGGCCTGGCCGAAGAGCGCTACCGCCCCGTGGGCGGTTACTCGACCGGCATGAAGCAGCGCGTCAAGCTGGCCCAGGCGCTCGTCCACGACCCCAAGCTGATCTTCCTCGACGAGCCGACCAACGGCCTCGACCCGCGCGGCCGCGACGAGATGCTCGCGCTGATCAGGCGCATCGGCACCGAGTTCGGCATCAGCGTGCTGGTCACCTCCCACCTGCTCGGCGAGCTGGAGCGCATCTGCGACCACGTCGTCGTCATCGACGCGGGGCGGCTGCTGCGCTCGTCGGCGATCGGCGAGTTCACGCAGGCCACGCAGACGGTGACGGTCGAGGTGGACGAGGGCCTCGACGAGCTGGCCGCCCGGCTGTCGGCCGGCGGGCAGACCGTCTCGCGGCAGGGACGCCTGCTGGTCGTCAAGGTGCTGGGGCCCGAGACGTTCGACGCGATCCGCGACGCCACGGCCGAGCTGGACCTGGCCCTCATCCGCCTCGAACAGGGACGCCACCGCATCGAGGACGTCTTCAGGGAGGAGGTGGCGCATGTCTGAGATCTACGACATCGGCTATCGCCACTACGACGGCCCCCGGCTCGGCCGCGGCTACTCGACCAGGGCGCTGGCCGTCCACAGCCTGCGCGGCGTCTTCGGCCTCGGCCGCCCGGCCCGCAGCAAGATCGTGCCGTTCGCGCTGGCCGCCATCATGATCATGCCCTCCATCGTGGGCATCGCCATGATGGCCCTGATCCAGCAGCGCGGCATCCCCTACAGCGGCTTCGCGGTCGTCATGCAGGCCGTGGTCGCGATCTTCCTGGCCGCGCAGGCCCCCACGGTGGTCGCGCCCGACCTGCGCCACCGCGTGCTGCCGCTCTACCTCTCGCGGCCCGTCACGATCGCCGAGTACGTCGGCGCCAAGGTGGCGGCGATGACCGTGGCGGTGTTCGCGCTGATCGCGGTGCCGCTGACGCTGACCTACCTGGGCGAGCTGGTGGTGGACATGCCGGGGCCGCCGGCCACGGGCGAGTACCTGGGCGCCGTGCTCATGGCGCTGCTGCTGTCGGTGCTGCTGTCGGCGTTCGGGCTGGCGCTGGCGTCGTTCACGCCGCGTCGGGGGCTCGGCGTGGCCTCCGTGATCACCGTCTACCTGCTGTCGTCCGCCTCGGTCCCGATCGTCTACGGCTCGCTGTACTCGACGGGCAACGAGTCCGCGGCCGCGTGGGCGTGGCTGGCGAACCCGTTCTGGCTCGTCGACTCCGTGCAGCACTGGCTGTTCGGCACCCCGCCGCACTCCATCGAGAGCGCCGCCTACCCGAGCGGCCCCGCCTCGGCCGCCGTCCTGGTGCTGCTGATCGCCGCCGGCCTGGCCGCTCTCGGACTGCGCTACAGGAAGGCGGCCGCGCGATGAAGATCGAGCTCTCGCAGGTGTCCCGCTGGTACGGCAACGTGGTGGCGGTCAACGACGTCACGATGACGATCGGGCCCGGGGTCACGGGCCTGCTCGGGCCGAACGGGGCGGGCAAGTCGACGCTCCTGCACATGATGGCCGGCTTCCTGTCCCCGTCGGGCGGCACAGTCACGCTGGACGGCGCCGCCGTGTGGAAGAACCACCACATTTACCGAAATATCGGCTTAGTGCCGGAAAAGGAGGGCGTATACGGCTTCCTGACCGGCTGGCAGTTCGTCCTCTCCGCCGCCCGCCTCCACAACCTGCCCGACCCGGTCGAGGCCGCCCGCAAGGCCCTGGCCACGGTGGAGATGGAGGAGCCGAAGGACCGGCGCGTCGAGACGTACTCGAAGGGCATGCGCCAGCGCGTCAAGGTCGCCGCCGCCCTCGTCCACGACCCGCCCGTCCTCCTGCTGGACGAGCCGTTCAACGGCATGGACCCGCGCCAGCGTCTCCACCTCATGGACCTGATCAGGAGCATGGGCACGGCGGGCAAGACGATCCTGTTCAGCTCCCACATCCTGGAGGAGGTCGAGCGGGTCGCCCAGCACATCGAGGTGCTGGTCTCGGGCCGGCACGCGGCGTCGGGCAACTTCCGCGAGATCAGGCGGTTGATGACGGACCGGCCGCACCTGTTCATGATCCGTTCCAGCGACGACAGGAGGCTCGCCGCCGCCCTCGTCCGCGACGCCTCGACCGGCGGCATCACGCTGCGCCCAGAAGGCCTGGAGGTCCAGGCCACCGAGTTCCGCCGGTTCGCCCGCCTCCTGCCCCGAGTGGCTCAGGAGGAGGGCGTGCGCCTCCACGAGGTCTCCCCGGCGGACGAGGACCTGGAGAGCGTCTTCTCCTACCTGATCAACAGGAGCACCTGAATGAACACCGTGGTGGCGGGCATCACCTACCGCGCCCTGCTGGGCCGCCGGCGCATCATCCTGCTCCTGCTGCTCCCGCTCGCCCTGATCGCCCTGGCCGTGTTGTTCCGCCTCGTCGGCAGCGGGGACCAGCGCTCGGCCGTGCTGCTGCTGCAGAGCTTCGCCATCAGCACCATGCTGCCGCTGCTGGGCCTGATCGCGGGCACCGGCGTCATCGCCCCGGAGATCGACGACGGCACCATCATCCACCTGATGTCCAAGCCGATCTCGCGCCCGGTCATCATCCAGACGAAGTTCCTGGTCGCGGCCTCGCTGCTGGCCGTTTTCGGGGCCGTGCCCACCTACGTGGCGGGCTGGCTGCTGATCGGCGGCGAGGACGGCATCGCGGCCGGCTTCGCGGTGGGCACCCTGGTCGCCGGCATCGCCTACGCCGCCGTCTTCCTGCTGCTCGGCGTCGTCACCCGGCACGCGGTCACGATCGGCATCATCTACGCGCTGGTCTGGGAGAGCCTGGTGGGCAACCTCATCCCGGGCGCCCGCAAGTTCTCCATCCAGCACTGGGGCCAGTCGATCGCCGACCAGCTCAGCGACTCGCCCTTCTTCAAGGCCGACGTCACGCTCGGCTTCGCCATCCCGGCCCTGCTCGTGGTCACCCTCGGCGCGGTCTTCTGGGCCGGCCGGCGCCTGCGCGTCTTCTCGCTCACCGGCGACGAGTAGCCGACACGCGTACGGCCCGCGGGTGACATCCCCGCGGGCCGTACAGGAAGGGTCGTTCAGACGCAGGCCGTACGCACGACGTCGGCCAGCCGCCCCGCCACCTGCGTGGCGTGCTCCTCGGAAGCGGCCTCCACCATGACCCGGATCATGGGTTCGGTCCCGCTCGGCCGGATCAGCACCCGGCCGGTCTCCCCCAGCTCCGCCTCCGCCTCCGCGACGGCGGCGACGAGCTCGGGCACCGAGGCCTTGCCCTTGTCGACGTCCTTGACGTTGATCAGGATCTGCGGCAGCGGCGTCATCACCGCGGCCAGCTCCTTCAGCGGCACGCCCGACTTGGCCATCACGCCCAGCAGGTGCAGCGAGGTGAGCAGGCCGTCGCCCGTGGTGGCGTGGTCGAGCATGATGACGTGCCCCGACTGCTCGCCGCCCAGGTTGAAGCCGTCGGACTTCATCCGCTCCAGCACGTAGCGGTCGCCCACCGCGGTCTCCACCACGGTGATCCCCGCGTCGCGCATCGCGAGCTTGAAGCCCAGGTTGGACATCACGGTCGCGACCACGGTGTCCTTGGCCAGCGTGCCCTCGCCGTGCATGGCGGCGGCGAGGATGGCCATGATGTGGTCACCGTCGATGATCGCGCCCGTGTGGTCCACCGCCAGGCAGCGGTCGGCGTCGCCGTCGTAGGCCACGCCCAGGTCTGCCCCGCGCGAGATGACGACCTGCTGGAGCTTGTCCAGGTGGGTCGAGCCGTGGCCGGCGTTGATGTTCAGGCCGTCGGGCCTGGCGCCGATCGCCTCGACCCTGGCTCCCGCGCGCAGCAGCGCCTCGGGCGCCACCATGTGGGCGGCCCCGTGGGCGCAGTCGACCACGATGTTCAGCCCGTCCAGGGACGCGCTCATCGTGGTCAGCACGTGGGAGATGTACCGGTCGGCCTCCCCGTAGGCGTCGCGTACGCGGCCGACGCCGGAGCCCACGGGGAAGCTCCACTCCTCGCCGAGCCGCCGCTCGATCTCGTCCTCGACGGCGTCGGACAGCTTGAAGCCGCCGCGCGCCAGGAACTTGATGCCGTTGTCGGGCGCCGGGTTGTGCGAGGCCGACAGCATGACGCCGAGGTCGGCGCCGAGCGCGGCGGTGAGGTGGGCGACGGCCGGGGTGGGCAGCACGCCGAGGCGCAGCACATCCACTCCAGACGCCGCGAGGCCGGCGACCACGGCGGCCTCGAGAAACTCTCCCGAGGCACGCGGGTCCCGGCCTACGACCGCTACCGGACGGCGTCCGGTAGCGGCGAACGCGCCTGCATCGCCGAGGACGTGGGCCGCCGCCACGGACAGATCCATGGCGAGCTCCGCCGTGAGGTCGCGACCAGCGACCCCACGTACCCCGTCGGTGCCGAAAAGGCGCGCCAACTTAGCGCTTGCTGTACTGCGGAGCCTTACGGGCCTTCTTGAGGCCGTACTTCTTCCGCTCCGTGGCGCGGGCGTCACGGGTGAGGAAGCCGGCCTTCTTCAGCGGCGGGCGGTTGACCTCGACGTCCAGGATCGCCAGCGCGCGGGACAGGCCCATGCGCAGCGCGCCGGCCTGGCCGGTGACGCCGCCGCCGTCGATGCGGGCGATGACGTCGAACGCCTCCTCGGCGCCGAGCACCACGAAGGGCTCGTTGACGATCTGCTGGTGGACCTTGTTCGGGAAGTAGACGTCCAGCGAACGACCGTTGATCGTCCACTTGCCGGTGCCGGGGACGATGCGCACGCGGGCGATCGCCTCCTTGCGGCGGCCGGTGCCGTACGAGTTGCCCGTGGTGACGGGCTTGCGCACGGGAGCGTCGGCGCTGGCGGCGGACTCGGTGGTGTACTCGGACGGGAAGTCCTCGCCGGAGAATTCCTCCAGCTCGGCCGTCTCTACGACCGTCTCGACACCGGTGGGCTCAGCCACGGTTCTCCTCTAACTCTTTCGAACTACTACTGGGCGATCTGGGTGATCTCGAACGGCACCGGCTGCTGGGCCTGGTGCGGGTGCTCGGAACCCGCGTAGACCTTCAGCTTCTTGGCCATCTTCCGACCGAGGGAGTTCTTCGGCAGCATGCCCTTCACGGCCTTCTCGACGGCCTTGTCGGGGCGCTTGTCCATGAGCTCGCCATAGCTGACGGAACGCAGACCGCCCGGGTAGCCCGAGTGGCGGTACGCCTTCTTCTGCTCACGCTTGTTACCGCTCAGCGCGATCTTGTCGGCGTTGATGACGATGACGAAGTCACCGGTGTCGACGTGGTTCGCGAAGATCGGCTTGTGCTTGCCGCGGAGCAGGGTCGCGACGTGGCTGGCCAGCCGGCCCAGCACGACATCGGTCGCGTCGATGACGTACCACTGACGCTGGACGTCGGCGGGCTTCGGTGAGTACGTGCGCACGGTCGTAGCCTTCTTTATGCTCGCGTCTTCGGCGCTGTCGGATGCGACAGCTACATTGGTCGGTCGGTGCGGGCACACGACGGCCCGGACCTTCCGTCTCCTCAACACGGGAGATGACGCCGGACGCGCCGCGCATTGGTCACGCTGGACCTATGCACACAACGAACCTAAGCTACCCGCCCAAAGGCGTGCAGGTCAAAGTGACCGGTAACCCGAGGCGAGTCTACCCGACCGCAGAACGGTTCGATTTCGTTTCCCTGGGACCCCTTCTTTCCCAGGACCAGACATCTCTATCGTTAGCGGCGGTATGTGGCGGATCTCTCACACCCGGCAAACCCAGCGCGGCCTTCGGCGCCGGAGCCGCTTGGGCGTGCTGACCTGCCTCTTGGCCGTGCTCTTCACGGGCGTGCTCATCGGCCGGCTGACCGACGGCCCCGAGCCCACCCCGCACGTCTACCTGAACGAGACCGCCCCGCCCGCCGCCGCCACCGCCAATCCCGCGCCCACGACGGCCAGGAAGGCGCAGCCGCAGGCCGAGCGCATCCCCCGGGGCATCACCACGAAGGAGTCGCCCCGCGACACGGCCACGCCCAGGCCCACCAGGACGCCCAAGGACCAGATCGACGGCTTCAACACGCAGGACGACCCCGCGGTGGTCGTCGATCCCCACGACGACGGGGTGCGGGTCGTGGCGGGCCTGGCGTCCCGGGTCGTCTCCCTGACCAACTCCGCCCGGGCCCGGCGTGGCTGCGGGCCGCTGCGGGTGGACATCGCGCTCACCCGCTCCGCGCGTGCGCACTCGCTCGAGATGGCCCGTACGGGGCGGCTGTCGCACAACTCCCCCGACGGCGCCTCGCCCTGGGACCGGATGGAGCGCGCCGGATACCGCTGGGGCGCCGCCGAGAACATCGGCGCCGGATACGACACCGCCGAGGAGGCGGTGGACGGCTGGATGGCCAGCCGCGACCACCGCAAGAACATCCTGGACTGCCGCCTGAAGGCCATCGGCGTCGGCGTCGCCTCGGGCCCGGGAGGACCATGGTGGACTCAGGACTTCGGAACCCAATGACGAACATCACGGTAATGTCGCCGCATGGTTTCCAACGGCAGTGGGGAACGTGAGAACGGCACGGGCAGCGCCCCCTACGGGATGGGAGGCGGCCCCAAGGGTCCGGGCGGCGCTCCCAGGGGCGGCTCTCCCGCAGACGGTGCCCCCTTCGGTGGTGGTCCCGCTGACGGCGGTCCTGCCGGCGGTTCCTTCATGAACGACGGCCCCTCGGGCAACGCATCGTCCGGCGGCTTCTTCACCAGTCGCGGCCCGGCGAACGACGGCCCCTCGGGCAACGGATCGTCCGGCGGCTTCTTCACCAACGGCGGCCCGGCGAACGACGCCTCCTCCGGCAACGGATCCTCCGGCGGCTTCTTCACCAGCGGCAACCCCGCGAACGACGGCCCTTCCGGGGGCGGATCCACCGACCCCTTCGGCAGCAGGCCGCGTGACCCCTTCGACAGCGGGCCCGGCGGCTTCGGCGGACCCTCCGGCAGCTTCTTCACCAGGGGCGGCCCGTCAGAGGGCGGCCCCGCAGGTCCCGCAGGCGGCGGCCCCGCAGGCGGCGGGCCGGCGGGCGGCGCACGCCCGGGCGGCCCGGGAACCGGCGAGCAGGGCAGCCTCTTCATGAGCGGCGGCCCGGGGGGCGGCCCCGGCGGACCCGGTGGAGGCCCCGGCAACAACGGCCCCGGCGGGGGCCATGGCAGTGGCGGCCCTGGCAGTGGCGGCCATGGAGGCGGCGGCCCCTTCGGCGGCGGCGGGCCTAGCGGCACCCCTGGCGGCAGTGGCCCTGGCGGCGGTGGTGGCCCTGGCGGCGGTCCCGGCCCCCGTGGCACCGGCGGTCCCGGGGGGCCCGGCGGCGGTGGCCCCGGTGGCCCCGGTGGCCCCGGCCCGGGCGCGCAAGGTCCCGGCGGCGACAGGCCCTCCGGCGGCCCTCCGAGTGGCCCGCAGCCCGGCGGCGGCTTCTTCGGCGCCGACCCGTTCGGCGGCGACCCCTTCTCCGGCGGCCCCTTCGGCGGCGGCGGGCCGAACGGCCCCGCGCCCGGCGGCCCCGGTGGCCCAGGCCCGGGCGGGCAAGGCCCTGGCGGCGGCCCCGGCGCTCCCGGCCCTGACGGACGCCCTGACGGACGCCCTGACGGACGGGGCCCAGGTCGCCGCGGAAAGCGCGCGGCCGACTCCGAGGACAGCGGGCCCGGCACCCGCGGCAAGGACCCCTTCGCCACCGACGACCCCGGCGACGACGCGTTCGCGCCCGGCAAGGGCCGCCGTTCCCGCAAGGACCGCAAGGCCTCCGACGACGACACCGGCAAGAGCGACAAGGACGACACCTCCCGGAGCCCCCAGAGCCGAGTCGGCTGGAGCCCGTACGACGAGGGCACCCGCTCGCGCGGCCCGCTGCTGGCCACGATCGGCGGCGTGGTGGTGCTCGGCCTGCTCGGCGGCGGCCTCTACCTGATGTGGAACGCCGAGACCCCCACCTCCGCCGAGACCGCCGCCCCCAGGCAGACCTCGGCGCCGCTGCCGTCGGCCCCGCCCGGCAGGTACGGGTTCGCCGCCGACCGCGAGACCGACCCCGACGCGATCTCGGTGAAGGAGTTCTTCGGTTCGAAGAAGAAGTTCACGGTCTCGGGCCGCGGCTACGAGATGACGGTCACCAGCAAGGACAAGAAGTGCGACGACGGCGCCCTGGGCGATGGCCTCAAGAAGGCGCTCAAGTCCGCCAAGTGCAACCAGTTCCTGCGCGCGAGCTTCCGTGACAAGGCCGGCAAGGTGATCGGCACGATCGGGGTGGCCAACCTCAGCACGAGCAAGAACGCGAGCAAGGTGGCCAAGAGCGGCAACGACGAGAACTACGTCAAGCCGCTGGCGGGCAAGGACAGCGTCACGAAGCTCCTCGGCTCGGGCGCCGGCGGCGCGAAGGTCTCGACGTTCGGGCACTATGCGATCTTGGTCTGGTTCCAGAACAAGGACGGCACGAAGCCCGACTCGAAGGGGTCGAAGCGGATCTCCGAGGCCATCAACGACATCACCAAGGCCACCGTGTTCCAGGCCCTGGACCATCGGGCACTCACCGGCAGCGCGCTGAGCTGAGCGGTCTTTGTGGGGCATATGCGCCTGTAGGGGACTCGTGATGCCTTCGGGAACGCCCATACCGACATAACGATCTCGCTACTCTCGCTAGGCTCCAGCTATGCGTGGCCAGGAACCCGGGTCTGAGCACGATCGCAGGGACGCCGACCGCTCGGCCGTCCCCGCGACGCCACCGCCGAGCTTCGGCCAGACCAACGGGCAAGACGTTCCAGCGGCGTTCACCCCATCCGACGAGGCGGCGGACGCCGGGGCGCGTCCCGTCCCACCCGTCCTGCAAGGGCCGATCTCCGATGAGGAGACGTCGCCCGGCGCCCAGCCGTGGGAGGTGCCGGGCGACGACGCCGCCCCGTACGACTGGTTCTCCGACCCCATCCACCCCGACCACGGGCCCTCCGGCTCGCCGCAGGCCGACCAGCACGCCTTCGGCCGGCAGCCGGACCGGGAGCCACCCGCCGGCCATCACGCCTTCGCGCAGCAACAGCCGGGCTGGGAACCACCCGCCGACCACGCGCCCTTCGGCGTGCCGCCAGGCGACCACGCGCCCCTCGGCGCGCCACCCGCCGACCAGCACGCGTTCGACCCGCAACAGCCCGGCCCAGCGCCATCCGCCCCCCACCCCCCGTCCGCCACCCAGCCGGACCAGCACCACAGCACGCAGGCCGCCCAGCCGGACCAGCCCTTCCACCCGCGAGCGGCCCAGGATGCGCCCGCCGACCAGCCCTTCGGCACGCAGGCCGCCCACGAGGCTCCTGCCCACCCGCCCTTCACCCCGCCCGCGTACCAGCAGCCGTTCGCCGCGCCCCCGACCGGTTTCACCCCCTTCGGCACGCCCGAGTCCGACCACCCGTGGCAGGCGGACGACGACCGGACCCGCCCGGGCCGCATCCAGGACATCCGCCCCTGGGACCAGCCGGAGAACGAGCCCGGCCGGAACACGAGCCGGTGGCCGGTGGAGCCGGTGGTGCCGGGCGCGCCGCCCTGGGAGCCGCCGCCCGCGTTCACGGCCGCCGCGGCGGGCATGCCGGCCTGGCCGGCCCCCGTCTCCGACCCGCACGCCATGCCACCCTGGCCGGCCGCCACGGGCGAGCTGGAGGCCGAGCCCGACGAGCCGAGCCTCCCCCCGCCCTTCGACGCGAACGCCACCAACCCCGAGGGTTTCGCCCACCCGGCCCACTACTTCGACCCCGAGGCCGCGAAGCGGGACACCGCCCACCACTCGGCCCAGGGCACGCCCGCGCCCACCGAGCAGGACGCCACGAACCCCGCCGGCCCCCGCCCCGGCCACGTCACCACCAGCTCGGGACCGGATGACGCCACCACGCCCCCTGACGGCGTGCACCCGCAGCCGGACCGATCCGGCGAGCCGGGCGACGTCCACCCGTGGCCCGGCCAAGACGCCACACCGGGCGACGTCCACCCGAGGCCCGGCCAAGACGCCACACCGAACGCCGCCCACCCCAGGCCCGGCCAAGACGCCACACCAGGCGCCGCCCACCCCGGACCCGACCAGGACGGCACGCCTGGCAACGTCCACCCGGCCCCCGGCCAGGAACCCCCTCGCCCCGGCCAGGACCAGCCCGCCCCCGCCCGGCAGAACGACCTCGAGCCGGACGACACCCGGCTGGCCCTGCCCTTCCCGACCGTCCCGGGCGGCCAGCCCCCGCCCCTCGCGGCCCCCGTGGCAACGACGGAAGAGCACCCCGGCGACCAGGGCCCGGCCCACTACTTCGACCCGAACGCGGCCGGCCACGACGCCACCGCCGCGAATCCGTCCATCCGCCCACCTGAGCCTGGCGACGTACCCGTCTGGCCCCCCACACCCCCCTCCGGTGACAAACTGCCCGAGCTCCCGTTCTCCAGAGACACCTGGGGCCAGCGCCCGTCCACGTCGTTGGACGTGCCCAGGCCCCCGGCAGGCGGCCCGGCCTTCCCGCCGGGCGCGTTCAAGCAGCCCCCGTTCCAGACCCCGCCCCCACCCCCACCACCGGCGAAGAGCAAGCGGGCCTTGCTGGTGACGCTGGGCGCGCTGGCCCTGGCGGGCGTGGCGACGGGCGGCTTCTTCGCCATTCAGGCCGTGAGCGGCGCCCCGCCCACGACGGCCGCGGCCCGCTCCACCCCGCCACCGACCATCGCCGAGCAGTCCCCGCCCGCGGAAGGCGCCGGCACGTCGATACTCAATTCGGAGCAGACCGACCCGCAGAAGCTGTCGCTGTCGGAGGCGTTCCCGAAGAAGAAGGTCGGCGCGGCGGGCACCACGTTCACCAGGGTCAAGGCCGACATGGAGACGACCTGCGAGAAGGCCGCCACGGGCGAGTTCGCCGACGCGCTGAAGGAGCAGAAGTGCAGCCGGGTCCTGAGGGCCACGTACGTCGACAGCAAGCGCCGCTACGCCGTCACCACCGGCATCGCCGTGCTGCCTGACAGGAACGCCGCCACCACCGCCGACCAGGCGAAGAACCTCTCCCGTAACATCTGGTTCCGCCCGCTCCCCGGCCCGGAGGACTCCGGCGGCGAGCGCGTGCACATCGCGGGCGGGTACGCGGCGGGCCTGGTCTGGGGCCGCTACATCGTCTTCAGCTACGCCACCCACGCCGACGGCCACACGCCGGAGGCCAAGGACAAGACGTTGCCCAAGGTCAGCGGGGCGTTCCGGGACCTGACCTCACTCGTGCTCGAGCGCCGCATCACCAAGGGGTGAGGCCGCCGTCCGCACTCGCCGCGTGGCCAGCGCCCGCGCGGCGAGCTCCGGCTCCGGCGGGTACCCGACCTCTTCCAGGCACAGCCCGTGCGCGGGCGCGACGTGCACCCCGGAGTCCCGTACGGCCGCCGTCAGCACCTGCCCGGGCCACTCCACGGGCCGCCGCCCGTCACCGGCCGCCAGCAGCGACCCGACCAGCGCCCGCACCATCGAGTGGCAGAACGCGTCGGCCACCACCGTGGCCTCCAGCACCCCGTCAGGCAGGCGGGCCCAGTCCAGCCGCTGCAGCTCTCTGATCGTCGTGGCCCCCTCGCGCTTCTTGCAGAACGCCGCGAAGTCGTGCTCGCCGATCAGCCGCGACGCGGCCGCGTTCATCGCCCCGAGGTCCAGGGGCCGGTTGTGCCAGACCACCTCGCGCCGCCGCAGCGGGTCGACGCCGCCAGGAGCATCGCTCACCCGGTACGCGTACCGCCGGAACATCGCGGAGAACCGTGCGTCAAAGCCCTCAGGAGCCACCGAGACGCGATAAATGCGCACATCTGGCTCCAGGACCCCACCGAGCCGTCTCACGAGCGCAGCGAGCCGCTCATCGACGCCCAGGGGCCCGCGGTTCCCGTCGAGCTCCCCCAGCGCCGCCTCCGGCACGTCCACGTGGGCCACCTGCCCCCGCGCGTGCACCCCGGCGTCGGTACGCCCGGCCACGGTCAGCATGGCGGGCCCGTCGAGCCGCAGGATCCGGCCGAGCGCCAGCTCGATCTCCCCCTGGACCGTGCGCAGCCCCGGCTGCCTGGCCCATCCGGAGAAGCCGGTCCCGTCGTACGCGAGATCGAGGCGGAGCCGTACCACGATGGTTCTCCCTCACCTATGGAAAAGGGCCCGAACCCCCGCAAGGGGATCCGGGCCCGTCTCATCCAGCCTGAAAGATCAGGCCTCGTCCTTCTTCGCCTCAGGAGCCTCGGCGCCCTCGGCGGCCTCCGCCTTGGTCTCCTCGTCGGCGGCGGCCTCGGGGGCCTCGGCCTTGGTCTCCTCCTCGGCCGGGGCGGCAGCCGGAGCGGCGGCCGGGGCCTCGGTGCGGCGGGTCGTGACGCCGTTCAGCGGCTCGGTCACCAGCTCGATGACCGCCATCGGGGCGTTGTCGCCCTTACGCGCACCGATCTTGGTGATGCGGGTGTAGCCACCGGGACGCTCGGCGAACGTCACCGCGAGCTCGGTGAAGAGGTGGTGCACGACGCCCTTGTCCCGAACGACGGTCAGGACCTGACGCCGGTTGTGGATGTCGCCCTTCTTCGCCTTGGTGATCAGGCGCTCCGCCAGCGGGCGCAGGCGCTTGGCCTTGGCGACCGTCGTGCGGATCTTGCCGTGGCGGAACAGGTCCGTGGCCAGGTTGGCCAGGATCAGCCGCTCGTGCGCCGGGCTGCCGCCAAGACGTGCACCCTTGGTGGGCTTGGGCATGTTAGTTCTCCTTGGGAGTTCACCCGCCCCGGCCGTACCAGGTACCGGGGTCGGGCCGCCAGGCCCCCGGGTCGGGGGCCCGCGCTAGCTGGGAATCAGTACTGCTCGGTCTCGACGTACGCGCTGTCGTCGTCGTCGTAGCCGCCGCCGGCCACCGCGCTCGGGTCGAACCCGGGCGGGGAGTCCTTGAGCGCCAGCGACATCTCGTGCAGCTTCTGCTTGACCTCTTCGATCGACTTGGCGCCGAAGTTGCGGATGTCGAGCAGGTCCTGCTCGCTGCGGGCGACGAGCTCACCCACGGTGTGGATGCCCTCGCGCTTGAGGCAGTTGTAGGAGCGGACGGTGAGGTTCAGCTCCTCGATCGGCAGCGCCAGGTCGGCGGCGAGGGCGGCGTCGGTCGGCGACGGGCCGATGTCGATGCCCTCGGCCTCGACGTTGAGCTCGCGGGCCAGGCCGAAGAGCTCGACGAGGGTCTTACCGGCGGAGGCCACCGCGTCGCGGGGCTTCATCGCCGGCTTGGTCTCGACGTCGAGGATGAGGCGGTCGAAGTCGGTACGCTGCTCGACTCGGGTCGCCTCGACCTTGTAGGTGACCTTGAGGACCGGGGAGTAGATCGAGTCGATCGGGATCCGGCCGATCTCCTGACCCGGCTGCTTGTTCTGCGCCGCGGAGACGTAGCCGCGACCGCGCTCGACGGTCAGCTCCATCTCCAGCTTCGCCTTGCCGTTCAGCGTGGCGATGCGCAGCTCGGGGTTGTGCACCTCGACACCGGCCGGAGGCGCGATGTCGGCGGCGGTGACCTCACCCGGGCCCTGCTTGCGCAGGTACATCACGACCGGCTCGTCGTGCTCGGAGGAGACGACCAGCTCCTTGAGGTTGAGGATGATGTCGGTGACGTCTTCCTTGACCCCGGGAACGGTCGAGAACTCGTGCAGCACGCCCTCGATGCGGATGCTCGTCACGGCCGCGCCCGGGATGGACGACAGCAGCGTGCGGCGCAGAGAGTTGCCGATGGTGTAGCCGAAGCCCGGCTCCAGCGGCTCGATGACGAACCGGGACCGGGTCTCGTCGATCGACTCTTCGAGAAGAGTCGGACGCTGAGCGATCAGCATGTGTGGGTCTCCCCTTGTTTCGTGTGGCGACCGCTATATGACGCCACTCCGATAAACAGCCTAGTCGGGATGCGGCGTGCCGCACCCCGACCTGACCGGTGACTACTTACTTCGAGTAGAGCTCGACGATGAGCTGCTCCTGGACCTGGGTGTCGATCTGCTGGCGGACCGGCAGCTGGTGAACCAGGACGCGGAGCTTCTCGGGCACGACACCGAGCCACGCGGGCACGGTGCGCTCGCCGGCGGTGGCGCGGGCCACCTCGTACGGCAGGAGGTTGCGCTTGTTCTCGCGGACCTCGATGATGTCGTGCTCGCGCACGCGGTACGACGGGATGTCGACCTTCTTGCCGTTCACCAGGATGTGCCCGTGACGGACCTGCTGGCGAGCGGCGTCGCGCGACTGGGCGAAACCGGCGCGGTAGACGACGTTGTCGAGGCGGCTCTCCAGGATCTGGAGCAGCACCTCACCGGTCTTGCCGGTCTTGCGGGTGGCTTCCTCGTAGTAGTTCGCGAACTGCTTCTCGAGGACGCCGTAGATGCGGCGGGTCTTCTGCTTCTCGCGAAGCTGAAGCTGGTACTCGGACTCCTTGGGGCGTCCGCGGCCGTGCTCACCCGGCGGGTAAGGACGGATCTCGATGGGGCACTTGGCGGACTCGCACTTGCTGCCCTTGAGGAAGAGCTTGGTCTTCTCGCGACGGCAGAGCTTGCAGTCCGCGCCCGTGTAACGAGCCATTTCTCTGTATCTCCTGGGCTAAGTCAGACGCGGCGGCGCTTCGGCGGCCGGCAACCGTTGTGCGGGACCGGGGTGACGTCCTGGATCGAGCCCACTTCGAGGCCGGTGGCCTGCAGCGAGCGGATCGCGGTCTCACGGCCGGAGCCGGGGCCCTTGACGAAGACGTCGACCTTGCGCATGCCGTGCTCCATGGCGCGGCGGGCGGCGTTCTCGGCGGCCATCTGGGCGGCGAACGGGGTGGACTTGCGGGAGCCCTTGAAACCCACGTGGCCGGCGCTGGCCCAGGAGATCACGTTCCCGTTGGGGTCGGTGATCGAGACGATCGTGTTGTTGAACGTGCTCTTGATGTGGGCGTGCCCGTGAGCGACGTTCTTCTTTTCCTTGCGGCGCACCTTCTTCGGCGCACCCTGGCGGCTCTTAGGAGGCATCCTTTGCCTTCACTCCTGAGGTCTTCGGTCCGCGGCTGCGCGGGACTACTTCTTACCGGGCTTCTTCTTGCCGGCGACGGTCTTCTTCTTGCCCTTACGGGTGCGCGCGTTGGTCTGCGTGCGCTGACCGTGGACCGGCAGGCCCTTGCGGTGCCGGATGCCCTGGTAGCAACCGATCTCGATCTTGCGACGAATGTCGGCCTGGACCTCGCGGCGCAGGTCACCCTCGATCTTGAAGTTCGCCTCGATGTAGTCACGCATCGGGACGAGCTCGGTGTCGGAGAGCTGGTGCACGCGCAGGTCGCCGCTCACGCCGGTGGCCTGGAGGATCTCCTGGGCGCGGGTGCGGCCGATTCCGTAGATGTAGGTGAGAGCGATCTCCAGCCGCTTTTCGCGGGGGAGGTCGACGCCAACCAGGCGAGCCATGGTCGGGCATTCTCCTTCTTTGTGGCGGAGGTCTTACGCCGCACTGCCCCTCCCCAATGCCCGGGGTGAGGGCCCCGGCCTCCGACCGGGGGTCTCCTGAACGGTTCAGCGGATGCCGCCGCCTTTTCAGGTGTGAGACGTGACTACTTGTTGCAGGCTCCTCATGGATCGAGCCCGCTCCCTGACGGGGCGGACTCGGAGAAGCCTTGCGGCGACTAGCCCTGGCGCTGCTTGTGGCGCAGGTTGTCGCAGATCACCATGACGCGACCGTGCCGGCGGATCACCTTGCACTTGTCGCAGATCTTCTTGACGCTCGGCTTTACCTTCATTGTCCTTCGTGTCCTCAGACGTTTTTACTTGTATCGGTAGACGATCCGCCCACGACTCAGGTCGTAGGGGCTCAGTTCAACGACTACCCGGTCGTCGGGGAGGATCCGGATGTAGTGCATCCGCATCCGTCCGCTGATGTGGGCCAGGACTTTGTGGCCGTTGTCGAGCTGCACCCGGAACATGGCGTTCGGGAGCGATTCGACCACAGTGCCCTCGATCTCGATGGCGCCGTCTTTCTTGGCCAAAATTCCTCGCGTTTCACTGATCGGTCGTCTGAGGCTCCGGTTCACTACGCAGCCGCGACCTTCACGCTTCGAAGAGAGCGGCGATCGGCAACGATCGCCGACGCGTGATAGTCATAGTGAGCCGACTAAGGAGTGTACGACACCTGAGCCAAAAACGCGAAACGCGTGCCAGGTGTCCTGACACAACCACGAGTGAGTCTACCCCACCGCCCCTCATGCCTGACGCACACAGCGGAAGGCCCGCCGGAGTTTTCCCGGCGGGCCTTCCGCTGACGTCTATCCGTAGATGCGGTGCTGCGAGCCGCAGTACTTGTACTTGCCGCCCCAGCAGGTCCAGGTGTAGATCTTCTTGATCCCCTTGCCCGACCACTTCTCGTGGTGCGAGCCGTTCCACTGGCGGTAGAACTGGTGCCACTTGCCGCCGGAGTAGTACTTGAACCAGACGTAGCCGTACTTCGACGATGACTCCTTGCCGTACCAGTGGGTGTAGACCTTCTTGCCCGACTTGTAGGTCTTGCCGTAGGTGTAGGCCTTCTTCTTGCTGGAGTAGTACTTGCCCCAGCTCCCCATGGAACCGGACGCCTGCGTCGCGCTGACGGGCGCCGAGGTGGCGGCCTGCGCGGCGGGGGCGACGACGAGGCCGGCGAACGCCATCGAGCCGGCGAGAGCGGTGGCTGCAAGGACCTTGCGCATGTGGTTTCCTCCGTGAGTCGTGGTCCGACACAGCTCACGTTAAGAAGCCGGACATATCCGCACTGCGCATGAATACACACAGTGCACTAATGCACAAAGTCCTAGGTACGCTTCGGCTTGTTGTCGCCGAAGATGGTGCTCACCAGCAGGATCACGCCCCACGGGCCCATCACCCACAGCGGCCAGGGATAGATGAGGTCGCCTGCCGTGATGCTCACGATCAGCCAGATCACCCAGTTGATGCCGCTGGCCGCCGCCCAGGCGCTCCAGGCCGCCTTCATGCCGCTGTGCATGCCCTGCTGCTGCGGCTTGGCCGCCGTGCCGGCCTTGACCGGCAGGTGGCGCAGGTCCACGTCGGGCAGGTCGGACGTCAGCTTGGCCAGCTCACCGTAGGTCTTGCTCTGGTAGAGGTGCTCGAGCCGCTCGTTGAACTCGTCCATCGTGATGCGGCCCTGCGCCGTGTGCTCGCGGAGGATGGCGGCGACCCGATCTCGGTCGGCGTCGGAGGCACGCATCTCGGGGCTGTTCTTCGCCATCCCACCACTCCCGGCTAGAGCTGAAGTTGAGCCAGGCGCGATTCGCCCCCGTCCAGGGCGGTAAGCACCCAAGGACCATTATGTGTCACGGCCACGCTGTGTTCGAAGTGTGCGGAGTGCTTCCCGTCGACCGTCACCACGGTCCAGTCGTCGGCCAGCACGCGGGTGCGCTCGGTG
This sequence comes from Nonomuraea sp. NPDC050202, assembly GCF_040656115.1. Taxonomy (NCBI): domain Bacteria; kingdom Bacillati; phylum Actinomycetota; class Actinomycetes; order Streptosporangiales; family Streptosporangiaceae; genus Nonomuraea; species Nonomuraea sp. NPDC050202. The sequence continues at coordinate 25,359 of NZ_JBFALF010000025.1, read as the reverse complement.
CCCAGGTTTACCATGGGCTCGATGGCCAGGCACATGCCCTCCTCCAGCGCCGGTCCCCGGCCGGGCTTGCCGTGGTTGGCGATCCACGGGTCCATGTGCATCTCGGTGCCGATGCCGTGGCCGCCGTACTCCGGGGGGATGCCGTAGCGGCCCTGAGACTTCACGTAGCGCTCGACCTCGTACCCGATGTCGGACAGGTGCCGGCCGGGCTTCAGCGCGGCGATACCGCGCCACATGGCCTCCTCCGTGACCCGCATCAGCTCGGTCAGCTTCGGGTCCACCTCGCCGACCGGGACCGTGACGGCCGAGTCGCCGTGCCAGCCCTCCAGGATCGCGCCGCAGTCGATCGAGATGATGTCGCCTTCGCGCAGCTTGCGGGCGTTCGTCGGGATGCCGTGCACCACCTCGTCGTTCACCGACGCGCAGATGGTGGCGGGAAAGCCCTGGTAACCCTTGAACGACGGGATCGCGCCCTCGTCCCTGATCGCCTTCTCGGCGATGACGTCGAGGTCGAGCGGCGTCATGCCGGGCTCGACCGAGCGCTTGAGCAGGTCGAGCGTGCGCCCGACCACCAGGCCCGCGGCCCGCATCTTCTCGAGCTGCTCCGGCGACTTGATCTGGATGCCGTGTCTGTTGCGTTTGAACATCTTCTGCCCCCCTGGGTCTCAACGGGCCGCAGTGGGGGCCCAATTCCCCCCACAATAGCCGCGAGGTGGCACGGAAACCCGTGCCACCTCCGCAAATCGGTCGTAACTGGACTAGCCCAGGAACGGCCGGATCGCGTCCATGGCCCGCTGAGTGACCTCCTCGACCGGCCCTGTCGCGTCGACGCCGACCAGGATGTCTTCGTCGGCGTAGTAGGAGACCAGCGGCGCCGTCTGCTCCTGGTAGACCTCCAGGCGGTGCCTGACGGTCTCCTCCTTGTCGTCGTCCCGCTGGAACAGCGCGCCCCCGCACGCGTCACACTTGTCGTCCTTCTTGTCGTCGAACTCGACGTGCCAGATGCGACCGCACTGGCTGCAGGTGCGCCGGCCGGCGAGCCGCCTGACCACCTCGTCGTCGTCGACCACGAGCTCGAGTACGAGGTCGAGCGCCTGGCCCCAGTCCTTGAGCATGTCGCGCAGGATCTCCGCCTGCGCGACGTTTCTCGGGAAGCCGTCGAGCAGGAACCCGTCCTGCGCGTCGTCCTCAGACAGACGGTCACGGACCATGGCGATGGTGACCTCGTCGGGCACCAGGTCACCACGGTCCATGTACGTCTTGGCCAGCTTGCCGAGGTCCGTGCCGCCGGAGACGTTGGCACGGAAGATGTCACCTGTCGAGATCTTCGGGATGGACAGGTTCGATGCGATGTACTGGGCCTGTGTCCCCTTACCCGCTCCAGGGGGCCCAACCAGAACGAGACGCACTACCGCAGGAAACCTTCGTAATTACGCTGCTGCAGCTGGCTCTCGATCTGCTTCACCGTGTCCAGGCCGACGCCTACCATGATCAGAATGCTCGTCCCTCCGAACGGGAAGTTCTGGCTCGCACCGGCCACCGCCAGCGCGACGATCGGGACCATGGAGATCAGACCCAGATAGAGCGCGCCGGGCGCGGTCAGACGGGTGAGCACGAAGTTCAGGTATTCAGCCGTCGGACGGCCGGGGCGGATGCCCGGAATGAATCCACCGTACTTCTTCATGTTGTCGGCGACTTCAGTGGGGTTGAACGTAATCGACACGTAGAAGTAGGTGAAGAAGATGATCAGCAGGAAGAACGTGGCCATGTAGATGGGAGTGTCGCCCGTGGCCAGGTTCTGCGAGATCCAGGTGATCACCACGTTGTCGCTGGTCTGGAAGAGCGACGTGATGAGCTGCGGCAGGTAGAGCAGGGACGAGGCGAAGATCACCGGGATGATGCCGGCCTGGTTGACCTTCAGCGGGATGTACGTCGACGTGCCGCCGTACATCCTGCGGCCCACCATGCGCTTGGCGTACTGCACCGGGATGCGCCGCTGAGCCTGCTCGACGAAGACCACCGCGGCGATCATAAAGATGCCGACCACCATGACGACCGCGAAGGTGAACTTGTTCGCCTGGAAGATGTTGGCCAGCTCGGAGGGGAAGACCGCGACGACCTGCGTGAAGATCAGGATGGACATGCCGTTGCCGACACCGCGGTCGGTGATGAGCTCACCGAGCCACATGATCACCGACGTACCGGCGGTCATGATGACCACCATCGTCACGATCATGAAGATGTTGTCGGGGTCGAGCAGGACGTCCTGCTGGCAGTTCGGGAAAAGCTGGCCGGTACGGGCCAGCGCGATGAAGGCGGTGGACTGCAGGACCGCGAGCCCGATGGTCAGATAACGCGTATACTGCGTGATCTTGGTCTGGCCGGATTGGCCTTCCTTCTTCAGCGCTTCGAGTCGCGGAATGACCACGACGAGCAGCTGGAGAATGATGCTCGCGGTGATGTACGGCATGATGCCCAGCGCGAACACGGAAAGCTTCAGCAGCGCACCGCCGCTGAAGAGCTGGACCATCCCGTAGATGTTGCCGGTGTCGCCACTCCGAGCCTGGTCGAAACAGGCGGCGAGGTTCTGGACGTGGACTCCCGGAGTCGGAAGAACCGAGCCGAGACGGAAAAGCGCGATGATGCCCAGGGTGAAGAGCAACTTCTTGCGCAGGTCCGGTGTCCGGAACGCCCGGGTAAACGCGGTCAGCACGGTCCCTCCTGCGCGCCTTTACGGCGGTGTGAGTAAGCGATGGTGCGGGGATCTGCCATCTGAAGTCTCATGTCAAACGAGCCGGACAGAAGCCTGCCGTCTCGCGAACTCTAACGCACTACGGGCGTGGGGGCCCATTGTCAAAGCCCCCACGCCTCGTCATAGCGTTACTACAGCTCGGTAACGGAACCACCGGCGGCGGCGATCTTCTCCTTCGCGGAGGACGAGAAGGCGTGAGCCGTCACGTTCACCGCGACCGAGATCTCGCCGGTGCCGAGCACCTTCACGAGCTGGTTCTTGCGAACAGCACCCTTGGCGACCAGACCCTCGACGGTGACCTCGCCACCCTCGGGGAACAGCTCGCCGATCCTGTCGAGGTTGACGACCTGGTAGGTCGTCTTGAACAGGGCGTTGGAGAAGCCCTTGAGCTTCGGCAGACGCCTCTGCAGCGGCACCTGGCCACCCTCGAAGCCGAGGGGAACCGTCGTACGGGCGTGCGAGCCCTTGGTGCCGCGACCGGCCGTCTTGCCCTTCGACGCCTCGCCGCGACCCTTGCGGATCTTCGACTTGTTGGCGCCGGGGGCGGGACGCAGGTCGTGAATCTTGAGCGGAGCCTTGTCAGTCATGACTAGTCGACCTCTTCCACCTCGACGAGGTGCGTCACCACGGAGACCATCCCGCGAATCTCGGGCCGGTCCTCCTTGACGACGACGTCGCCGATTCGCTTCAGGCCAAGCGAACGCAGCGAGTCACGCTGGTTCTGCTTGCCACCGATCTTCGAGCGAACCTGAGTGATCTTCAGGCGTGCCATGACTAGCTCACCGCCTTCGCGGCCGCAGCCTCCGCCAGGCCCTCACGCTGGGCCTTGAGCATGGCCGGCGGGGCCACGTCCTCGATCGGCAGGCCACGGCGGGCGGCGATCTCCTCGGGGCGCGAGAGGCCCTTCAGAGCCGCCACGGTGGCGTGCACGATGTTGATCGGGTTGTCGGAGCCGAGCGACTTGGACAGCACGTCGTGGATGCCCGCGCACTCCAGCACCGCGCGCACCGGGCCACCGGCGATGACGCCAGTACCGGCCGAGGCCGGACGCAGGAAGACGACACCGGCCGCCTCCTCGCCCTGCACGGTGTGCGGGATCGTGCCCTGGATCCTGGGCACCTTGAAGAAGTGCTTCTTCGCCTCTTCGACACCCTTGGCGATGGCCGCGGGGACTTCCTTGGCCTTGCCATAGCCGACGCCGACCAGGCCGTTGCCGTCACCGACGACGACGAGGGCGGTGAAGCTGAAGCGACGACCACCCTTCACGACTTTGGCCACTCGGTTGATCTTCACTACGCGCTCGATGTACGAGACGCCCTTGTCGGCGGCGCCACCGCGGCGATCGTCACGACGGTCCCGCCGCTCGCCACCGGTGCCGCCACCGCGACGCGGAGCTGCAGCCATCAGTGGTTCCTCTTCTCAGTAGCCATCAGAACTCGAGCCCGCCTTCGCGGGCACTGTCCGCCAGAGCCGCGATGCGGCCGGCGTAGCGGTTGCCACCGCGGTCGAAGACGACCTTGGTGATCCCGGCTTCCTTGGCCCGCTGAGCGAGGAGCTCGCCGACCTTCTTCGCCTTCTCCGTCTTGTCCGCCTCCAGCGAGCGCAGCGCGGGGTCCATGGTGGACGCGCTCACCAGCGTGTGGCCGACGGTGTCGTCCACGATCTGGACGAACATGTGACGCGTCGAGCGGTTGACGACCAGGCGCGGACGCTCGGCCGAACCGACGACGAACTTGCGGACGCGGCGGTGACGGCGGGCCCGCGAAACGGTGCGGGCAGCCGTGTGCTTGCTGAACGCAACCTTCGGAGCCATGCCTACTTACCAGCCTTTCCGACCTTGCGGCGGATCTGTTCGCCCTGGTAGCGCACGCCCTTGCCCTTGTACGGGTCAGGCTTGCGCAGCTTGCGGATGTTGGCCGCGACCTCGCCGACCTTCTGCTTGTCGATGCCGTCCACGTGGAACAGGGTCGGCTTCTCGACGCGGAAGCTGACGCCCTCGGGGGCGTCGACGATGACCGGGTGGCTGAAGCCCAGCGAGAACTCCAGCTGCGTCGGGCCCTTGGCCTGAACGCGGTAACCGACGCCGACGATCTCAAGGCTCTTGGAGTAGCCCTGAGTGACGCCCTGCACCATGTTGGCGATCAGCGTCCTGGACAGGCCGTGCAGCGCACGGACCTTGTTCTCGTCGTTCGGCCGGGTGACGGCGATGGCGCCGTCGTCGTCCCGAGCCACCTTGATGGGCTCGGCGACCGTGTGAGTGAGCGTGCCCTTCGGGCCCTTGACCTGGACATCCTGGCCGTTGATCGCGATGTCTACGCCACTCGGCACAGGGATGGGCAGCCGTCCGATTCTCGACATGCTGTGTTCCTCCCCTCTACCAGACGTAGGCGAGGACTTCCCCGCCCACACCACGCTTGCCGGCCTGCTTGTCGGTCATGAGGCCGTGGGACGTCGAGATGATCGCGACGCCCAGTCCGCCCAGGACTCGAGGCAGGTTGTCCTTCTTCGCATAAACCCGCAGACCGGGCTTGGAAACCCGGCGCAGGCCCGCGAGCGACCGCTCACGGGTAGGCCCGAACTTGAGCTCCACCACGAGGTTCTTTCCGACCTTGGCGTCTTCGACGGTCCAGGCCTGGATGTAGCCCTCCTGCTGGAGGATCTCGGCGATGTGCGCCTTGATCTTCGAGTACGGCATCGACACGCTGTCGTGGTACGCCGAATTCGCGTTGCGCAGACGCGTGAGCATGTCTGCGATCGGGTCGGTCATCGTCATGGCCAGTGGCCTTCCTCGCCACGGTTTCCAGTCGGCGAAGCAGCGCTCTGCCGGTGGACCTTTGGCGTGGTCACGAACGTCCCGCTGAGGGAGACGTCCTGTTCTTCTACTGAAATATGAGTGCCCGATGGGCGGCACTCGGGCCGCCCACCAGGTTACCTACCAGCTCGACTTGGTGATGCCGGGCAGCTCGCCCCGGTGCGCCATCTCGCGGAAGCACACCCGGCAGAGCCCGAACTTGCGGTAGACGGCGCGCGGCCGGCCACAACGCGAGCAACGGGTGTAGGCCCGGACCTCGAACTTCTGCTTGCGCCCCGCCTTGGCGATCAGCGACTTCTTCGCCATTGGATCAGGCCTCCTTGAACGGGAAGCCGAGGAGCTTCAGCAGCGCCCGGCCCTGGTCGTCGTTCTTCGCGGTGGTCACGATCGTGATGTCCATGCCCCGCGGCCGGTCGACCTTGTCCTGGTCGACCTCGTGGAACATGACCTGCTCGGTCAGACCGAACGTGTAGTTGCCGTTGCCGTCGAACTGCTTCGGCGACAGGCCACGGAAGTCCCGGATACGGGGCAGGGCCAGCGCCAGCAGCCGGTCGAGGAACTCCCACATGCGGTCGCCACGCAGCGTGACGTGCGCGCCGATCGGCATGCCCTCGCGCAGCTTGAACTGCGCGATGGACTTGCGCGCCCGGACGACGGCCGGCTTCTGGCCGGTGATCGCGGTGAGGTCGCGGACGGCACCTTCGATGAGCTTGGAGTCACGAGCCGCCTCACCCACACCCATGTTGACCTTGATCTTGGTCAGGGCCGGGATCTGCATGACGTTCTCGATGCCGAACTGCTCGCGAAGCTGCGCCGCGATCTCCTCGCGGTACTTCGTCTTGAGTCGCGGCGTCGGGCGCTCGGTCTCAGTGGTCGTGGCAGTCATCAGCTGTCCTCACCCGTCTCGTCGGCCTTCTCGTCGGCCTTCTTCTCGGCGGGCTTGTCGTCCTTGAGCTTCTTCACGTTCGAGACGTGGATCGGGCCCTCCATGGTCTGCACGCCGCCGGTCTTGGCGCCGCGCGGGCCCTGGTGGGTCTCCTTGGCGTGCTTCTTGATCATGTTGACGCCCTCGACCACCACGCGGTCCTCGCGCGGCAGCGTGGCGATTACACGACCCTTGGCACCCTTGTCCTTGCCGGCGATGACCTGGACCAGGTCACCCTTGCGCACGTGCAGCGACTTCGGCATTTACAACACCTCCGGGGCGAGCGAGATGATGCGCATGAACTTCTTGTCGCGCAGCTCGCGGCCGACCGGGCCGAAGATACGAGTGCCGCGAGGGTCGCCGCTGTCCTTGATGATGACGGCGGCGTTCTCGTCGAAGCGGATGTAGGAGCCGTCGGGCCGGCGGCGCTCCTTGACCGTGCGGACGACGACGGCCTTGACCACGTCACCCTTCTTGACGCCCGTGCTGCCCGGCAGCGCGTCCTTGACAGTGGCGACGATGATGTCGCCGATACCGGCGTAGCGTCGGCCCGAGCCACCGAGAACGCGGATGCAAAGGATCTCCTTCGCGCCCGTGTTGTCGGCGACCTTGAGCCGCGACTCCTGCTGGATCACGTCTACTCCTGTTAGTCGCGCCGGTTCTCATTTCTGAGCCTGGCGGAACCTGGCATTGTCTTGTTCCCACGGCCACAGCGCCCCGCAGGGCGCCGCACCGCAGGCGACGCGAGGCCGTGAGGCCCCGCGTCCTTGGACGCCGTCATGGGGGCTCTCAGAGCCCCCACGAGGCGCGGTGTATCAGAGAGGGCCTACTTGGCCTTCTCGAGGATCTCCACGACCCTCCACCGCTTGGTGGCGGAGAGGGGGCGGGTCTCCATCAGCAGCACGCGGTCGCCGACGCCGCAGGCGTTGGCCTCGTCGTGCGCCTTGTACTTGGTCGTACGGCGGATGACCTTGCCGTACAGACGGTGCTTCACGCGGTCCTCGACGGCGACGACGACGGTCTTGTCCATCTTGTCGCTGACGACGAGGCCCTCGCGGACCTTGCGGAAGTGCCGCTGCTCGCCGCTCTCGGCGGCCGCAGTGGTCTCGGTGGTCTCGGTGGTCTCGGTCTCAGCCATCGCTCGTCTCCTTCTCGACCGTGACGATGCCCAGCTCGCGCTCGCGCATCACGGTGTAGATACGGGCGATCTCGCGGCGGACGGCACGCAGCCGCCCGTGGCTCTCCAACTGACCGGTCGCCGCCTGGAAGCGGAGGTTGAACAGCTCCTCCTTCGCCTCCTTCAGCTTCTGGACGAGGGTGTCCTCGTCCTCGAGCCGCAGCTCGCCGGCGGTCAGGCCCTTAGCCATCACGCCTCACCCACTTCACGCTTAACGATCTTGCACTTCATCGGGAGCTTGTGGATCGCACGCTGAAGCGCCTCGCGAGCGATCGGCTCCGCCACGCCGGACAGCTCGAACATCACGCGTCCGGGCTTGACGTTGGCGATCCACCACTCCGGCGAACCCTTACCGGAACCCATGCGGGTCTCGGCAGGCTTCTTCGTGAGTGGACGGTCGGGGTAGATGTTGATCCACACCTTGCCGCCACGGCGGATGTGCCGGGTCATGGCGATACGAGCCGACTCGATCTGGCGGTTGGTCACGTAGGAGTGCTCAACAGCCTGAATGCCGAACTCGCCGAACACGACCCTGGTGCCGCCCTTGGCGGCTCCGCTGCGGTCAGGCCGGTGCTGCTTGCGGTGCTTGACCCTGCGCGGGATCAGCATGGTCAGCTCCCTTCAGCACCCGGCTGCGCAGCCGGGCCGGTCTCGGGGGCGGCCTGCGAGGCCGCCTCGTTGCGGGGGGCGCGGTCGCCACGGCCGCCGCCACGACGGGGGCGGTCGCCGCCACCACGACGCGGACGGTCGCCGCCGCCACCACGACGGTCGTCGCGCTCGCGACGCTGGCCGGCACGAGCGCCGGCGGCAGCCGCCTCACGCTCGGCGCGGCTCGTCGGAGCCTCGCCCTTGTAGATCCAGACCTTCACGCCGATGCGGCCGAAGGTCGTACGGGCCTCGTAGAAGCCGTAGTCGATGTCCGCGCGGAGCGTGTGCAGCGGCACACGGCCCTCGCGGTAGAACTCCGACCGCGACATCTCGGCGCCGCCCAGACGGCCGGAGCACTGGACACGGATGCCCTTGGCGCCGGACTTCATGGCCGACTGCATCGCCTTGCGCATGGCGCGGCGGAACGAGACACGGCTCGACAGCTGCTCGGCCACGCCCTGCGCGACGAGCTGCGCGTCGATCTCCGGGTTCTTGACCTCGAGGATGTTGAGCTGGACCTGCTTCTTGGTCAGCTTCTCCAGGTCGCCACGGATCCGGTCGGCCTCGGCGCCGCGGCGGCCGATCACGATGCCGGGACGCGCGGTGTGGATGTCCACCTGGACGCGGTCCGTCGTGCGCTCGATCTCGACCTTGGAAATGCCGGCCCGCTCCATGCCCTTCTGCAGCATGCGGCGGATCGCCACGTCCTCGGCGACGTAGGACTTGTACAGCTTGTCGGCGTACCACCGGCTCTTGAAGTCGGTCGTGATGCCGAGGCGGAACCCGTGCGGGTTAACCTTCTGGCCCACTATCGGGTCCTTCCCTTCGGCTCGCGGGACTCCACGATCACGGTGATGTGGCTCGTCCGCTTGTTGATCCGATAGGCGCGACCCTGTGCACGCGGGCGGAACCGCTTCAGCGTCGGGCCCTCGTCGACCCACGCACGGCTCACGACGAGCGTGCTGGGATCGAGATCGAAGTTGTGCTCGGCGTTCGCCATGGCGGAACTGAGCACCTTGTAGATCGGCTCGCTCGCCGACTGGGGAGCGAACTGCAGCACGGCCTGCGCCTCCGAAGCGGGCAGCCCGCGAATAAGGTCCACCACGCGGCGGGCCTTGAGGGGCGTGACACGGACGAACCGCGCCTGAGCCCTGGCTTCCATCGCTTTCTCCTACTTCTGGGACGCTTACCGCCGGCTGCGGCGGTCTTCCTTGACGTGGCTGCGGAACGTACGCGTGGGGGCGAACTCTCCGAGCTTGTGCCCGATCATCGACTCGGTGACGAACACCGGGACGTGCTTGCGGCCGTCGTGCACGGCGATCGTGTGCCCGAGCATGTCGGGAACGATCATGGAGCGACGCGACCACGTCTTGATGACATTCTTGGTGCCCTTCTCGTTCTGGGCGTCCACCTTCTTCTGAAGGTGGTCGTCCACGAAGGGACCCTTCTTAAGGCTACGTGGCATTTCGGCTGCTCCTACCGCTTCTTCCTCTTGGACCGACGGCGGATGATCAGCCTGTCGCTGGCCTTGTTCGCCTGACGGGTACGGCCCTCGGGCTTGCCCTTGGGGTTCACCGGGTGACGACCACCGGAGGTCTTGCCCTCACCACCACCGTGCGGGTGGTCGACGGGGTTCATCGCGACACCGCGGACGGTCGGGCGCTTGCCCTTCCACCGCATACGACCGGCCTTACCCCAGTTGATGTTGGCCTGCTCGGCGTTGCCGACCTGACCCACCGTGGCGCGGCAGCGCACGTCCACCATGCGCATCTCACCGGACGGCATACGCAGCGTGGCGTACTGGCCCTCCTTGGCGAGGAGCTGGATCTGCGCGCCCGCGGAGCGGCCGAGCTTGGCGCCACCGCCCGGACGGAGCTCCACCGCGTGGATGAAGGTACCGGTCGGGATGTTACGCAGCGGCAGGCAGTTGCCCGGCTTGATGTCGGCGGCGGGGCCGTTCTCGATCCTGTCGCCCTGCTTGAGGCCGGTCGGCGCGATGATGTAGCGCTTCTCGCCGTCGGCGTAGTGGAGCAGGGCGATGTTGGCGGTGCGGTTGGGGTCGTACTCGATGTGAGCGACCTTGGCCGGGATGCCGTCCTTGTCGTGCCTGCGGAAGTCGATGATCCGGTAGGCGCGCTTGTGACCGCCGCCCTGGTGGCGAGCGGTGACCCGGCCGTGTACGTTGCGGCCGCCCTTGCTGTGAAGGGGCGCAAGCAGCGACTTCTCAGGGGTGCTGCGGGTGATCTCGGAGAAGTCCGAGACACTGGATCCGCGGCGACCCGGAGTCGTCGGCTTGTATTTACGGATGCCCATCTTTTTCGTTCATCCTTCGTCGGTTACATGGGTGAGCCCGCCGCACCGAGGTGCGACGGTCTCAGCCCCGCGGGCCCTAGGGGGACCCACTCACTTCTATGGCTGCTAGCCGATCTGACCGAAGATGTCGATCCGATCGCCCTCGACCAGGCTCACGATCGCGCGCTTGGTGTCGGGACGCTTGCCGTAACCGGTACGGGTGCGCTTGCGCTTGCCCTGCCGGTTGATCGTGTTCACGCTGGTGACCTTGACCCCGAAGATCTGCTCGACGGCGATCTTGACCTGGGTCTTGTTCGCGGTCTTCTTCACCAGGAACGTGTACTTGTTGTTCTCATCGATCAGGCCGTAGCTCTTCTCAGAGACGACCGGCTTGATGATGATGTCGCGCGGGTCGGCGATCTTCTCCATCAGGCGTCTTCCTTCCCGCCACTCAGCCGCGCCACGACCTGGTCGTACGCCTCCTGGGTGAAGACCACGTCGTCGTGCACGAGCACGTCGTAGGTGTTGAGCTGCCCGGCGTCCAGCAGGTGGACCTCGGGAGCGTTGCGCAGGCTCAGCCAGGTCAGCTCGTCGTCCGAGTCGACCACGACCAGGACGCGGGCGGCCTGGGTGATCTTGCGCAGGGCCTCCAGCGCGGCCTTGGTCTTGGGCGTCTCGCCCGAGACCAGGGAGCTCACCACGTGCACGCGGTTACCGCTCGCCCGGTCGGACAGGGCGCCACGCAGGGCGGCGGCCTTCATCTTCTTGGGCGTGCGCTGCGAGTAGTCGCGCGGCACGGGGCCGTGGACGGTGCCACCGCCGGTGAACTGCGGAGCGCGGGTCGAGCCCTGGCGGGCGCGGCCGGTGCCCTTCTGGCGGTACGGCTTCTTGCCACCGCCGGAGACCTCACCGCGGGTCTTGGCCTTGTGGGTGCCCTGCCGGCGAGCGGCGAGCTGGGCCACGACCACCTGGTGGATCAGCGGAACGTTGACCTTGGCGCCGAAGATGTCTTCGGGCAGGTCGACGGTGCCGGCCTTCGCGCCGCTGGCGTCGAGGACGTCAATAGTGGTGCTCACTTGGCAGCCCCCTTCTTGGCAGCGGTACGGACGAGGACCAGGCTGCCGTTGGCGCCGGGGATCGCACCCTTGATCAGGATGAGGCCCTTCTCGGCGTCCACGGCGTGAACCTTGAGGCTCTGCACAGTGGTGCGGACGTTACCCATCCGGCCAGCCATGCGCAGACCCTTGAAAACGCGGCCCGGGGTGGCGCAGCCACCGATGGAACCCGGCGAGCGGTGCTTGCGCTGCGTACCGTGCGACGCGCCCAGACCACCGAAGCCGTGCCGCTTCATGACACCGGCGAAGCCCTTGCCCTTGCTCTTGCCCGTCACGTCGACGAACTGGCCCGCCTCGAAGGTGTCGGCCAGCAGCTCCTGGCCCAGGGTGTAGTCGCTCGCGTCGTCGGTGCGGATCTCCGCGAAGTAACGGCGCGGGGTGATGTCGTGCTTACGCAGGTAGTCGCCGAGCGGCTTGTTGACCTTCCGGGGGTCGACCTGCCCGAAGCCGAGCTGAACGGCGGAGTAGCCGTCCTTCTCTGCGGTGCGGACGCGGGTCACCACGCACGGACCGGCCTCGACCACGGTGACCGGGACGAGCCGGTTGTCCGCGTCGAAGACCTGGGTCATGCCGAGCTTCTTGCCCAGGACGCCCTTGATCGTCTTAGCCATGTCAGTGCGTTCCCTCAGAGCTTGATCGAAATGTCGACACCCGCGGGGAGGTCGAGCCGCATGAGCGAGTCAACCGTCTTGGGGGTCGGGTCGATGATGTCAATCAGCCGCTTGTGCGTGCGCATCTCGAAGTGCTCGCGGCTGTCCTTGTACTTGTGCGGCGAGCGGATGACGCAGTACACGTTCTTCTCGGTCGGCAGCGGCACCGGGCCTGCGACCTTCGCGCCAGTCCGCGTCACCGTCTCGACGATCTTCTTGGCCGAGCTGTCGATGACCTCGTGGTCATAGGCCTTGAGCCGAATGCGGATCTTCTGTCCCGCCATAGTGGCCTCGGTGTCCTTCGCTGTCGTCTGAAAAAGTATCGTGCGGCCTGTGCCGCTGTGTGTTCATGCAGGTGCAATCCCGCATTAACCCCACGAGGCAGACGTAGTCGATCTGCCTTTTCTTCCGTGATCCGGCAGTGACTTCGGTCACTGGGCCGAAGTGACTGCTGGATCACGGCGCCTCTGCATGGGGCCCTACACGGTGCGGCGGCCGGCCCGAAGGTTCGGGGCCGACCGCCGCCCCGACGGTCTAGCTACTTGATGATCTTCGTGACCCGACCGGCGCCGACGGTGCGGCCACCCTCACGGATCGCGAACTTGAGGCCTTCCTCCATGGCGATGGGCTGGATCAGCTCAACGCGCATCTCGGTGTTGTCGCCCGGCATGACCATCTCGGTGCCCTCGGGGAGGTTCACAACACCGGTCACGTCAGTCGTACGGAAGTAGAACTGAGGACGGTAGTTGTTGAAGAACGGCGTGTGGCGGCCGCCCTCGTCCTTGGACAGGATGTAGACCTGGCCGGTGAACTCGGTGTGCGGGGTGGTCGTGCCCGGCTTGATGATGCACTGGCCGCGCTCGACGTCGTCGCGCTTGATGCCGCGGAGCAGCAGGGCGGCGTTGTCACCGGCGTGACCCTCGTCGAGCATCTTGTTGAACATCTCGATGCTGGTGACGGTGGTCGTGGTCTTCTCCGGCTTGATGCCGATGATGTCGACCTGCTCGTTGACCTTGACGATGCCGCGCTCGATACGACCGGTGACGACGGTGCCGCGACCGGTGATCGAGAAGACGTCCTCGACCGGCATGAGGAACGGCTTCTCCGTCTCACGCGGGGGCTCGGGGACGTTCTCGTCGACGGCGTTCATCAGCTCGATGATGCTGTCGGCCCACTTCTCGTCGCCCTCAAGAGCCTTGAGCGCGGAGACGCGGACGACGGGCAGGTCGTCGCCGGGGAACTCCTGAGCGGACAGGAGCTCGCGGACCTCGAGCTCGACGAGCTCCAGGATCTCCTCGTCGTCCACCATGTCGGACTTGTTGAGGGCCACGACGATGTAGGGGACGCCGACCTGGCGGGCCAGGAGGACGTGCTCCTTCGTCTGCGGCATCGGGCCGTCGGTGGCGGCGACCACCAGGATGGCGCCGTCCATCTGGGCGGCACCGGTGATCATGTTCTTGACGTAGTCGGCGTGACCCGGGCAGTCAACGTGCGCGTAGTGACGCTTCTCCGTCTGGTACTCGACGTGCGCGATGGAGATCGTGATACCACGAGCCTTCTCCTCGGGCGCCTTGTCGATCTTGTCGAACGGGGTCGCCTTGTTCAGCTCGGGGTAACGGTCGTGAAGCACCTTGGTGATCGCCGCGGTCAGCGTGGTCTTGCCGTGGTCGATGTGCCCAATGGTGCCGATGTTCATGTGCGGCTTGGTCCGCTCGAACTTGGCCTTAGCCACTGGTTCTCTCCTTGAGAATCTGACTGACTTTCGTCTACACACTCGGGCCCGGGAACTCCCGAACCCCTTGGCGGCGGGGTGGCTCGCACCACCCCACCAGGGACCAGGACAGAAGTCCCGGTCCGATCCCTCGCGGGATCGGACTGGAAACTACTCGCCCCGGGCCTTCGCGACGATCTCCTTGGCGATGCCCGGAGGCACCTCCGCGTAGGAGTCGAACTGCATGCTGTAGCTCGCGCGCCCCTGCGTCTTGCTACGCAGGTCACCCACGTAGCCGAACATCTCAGACAGCGGCACGAGCGCCTGGACGACCTTGGCACCGGCCCGGTCGTCCATCGCCTGGATCTGCCCGCGGCGACCGTTGAGGTCACCGATGACATCACCCATGTAGTCCTCGGGCGTGGTCACCTCGACGGCCATCATCGGCTCGAGGAGCACGGCGTCCGCCTTGCGCGCGGCCTCCTTGAAGGCCATCGAACCGGCGATCTTGAACGCCATTTCCGAGGAGTCCACGTCGTGGGCCGCACCGTCGGTCAGCGTAACCTTCACGCCCACCATCGGGTAGCCGGCCAGCACGCCGAACTCGGCGGCCTCCTGGGCGCCGGCGTCGACCGACGGGATGTACTCCCTCGGGACGCGGCCACCGGTGACCTTGTTCTCGAACTCGTAACCGTCGTTGCCCTCGCCCAGCGGCTCCAGGTCGATGATGACCCGCGCGAACTGACCGGAACCACCGGTCTGCTTCTTGTGGGTGTAGTCGACCTTCTCCACCTTGCGGCGGATGGTCTCGCGGTAGGCGACCTGCGGGCGGCCGACGTTGGCCTCGACCTTGAACTCGCGACGCATACGGTCGACGAGGATCTCCAGGTGAAGCTCGCCCATGCCCCAGATGACCGTCTGACCGGTCTCCTCGTCGCGGCGGACCTGGAAGGACGGGTCCTCCTCGGCCAGGCGCTGGATGGCGGTCGAGAGCTTCTCCTGGTCGCCCTTGGTCTTGGGCTCGATGGCGACGTTGATGACCGGAGCCGGGAACGTCATCGACTCGAGCACGACCTGGTTCGACGGGTCGGAGAGGGTGTCACCGGTCGTGGTGTCCTTCAGACCCATGACGGCCACGATCTGACCAGCGATCGCCTGCGGGCGCTCCTCGCGCTTGTTGGCGTGCATCTGGTAGATCTTGCCGATCCGCTCCTTCTTGCCCTTCACAGAGTTGATGACCTGTGAACCGGCCTCGAGCGTGCCCGAGTAGATGCGGATGTAGGTGATCTTGCCCAGGTGCGGGTCGCTGGCGATCTTGAAGGCCAGGGCGGAGAACGGCTCGGTCGGGTCCGCGTGGCGCTCGATCACCTTCTCCTCGTTGCCGACCGCGTGGCCCTTGAAGGCCGGGATGTCGGTCGGGGCGGGGAGGTAGGCGACGATCGCGTCGAGCAGGGGCTGCACGCCCTTGTTCTTGAACGCGGTGCCGCACAGGACCGGGTTGATGGCGCTGGCCAGCGTGGCGCGGCGGATGGCCGCGACCAGCTGCTCCTCGCTGGGCTCGGTGCCCTCGAGGAAGAGCTCCATCAGCTCGTCGTCGTTCTCGGCGACCGTCTCGATGAGGCGGTCACGCCACTCACGGGCGGCCTCGGCGTGGTCGGCCGGGATGTCGACGGTGTCGTACATCTCGCCCTTGGCCGCCTCGGCGCTCCAGATGAGGCCCTTCATCTTGATGAGGTCGATGACGCCCTTGAAGTCGGCCTCAACGCCCCACGGAAGCTGGATCACAGCCGGGGTCGCGCCCAGGCGGCTGATCATCATGTCGACGCAGCGGTGGAACTCCGCGCCGACACGGTCCATCTTGTTGACGAAGCAGATCCGGGGGACGTCGTAGCGGTCAGCCTGACGCCACACCGTCTCCGACTGCGGCTCGACACCGGCCACACCGTCGAACACGGCGACGGCACCGTCGAGGACGCGCAGCGAGCGCTCGACCTCGATGGTGAAGTCGACGTGACCCGGAGTGTCGATGATGTTGATCGTGTGACCGATCCACTCACAGGTGGTCGCGGCAGACGTGATCGTGATGCCGCGCTCCTGCTCCTGCTCCATCCAGTCCATCGTGGCAGCGCCCTCGTGGACTTCACCGATCTTGTAGTTGATCCCGGTGTAGAACAGGATGCGCTCGGTCGTGGTGGTCTTGCCCGCGTCGATATGGGCCATGATCCCGATGTTTCGGACCTTGGCCAGGTCAAGAGCGGTCTGGGTGGCCACTTCTCTCGCGTCCTCGTCGTCTCGTCGATCCCACTACCAGCGGTAGTGAGCGAAGGCCTTGTTGGACTCGGCCATCTTGTGGGTGTCCTCGCGCTTCTTGACGCTCGCCCCGAGGCCGTTGCTGGCGTCGAGGAGCTCGTTCATGAGGCGCTCGGTCATGGTCTTCTCGCGGCGGGCGCGGGAGTACTGCACCAGCCAGCGCAGGGCCAGGGTGGTGCTGCGCGCGGCGCGCACCTCGACCGGCACCTGGTAGGTCGCGCCACCGACACGACGGCTGCGGACCTCGAGGGTGGGCTTGACGTTGTCAAGCGCGCGCTTCAGGGTGACGACCGGGTCGTTGCCCGTCTTCTCCCTGCAGCCCTCGAGGGCGCCGTAGACAATCGACTGCGCGATGGAGCGCTTGCCGTCCAGAAGCACCTTGTTGATCAGGGCAGTCACCAGCGGCGAGCTGTAAACCGGGTCAGACATGAGCTGACGACGGCCAGGAGAACCCTTACGAGGCATTGTTAGCTCTTCTCCTTCTTCGCGCCGTAGCGGCTACGGGCCTGCTTGCGGTTGCGGACACCCTGGGTGTCGAGCGAACCACGGATGATCTTGTAGCGAACACCCGGCAGGTCCTTCACACGACCGCCACGCACGAGCACGATGGAGTGCTCCTGCAGGTTGTGACCCACACCGGGGATGTAGGCCGTGACCTCGATGCCGTTCGTGAGCCGAACGCGGGCCACCTTACGCAGTGCCGAGTTGGGCTTCTTCGGGGTCGTGGTGTAAACGCGCTGGCACACGCCGCGCCGCTGCGGACTCCCCTTGAGGGCAGGAGTCTTGGTCTTGGAGACCTTGTCCTGCCGGCCCTTGCGGACCAACTGCTGAATAGTGGGCACTGCCACTCCGTTTCGTGCCTTGGCCGGTGTTACGTCATCAGGTCTTGCATTTCGCAGGTACTGCCGGTGTCATGACCTGCTGGTTTTTCTTGTCTCGGCGCCCCCGCGCTCGGGCGTGTCGCGCTGTTCACACAGACACGTCCGCGAGGATACGAGCCAGGAAGCCGTCCCGCGCCGCAATTAGCGCACGGTCGAGAGCCCGCTAGAAGACGGGCACGATGCTCAAGACTACCCAGGCCCTGGCGACACGTCAAAACGGCGCGACAAGGCGGCAAGCCTTGCCACTCCGGATCGCCGGGGGCCCTTTCATCCAGCCCATCTACAGCTCCGCCGACCATGATATCGGCCTTCGCGACCATCTCGCGAGCGCTTCGCCGAAGCTCAGGCATCGGAACGGTGAAGTCCGTGCGACCGTCCCTAGGGTAATCCCTAGGTCACTCCCTGAAGCGGGCGCCTCACCGCGCGGATAACGTCGCGTGGCGAATCGTCGAGAGGGACGACAGACATGCCACAGCTCCTTGACCAGCCGCACCAGGGGCTCCCCCGACACCTGGGCGGAGGCCGCGTTGTCTGAGGCGGCCGACGGGCACTGGCCCGGCTCCCACACCTCCCCCTTCGAACTCGTCCTCGTCAAGCCCCGCGAGCTGCGGGGCCTGCGCCTGCCCGTCTCGGAGGCGCCTACCGAGATCGGCCGCACGGCGTCCCTGCGCATCGACTCCCAGGAGATCAGCCGCAGGCACGCCAGGCTCTGGCTCGCCGGCGGGTCGGCATGGATCGCCGACTGCGACTCCACCAACGGCACCTGGGTCGACGGCGCGCGCATCCACCAGCCCGTACGCCTGGCCGTGGGCCAGCGCGTCCGCATGGGCGGCGTGGAGGCCGTGCTGCAGATCCAGGGCGGCGGCGTGCCGGACGAGCACCACACCACCTCCGCTCCCCTCCAGCGCCCCACGAACACCACCCGCTACCTGTGCGCGGCCGGCTATCTCGAAGCCTCCTTCGCCCACGAGGTCATCCGGGAGACCCTCGGCCATCCCTACCGGGCCACCGCCCCTTCGTACGGGGTGGAGCTGCCCGCGGTGGCCAAGCACGCGCTCGCCGCCGAGCGCCACCGCACCGTCCGCGACGTGCTCCTCCTGCTCATCGCCTGCGCCGCGCTCGGCACCGTCGCGGCGGCCGCCGCCGGTGCCCTGCCCGACCTGGACGCCTTCGACGTCCTGGACGACCTCGACGACCCGGGCGACCTGAGCCCGCTCAGGCTCGTCGTGCTCGCCCTGCTCCCCCTGGCGCCGGCCTGGCTGGTGGTGGCCGCGCACCTCTTCCACACCAGGGTCATCGTCCTCGGCGGGCGCCTGTCCAGCCGCCGCTTCACGGCCGGCTCCGCCCCCGCCCCGTTCGGCCCGCGCGCCCGGCGCCAGGTCCGCCGCCTCGTCCAGGCCCAGCACGGGAACGTCATGGTCTTCTCCGGCTACCGCCCCTTCGTCGGCAGCGGCGAGGAGTACCACGGCTGGTCGTTCGCGATCGACATCACCAAGCCCGCGCACAAGGACCGCCCGCCCCGCCCCTTCCACTCCGACGACGTGCACGCCCACCTCGCGCGGGAGGTGGCCGCCACGGGGCTGCCGAACCTCCGGCTGACCGAGCGGCTGTTCATCAACGGCGTCGACATCAACCACGCCCCCGAGCTGTTACCGGACCCCCTCGCCCCGCCGCTGGTCACGACGGACGCCGAGCTGCTGCGCGCGGTCTCGCGGACGCCGGAGTCCTCGGCCCGCGTCTACCTCTGCGTGGAGGTCCTCGGCTGGGGCGGCCAGCTGATCGTCACCATCTTCATCAGGGCCATCCGGCTGCGCGGCTCCCTCTTCCTGGAGGGCAGCACGTACATGCTCTATCCGCTGGCGCCCGAGTACTCCGAGGTGGACCGGATCTCCTCCGACCCGCTGACGGGCCTGGCGGTCGCCATCGGGGAGGGCGCGGCCAGGACGATCCCGCTGCTGCTCACCGCGCCCTACCGGCTCGCCATGCGCTCGGCCAGAGGCGCGGCCCTGCGCCGCCAGGAACGCGACGACCGCACGGTCATCCAGAACCACGGCCTGTACGACTACGGCGCGCTCAGGAGCGTACGGGAGATCGCGATGGGCGACGACCTGCGCCGCTTCTTCATCGAACGCGACGTCGAGATGTTCGACCAGGTCGTCCACGAGGCGGTGTTCAAGGCCATCAGCCGCTTCCTGTCCGACCACGGCATCGACACCGGCGAGGTGGCCCAGCGCATCACCCAGGTCACCCACAACAAGATCGACGCCCGCGGCTCCAACTTCGGCAACGCCCCGGGCTCCAACTTCGGCCACGCGCCCGGCTCCCACTTCCGCGGCAGCACGGGCCCAGCGCAGAAAGGCGACACCCCATGACCCAGCGCGACGGCGGGAACTTCAGCGGCGCCCAAGGCATCAACCTGGGCAACGCCCCCGGCTCGAACTTCGGCCACGCCCCCGGCTCCCACTTCCACGGCGTGGTCAACGACCACGGCACCGCCGCGCAGCAGGAGGAGCTGCGCACTCTGATCAACGGCCTGCTGAACGTCGTCGCCCGCCACCAGAACGAGCTGGCCGACCCTCAGGGCGCGAGCACCGCTGTCGAACTCCTGCGGGAGGAGGTGGAGGGCGAACAGCGCCCGAACCGCCTCACGGGCTTCCTCAGCATGCTGACGGCCTCCGCCGGCGGCGTGACCGCGATCACCGAGGCGGCCACCAAGGTCAGGGACCTTCTCACGGCGATGCTCTGACAACGCCACCGGCCCACGATGCGCCGTAGCGGCGGCCCGCCGCTGAAGGGCTCAGCGGGCCTCTCCCTGGAGGGCTCTGGTGGGGTGAGCACGGCATGCCGTGACAGGACGAGGGCCGTAACGCGACGCGCCCGGGCCTCTCTGACGAGAGACCCGGGCGCTTCACCTGCAAGCGACTAGGAAATCACCTGTTGTACTGACCGAAGTCGTACTCCTCCAGCGGGACGGCCTCGCCGCTGCCCGTGCCGAAGGTGTAGTCCGCGGCGGAGCCGTCGTAACCGCCCACCGTGTACATGGCGGCCTTGGCCTCCTCGGTCGGCTCCACCCGGATGTTGCGGTACTGCGGCATGCCGGTACCGGCCGGGATGAGCTTACCGATGATGACGTTCTCCTTCAGGCCCAGCAGCGAGTCGGACTTGGCGTGGATCGCCGCGTCCGTCAGCACCCGGGTCGTCTCCTGGAAGGAGGCCGCCGACAGCCACGACTCGGTGGCCAGCGACGCCTTCGTGATGCCCATGAGCACCGGACGGCCGGCGGCGGGCGACCCGCCCTCGGCCACGGTCTCGCGGTTCATCTGCTCGAAGCGCGGACGCTCCACGAGCTCGCCGGGCAGCAGGTCGGTGTCACCGGACTCCAGCACGTTCACGCGCTTGAGCATCTGCCGCACGATGATCTCGATGTGCTTGTCGTGGATCGACACACCCTGCGAGCGGTAGACCTGCTGGACCTCCGCCACCAGGTGCAGCTGCACGGCCCGCGGGCCGAGGATGCGCAGCACCTCGTTCGGGTTGACGGCACCGGCGACGAGCTGCTGACCGACCGTGACGCGCTGCCCCTCCTGCACGAGCAGGCGCGAGCGCATCGAGACCGGGTAGGCGATCTCCTCCGAGCCGTCGTCGGGGGTGATGACGATCTTCCTGGTCTTGTCGGTCTCGTCGATCCGGACCCGGCCCTCGGCCTCGGAGATCGGGGCGACACCCTTGGGGATGCGCGCCTCGAAGAGCTCCGTGACACGGGGCAGACCGTGGGTGATGTCGGCACCGGCCACACCACCGGTGTGGAAGGTACGCATCGTCAGCTGCGTGCCGGGCTCACCGATCGACTGGGCGGCGATGATGCCGACCGCCTCGCCGACGTCCACGAGCTTGCCGGTGGCCAGCGAGCGGCCGTAGCAGGTCGCGCAGACACCGATCTTGGCCTCGCAGACGAGCGCGCTGCGGGTGCGGACCGTCTCGACGCCGGCCTCGACCAGCTTCGTCACGTGGATGTCGTTGATGTCGACACCCGCCGGGGCGATGATCTTGCCGTCGACCTCGACGTCCTCGGCCAGGATGCGGCCGTGCACGTTGGACTCGGCGTTCTCCGCCTTGACCAGGTTGCCCGACGGGTCGCGGTCGGCCACGTGCAGCGGGACCGCGCGGTCGGTGCCGCAGTCGATCTCACGCACGATGACGTCCTGCGCCACGTCCACCAGACGACGGGTCAGGTAACCCGAGTCGGCGGTACGCAGAGCGGTGTCGGCCAGACCCTTCCGCTGACCGTGGGTGGAGATGAAGTACTCCAGCACCGACAGGCCCTCGCGGAACGAGGCCTTGATCGGCCGCGGGATCGTCTCACCCTTGGTGTTGGACACCAGGCCGCGGATACCGGCGATCTGCCGGACCTGCATCTTGTTACCACGGGCACCGGAGTTGACCATCATCCAGACCGGGTTGGTCGCCGGGAAGGCGTTGACCATGTCGGTCTCGACGTCGGCCGTCGCGTGCGTCCAGATCTCGATGAGCTCCTGGCGGCGCTCCTCGTCGGTGATCAGACCGCGCTCGTACTCGCGCTGAACCTTGTCGGCCCGGCGCTCGTAGTTCTCCATGATGTCCTGCTTGTTCGGCGGCGCGACGACGTCCTCGATCGAGATCGTGACACCGGAGCGGGTCGCCCAGCGGAAGCCGGCGTCCTTGAGCGCGTCGAGCGAGTTGGCGACCTCGATCTTGGGGTAGGTCTCCGCCAGCTCGTTCACGATCGTGGACAGCTGCTTCTTGCCGACCTGGAAGTCGACGAAGGGGTAGCTGTCCGGCAGCGTCTGGTTGAACAGGCACCGCCCGAACGTGGTCTCCAGCCGGATCGGGTCGCCCTGCTCCCAGCCCTCGGGGGCCACCCAGTCACGCGGCGGCAGGACGTCCTTGAGCCGGATCTGGATCTTCGCCTGGATCTCCAGCTCGCGGCGGTCGAAGGCCATCTGCGCCTCGGCGATAGAGCCGAACACGCGGCCCTCGCCCAGCGCGCCGTCCTTCTGGGTGGTCAGCCAGTAGAGGCCGATGACCATGTCCTGGGTGGGCATGGTGACGGGCTTGCCGTCGGCCGGCTTGAGGATGTTGTTGGTCGAGAGCATCAGGATGCGTGCCTCGGCCTGGGCCTCAGCCGACAGCGGCAGGTGCACGGCCATCTGGTCGCCGTCGAAGTCCGCGTTGAACGCGGTGCAGACGAGCGGGTGGATCTGGATGGCCTTGCCCTCGACCAGCTGCGGCTCGAACGCCTGGATGCCCAGACGGTGGAGCGTCGGAGCGCGGTTGAGCAGCACCGGGTGCTCGGTGATGACCTCTTCGAGCACGTCCCACACCACGGGGCGGGCGCGCTCGACCATCCGCTTGGCCGACTTGATGTTCTGCGCGTGGTTGAGGTCCACGAGCCTCTTCATCACGAACGGCTTGAACAGCTCCAGCGCCATCTGCTTGGGCAGACCGCACTGGTGCAGCTTGAGCTGCGGGCCGACGACGATGACCGAACGGCCGGAGTAGTCGACTCGCTTGCCCAGCAGGTTCTGGCGGAAACGACCCTGCTTGCCCTTCAGCATGTCGCTGAGGGACTTCAGCGGCCGGTTGCCGGGACCGGTGACCGGGCGACCGCGGCGGCCGTTGTCGAACAGCGCGTCCACGGCCTCCTGCAGCATCCGCTTCTCGTTGTTCACGATGATCTCGGGCGCGCCGAGGTCGAGCAGACGCTTGAGGCGGTTGTTGCGGTTGATGACCCGGCGGTACAGGTCGTTGAGGTCGGAGGTGGCGAACCGGCCACCGTCGAGCTGCACCATCGGGCGCAGGTCCGGCGGGATGACCGGGATGCAGTCGAGCACCATGCCGCGCGGCGAGTTGGTCGTGTTCAGGAACGCCGACACGACCTTGAGCCGCTTGAGGGCGCGGGCCTTCTTCTGGCCCTTGCCGCTGCGGATGGTCTCGCGCAGGTTCTCCGCCTCGGCGTCGAGGTCGAAGCTGATCAGGCGGTCCTGGATCGCCTGCGCGCCCATGCCGCCCTTGAAGTAGCGGCCGAAGCGGTCGCGCATCTCGCGGTAGAGCAGCTCGTCGCCCTCGAGGTCCTGGACCTTGAGGTTCTTGAAGCGGCTCCAGACCTCGTCGAGCCGGTCCAGCTCGCGCTGGGCGCGGTCGCGCAGCTGACGCATCTCGCGCTCGGCGCCCTCGCGGACCTTGCGGCGCTGGTCGCCCTTGGCGCCGGCGGCCTCCAGCTCGGCCAGGTCGGCCTCGAGCTTCTTCTGCCGGGCCTCGACGTCGGCGTCGCGGCGCTGCTCGATGTGCTGCCGCTCGACGGAGATCTTCGCCTCCAGCGAGGGCAGGTCACGCTCACGCATCTCGGTGTCGACATGCGTGATCATGTACGCCGCGAAGTAGATGACCTTCTCCAGGTCCTTCGGGGCGAGGTCGAGCAGGTAGCCGAGGCGCGACGGGACGCCCTTGAAGTACCAGATGTGCGTGACCGGCGCGGCCAGCTCGATGTGGCCCATCCGCTCACGACGCACCTTGGCGCGAGTCACCTCGACGCCACAGCGCTCACAGATGATGCCCTTGAACCGGACGCGCTTGTACTTACCGCAGTAGCACTCCCAGTCGCGGGTCGGACCGAAGATCTTCTCGCAGAAGAGCCCGTCCTTTTCCGGCTTGAGGGTTCGGTAGTTGATCGTCTCGGGCTTCTTGACCTCGCCGTGCGACCACTGACGGATGTCGTCAGCCGTCGCAAGACCGATCCTGAGCTCGTCGAAGAAGTTGACGTCTAGCATTTTGTGCGATCTCCCCCTCAGACTTCTTCCACGCTGCTCGGCTCACGCCGGGACAGGTCGATACCGAGCTCCTCCGCGGCGCGGAAGACGTCCTCGTCGGTGTCGCGCATCTCGATGGACATGCCGTCGCTGGAGAGCACCTCGACGTTGAGGCACAGCGACTGCATCTCCTTGATGAGCACCTTGAAGGACTCGGGGATGCCCGGCTCGGGGATGTTCTCGCCCTTGACGATGGCCTCGTAGACCTTCACCCGGCCGAGAACGTCGTCGGACTTGATGGTCAGCAGCTCCTGCAGCGCGTACGCGGCGCCGTACGCCTCCAGCGCCCACACCTCCATCTCACCGAAGCGCTGGCCACCGAACTGGGCCTTACCGCCGAGCGGCTGCTGGGTGATCATGGAGTACGGACCGGTCGACCGGGCGTGGATCTTGTCGTCGACCAGGTGCAGCAGCTTGAGGATGTAGATGTAGCCGACCGCGATCGGGTACGGGAACGGCTCGCCGGAACGGCCGTCGAACAGCCGGGCCTTGCCCGTCGGCTGCACCATCCGGTCACCGTCACGGTTGGCGATGGTGTTGCCGAGCAGGCCGACGATCTCCTCCTCGTGGGCGCCGTCGAAGACCGGGGTGGCCATGTTGGTGCGCGGGGCGACCTGCTCGAAGCCCTTCTCGCGCAGCCGCTCGGCCCAGGCCTCCTGGATGCCCGAGATGTCCCACCCGCGGGCGGCGATCCACCCCAGGTGGGTCTCCAGCACCTGGCCGACGTTCATTCGACCCGGCACGCCGAGGGGGTTGAGGATGATGTCGACCGGGGTGCCGTCCTCCAGGAACGGCATGTCCTCGACCGGCAGGATCTTGGAGATGACACCCTTGTTGCCGTGCCGGCCGGCCAGCTTGTCACCGTCGGTGATCTTACGCTTCTGGGCCACGTAGACGCGGACCAGCTCGTTGACGCCGGGGGGAAGCTCGTCGCCCTCCTCGCGGCTGAACACGCGGACGGCGATGACCTTGCCCTGCTCACCGTGGGGCACCTTCAGCGAGGTGTCACGGACCTCGCGCGCCTTCTCACCGAAGATCGCGCGCAGCAGCCGCTCCTCCGGGGTCAGCTCGGTCTCGCCCTTCGGGGTGACCTTGCCGACCAGGATGTCGCCGGGCACGACCTCGGCGCCGATCCGGATGATGCCGCGCTCGTCGAGGTCGGCCAGGACCTCCTCGGAGACGTTCGGGATGTCCCGGGTGATCTCCTCCGGACCCAGCTTGGTGTCACGGGCGTCGACCTC